>NZ_JBEOWM010000024.1:0-105301 GCF_040296045.1 Streptomyces sp. NPDC002490 | reverse complement strand
TGCGTCCTGACGGCGGGTTTCCCCTGCCAAAGACGTCTCGGTCGCCGGTCGCCGAGCCGGACTGTCCGCGGGCACCCGGTCCGGTCTGCGGCACCGGTGGCGGCGGGTCCTCGTCGAGGTGCTCCAGGGCCCGGATCGCGTCGGTGGTGCTGGCTGTGCTGGCCTTCATGGGGCTCACTGTGGCCCGGCCCGGCGCCGTCGCCCCGACGGGCGAGGGGGAGCGCGTGCGGGTTCACACCGATGGCCCCGGACGCGCGACCGGCCCCATCGGCGGTGCGGCCCCGCGCCGTGGCACGGGGCCGGCGGGTTCCGGCCCGCCGGGCGTCCCCGACCCGGACGGGCCGCCCCGACCGGCGCCGGTCGGTGACGGGCCCGTTCACTCCGCGTCCTGCGCCCCGTCGGAGGACCGGGGCTCCTCCTGCCCCCGGTCCGGGGTGGGCGCCAGCAGTGCGGCGAGCCCGTCGTCGATCCGCAACCGGTCGGCCTCCGTCCCCGGGGGGACGATCCGCAGGGTGCGCTCCAACCACGCCGACACGGGCGCGGCCGGGGCCTCCAACAGGGCGTCACCGTCCGGCGAGGTCAGCGCCACCAGGACCACGCTGCGCCCGTCCGCCTTGGTCGGCCACACCCGCACGTCGCCCTGCCCGCAGGGCCGGAACACGCCTTCGATCAGCAGTTCCCGGGAGAACGTCCAGTTGACCGGATGCGCGGTGCCGATGTGGAAGGTGACGTGCACGGCGAACGGGTCCTCGGTCCGGTACGCCAGCAGGGCCGGCACCGGGATGCTGCGCTCGGGCGACAGGACCAGTCGGAGTTCCAGCTCGCGTTCCACCACGGTGTGCATGTCGTACGTCCTCTCCTCGTCACGGACCCGGAGCGGGCCCTTACGAGTGGAGAGCGCGCCGGCCCGGGAGCATTACGCGAGTTCCCAGAAGTTTTTTTCCAGACCGAAGCGGACCGTTCCGCATCGGTCCGTGGCGCGATCGATTCGCTCCCCGGCGGCTTCCGGGAGGACCACCGTCCCGGTGGGGGAAGCGCGTTGCCCGGAAAGGGGGGCGTCCCGCCGGAGCCGGGCAGTCGGGGGCGCGCGTCTGGTAGATGTGGAACCCTCATCACCCACCACCGAGCAGATACGGGACGACGGACATGAGTGCCCCAACCCCGGCACCCGGCGAAGAGACGCCCCGCGAGGGCTACTATCCGGACCCCTCCATCCCCGGCTACGTCCGGTACTGGAACGGCGCCGCCTGGGTCCCCGGCACCAGCCGTCCCGCACCCGTCGACGGTGCCCACCCGCACACCCCCCAGGCACCGACGCCCGCCCCGCCCGCCGAGGAGACCGGCCCGGTCTTCTTCGACGAGGAGCCGCAGCCGTCCCCGCACGGCAACCGCCCCGGGCCGGCCGCCTCCTGGGGCGCGAGCCCGGCCCGGCCGGCCGTCCCCGGCGACCCGGACCGCAAGGTCTCCTGGGGCTCCCCGGTCCCCGACCCCCGGGTGGCCGCCCCCGGCGTCCCGACCCCCTCGCCCGCCCCCGAAGCGGTGGCCCCGCCGGCCCTGCCGGGTCCCGGCGGCGACCGGGGCGCCCGCCCGAACGACGGCACCCTGACCTTCCACCGCCCGCCCCGCGCCGCCACCGACTCCGCCCCGCCCCTGCCGCACCAGCAGGGCCCCGGCGGCGACCGACGGCCGCCCGCCGCGAGCCCGACGGCGCCGGCACCCCGTACCGCCCCCGACGCGGCGCCGACCCCGGCGCCGCCGCTGCCCGCGCCCGCCGAGACGGCGGGCCCCGGCGGTGCCGCCCCCTGGGCGCAGCCCCCCGCCGCCCTCGCCGCGACCGTGCCGGTGCCGCCGGCCACCGGCACGGGCGAGGGCCGGGCGGAGGCGGCGGTGATCCCGTGGAAGCCGCCGACCAGCGACCCCTTCCTGGCCGTGGCCCAGGCCCAGGCCGCGGCCCGGCCCGCCGGGTGGGGGCGACGGCTGCTGGCCCGGCTGCTCGACTCGGCCCTCATCGCCTCGGCGACCGGGGCGGTGGCGGCACCGCTCGGCCTGCGGGCCGCCGACCACCTCGACCACAAGATCGAGGCGGCGAAGCTCTCCGGCCGGACGGTCACCGTGTGGCTGCTGGACGGCACCACCGCCACCTACCTGGGGGCGGTCCTGGCGGCACTGCTGTTGGCGGGCCTGTTGTTCGAGGTGCTGCCCACCGCCCGCTGGGGCCGCACCGCCGGCAAGGGACTGCTGGGGCTGCGGGTGCAGGACATCGAGGCGCACGACCGCCCGTCGTTCGGGTCGGCGCTGCGCCGGTTCCTGGTGCTGACCGTGCCGGGCCTGCTGCTGGTCGGCCTGGTCGGGGTGGTGTGGGCGGTCTTCGACCGGCCGTGGCGCCAGGGCTGGCACGACAAGGCGGCCGGGACCTTCGTCGCCCGCTGACGGCCCGGCGCACGGTCGCCCGGACGGATGCGCGCCGGATGCGGGACCAGGGGGTTCGCGGTCCACTCGGGCCATGAGCAGCGAACCGCCGCGGCCCGGACAGCCGGAAGACGACGACCCGTTCAGCAAGCCGCCGCCGTCCCCCGGCGGTTCCCCCTACGACCCGCCCCCGGAGGGCCCGCCGGCGGGCAACGGCCCCCCGCCGTCCGGTCCTCCGCCGTCCGGTCCTCCGGGCGGGCCGCCGCCCGGAGGACCCGGCGGGCCGCCACCCCCCTCCAGCGGCGGCCCGACCTGGGGCGCCCCGCCGCCCGGCGGCCCGCCCCCGCCGGGGGGCGGTTCCCCGTACGGAGCGCCGCCGCCCCCCGCGGGCGGCGGCTCCCCCTACGGCGGCGGCCCGTACGGCGGCGGCGGACACGGCGGGTACGGCGGCGCCCCCGACCCGCTGGCCGGCATGCCCCCGCTCGCCGACAGCGGCAAACGCGTCCTCGCCCGGATCGTCGACATGGTCATCGTCGGGGTGGTGGTCTGGCTGCTCTCCTGGGGCTTCGGCCTCTCCGGCTACTCCGTGGACCCGGACGACGTCGAGTACGGAAAGTCCTTCGGACAGTCGGTGCTCGCCGCGGTCCTCTACATCGGCTACGACACGGTGCTGATCTCCCGGACCGGACAGACCGTCGGCAAACGGCTGTTCAAGATGCGGGTGGCCAACCTCTCGGACGGCGCCACCCCGTCCGTGCAGACCTCGCTGCTCCGGGCGGCCGTGCTCTGGCTGCCGTTCGCCTTCTGCTGCGCCTGCGTGTGGACCGCGATCGCGGGTGGCTGGAGCTTCTTCGACAAGCCGTACAAGCAGGGCCTGCACGACAAGCCCGCCAAGACCGTCGAGGTCAGCACGGCCTGAGCCGGTGCGGGGTCCGTGCCGTCAGGGCCGCGGGGCCCTCGCCGGCGGCACCGCGCCGCGGCGCACGCCGTCCGGTCGCCGCGCCGCCCCGCCCCGCACGTCGAAGGGGCCGGCGCCGGGCCGGGGCGAACCGCCGGTGCGCTGCCCGGGGATGCGCGGCACCGAGACGCCTTCGGCGCGCGGCGAGACGCGGGCGGTCCGGGGGACCCGCGCGGCCAGCGGGACGGTGGCGGCCACCAGGAGGCCGAGGCCGAGCGCGGCGACCGTGACCACCGCGACGGCGATGCCCGAACCCGTCCGGGAGAGCAGCAGCATGACGATCGTCGAGCAGACGACGGTGGCGGTTCCGTAGGCGATCTGTGCGGCAGTCGGACGAGGCATCGCGTATCAGTCCTCGGGACTTCTCGGGTACGGGGCTTAGGACGTGCTGCGGTGCTTCCCGGGCGCGGGAACATCGTACGGGGGCACGTCCCGGGCGACTCCTCCGCCTCCATGCCCAGGGAACCCGACGGTAAGCGTGACGCACCCCACGGTCCGGGTGCACGAGGGGGCGCACGGATTCACCGGCTCCGCCAAGTGGGCTGCGGGGTGCGCCGGTTGGGTCGCGCAGGCACGTACGACAGGACGTACCGGGCGTCCGGATAGCGGATCCGCCGCCCTGCATAGTGCGTTGAGATGTTCAAGTCAAGGTCTGTCTTTTCTTCTGTAACTCCGATCGAATGACCGCACTTGTGACGCGCACACCGCGCGCGGCCTTCCCCGCTCCGGGACCCCCCAAACGGCCGCGATCCGCGGGGCGCAGGGGAGGACACCGTCACGTGACCAGAAGAAGCAGGACGTTCAGGGCCGCCGCGGTGGCCGTGGCGTTCGCCGCGGCCACCGCCGCGTACACCGGCCCGGCCCTGGCCGCACCGGAGACCGGGGCCCCCGTCCCGGCCGCCGACCGCAAGGACCCGGCCACGGCGAAGGGGCACGTCGAGCACGACCTCGAAGGGCCCTTCAGCGAGGCCCGGGCGGAGCAGCGCGAATCCGCGCTGGAGCAGGTCCTCGCGGGCGACGCCACCGTCCAGCGGCGGGGCGCGTCGAAGGTCGTCAAGCTCGACGACCGGAAGTACGTGGAGCTCGGCCGGGAGAAGACCGACAAGATCTTCACGATCCTGCTGGAGTTCGGCGACAAGGTCGACAACACCACCCAGCACGACCCGGACGGGCCGGAGGGCCCCAAGCCGCCCGTGCTGAAGTACGGCGGCACGCCCGGCCCGGCGCACAACAAGATCCCCAAGCCGGACCGCGCCCACGACAACTCGACGGCATGGCAGGCGGACTACAACCGCGAGCACTTCCAGGACCTCTACTTCGGCACCGGCTTCGACGGCAAGGGCCACAAGAAGGAGTCCCTGAAGACGTACTACGAGAAGGCGTCCTCCGGCCGCTACTCCGTCGAGGGCACCGTCTCCGACTGGGTCAAGGTCGACTACAACGAGGCCCGTTACGGCTCCAACTTCTGCGGCTCCTCCAACTGCGTCAACGCCTGGGACGCGGTCCGCGACGGCGTCAACGCCTGGGTCCGCGACCAGAAGGCGGCCGGCCAGACGGACGCGCAGATCAAGCAGCAGCTCTCCGCCTACGACGCCTGGGACCGGTACGACTTCGACCAGGACGGCAACTTCAACGAGCCCGACGGGTACATCGACCACTTCCAGCTGGTCCACGCGGGCGAGGACGAGTCCGCGGGCGGCGGCGCCGAGGGCCCCAACGCGCTCTGGGCGCACCGCTGGTACGCGTACGGCAGCGACGCCGGTCGCACCGGACCGGGCAACAACCGCGCCGGCGGCACCCAGATCGGCGAGACCGGCGTGTGGGTCGGCGACTACACCGTGCAGCCCGAGAACGGCGGCCTCGGCGTCTTCGCCCACGAGTACGGCCACGACCTGGGCCTGCCCGACCTGTACGACACCTCCGGCGGCGGCGCCGAGAACTCCACCGGCTTCTGGTCGCTGATGTCCAGCGGTTCCTGGCTCGGCCGCGGCAAGGACACCATCGGTGACCTGCCCGGCGACATGACGGCCTGGGACAAGCTCCAGCTCGGTTGGCTGGACTACGACCTCGCCCGCGCGGCGACCGCGTCCACCCACCGCCTCGGCGTGTCGGCGTACAACACCAAGAACCCGCAGGCGTTGATCGTCCAGCTGCCGAACAAGAAGAAGACCACCAAGGTCACGACGCCCGCCGAGGGCGCCCAGCAGTGGTGGAGCGGTCGCGGCGACAACCTCCAGAACGCCCTGACCCGCTCGGTGGACCTGACCGGTCGCACCACCGCGGAGCTGTCCCTCCAGGGCTGGTGGGACATCGAGGAGAACTACGACTACCTGTACGCCGAGGTCTCCACGGACGGCGGCGCCAACTGGACGGCCCTGGACGGCACCGCCGGCGGCGGCCCGCTCGTCCGCGACGGCGCCGACCGGCCCGCGCTGAGCGGCGTCTCGGGCGGCCACAAGGCCCTCGTCTACCCGCTGAACGCCTACGCGGGCAAGAAGGTCGACCTGCGGCTGCGCTACGCCACCGACGGCGGCGCCGGCGGCCTGGGCTTCACCGGCGACGCGCTGAAGGTCACCGCGGACGGGACGACCGTCTTCGCGGACGGCGCCGAGACCGACGCGGGCGGCTGGGTCACCAAGGGCTTCTCCCGCATCGGCGAGTCCTTCACCAACGAGTACGAGCAGTACTACCTGGCCGAGAACCGCCAGTACGTCTCCTACGACCGCACCCTGGCCGTGGGACCGTACAACTTCGGCTTCGCCCCGGCCCGTTCGGACTGGGTGGAGCACTACGCGTACCAGCGCGGCCTGCTGGTCTGGCTCTGGGACACCTCCCAGCAGAACAACAACACCAAGCAGCACCCGGGCGAGGGCCTGGTCCTGCCGGTGGACGCCAGCCCGGCCCCGCTGAAGTGGTCCGACGGCACGCTGATGCGCAACCGCATCCAGTCCTTCGACTCCACCTTCAGCCTGCGCCGCTCGGAGGCGTTCACGCTCCACAGTGCGGGCGTCCCGACGAAGGTCCCGGCGCACCGCGGGGTGTCGGTCTTCGACGACCGCAAGGGCACCTACTGGGACGCCGCCAACCCGGGCGCCAGCGTCAAGGTCCCGGACACCAACACCAAGATCAAGATCGTGAACCAGCCGTGGGACGGCTCCACGATCACCGTCCAGGTGGGACCCTCCACCAAGTAAGGACGTTTCCGCAGGTCAAGCCATGATCGGCCGCCACCCCCTAGCGGGGTGGCGGCCGCTCGTGTTTAGGTGCCGGAGTACGATCCTATTGACGCGATGTCTTACAAGATTCAACGGACGGCCCGCCCCCGAGGATCTCCGGAGGCGTCCGACAGGAGGTGTGACGAGGGATGGGTGCCGGAGGATTCTGCCGACTGCCGAACGGCGACGTGGTCGTGGCCCTGAACCTGCCGGACCCCGGCGCCGCCCCGGCCACCCGCACCGAGCCCGGCGCCCGGGTCCGGGTCCTGGTCGTCGCCGGCAACCGGGCCCGCGCCCTGACCCGGCTGCGCAACCTCGGGCTGCGCTCCGTCTACCTGCGCGGCAACCTCGCACCCCCGACCCCCGACGAGATCACCGCAGTCCTGCACCACCCGGACGGCCTGGTCTGGCGCACCGCCCCCGACGACGACGCCGAACTCTGGCACCCCATCCGCAGCCTCCTGAAGCACGGCACCGGCCCCCGACGGCCCGCCCCCCGGGTCAAGAGCGCCTGAGGGGCACCCGCGGGCCCTCCCCGGCCCGTGGACACGGTGGCGGCCCCGGTGCGGCGCCCCTACGGTGAACGGGGGCCGTCGGCCCCTCTCCGCGCCCGTGCCACACGAAGGGTCCGTGCCCATGGCTGACCTGCCCGCGATCGTCCTCGTCCACGGCTTCTGGGGCGGCGCCGCCCACTGGACCAAGGTCATCCTCGAACTGAAGCGCCGCGGCCACACCGACCTGCACGCCGTCGAGAACCCCCTGACCTCCCTCGCCGACGACGCCGAACGCACCCGCAAGATGGTCCAGCAGATCGACGGCCCGGTCCTGCTGGTCGGCCACTCCTACGGCGGCGCCGTCCTCACCGAGATGGGCGACCTGCCCAACGTCACGGGCCTGGTCTACGTCGCCGCCTTCGCCCCCGACACCGGCGAGAGCCCCGGCCAGCTCAGCCAGGACGTCCCGCCGGCCGCGTTCGCCAACATCGTCCCCGACTCCGACGGCTACCTCTGGATCAAGCCCGAGAAGTACCGCGAGAGCTTCTGCCACGACCTCACCGAGGACGAGGGCTTCGTCCTCGCCGTCACCCAGAAGGCCCCCCTCGGCGAGACCTTCGGCACCCCGATCACCGACCCCGCCTGGCGCAGGAAGCCCAGCTGGTACCAGGTCTCCACCGAGGACCGCATGATCAACCCCGAGAACCAGTACGCGATGTCCCGCCGCATGAACCCCCGCCGGACCATCGAGCTGGACGCCAGCCACGCCTCCCTCGCCTCCCGCCCGGTCGAGGTCGCCGACCTCGTCGACACGGCGGCCCGGGAGTCCTGACCGGCGTTCCCGCCGGGCCGGTCAGGACAGTCGCGTCCCGAGGAACGCCGTGAGGGGGCCCATCACCCGGAGGGTGTTCCACATCGGGGTGGAGGCGTCCCCCGGGGGGACGGCCGGGCCGTGGCCCGCGCCCTCGACCAGGAACCTCGTGGTCGGGACCCCCTTGGCCAGGAGCGCGTGGTGGAGGAGGAGGCTCTGGCTCGGGGAGACGATCCGGTCGACGGACCCGTGGAAGTGGACGAACGGGGCGTCGTCGGGGCTCGCGTAGGTGGCCGGGTCGGCCGCGGCCACGGCGGCCGGCGCGTCCAGCAACCGGGTCGGGTCGTCCGGACCCAGGACGTACTTCACCCGGGCGTCGTCGGTGGAGTTCTCCTGCGCCGCGCGCGTCGCGGGATCGAAGTCGGCGGGGGTCTTGGACAGGTCGGACGGGCCGTACCAGTTCACCACCGCCTGGACCCGGCTGCTCTGGTCCGGGTGCGGGCCCGCCTCGAACCCGCTCACACCGCCGGTGGTGCCGACCATCGACGCCAGGTATCCCCCCGCGGACTCGCCGTAGACGGCGACCCTGTGCGGGTCGAGGCCGTACTCGGCGGCACGGGCCCGGAGGAACCTGATCGCCGCCTTGACGTCCGCCACGCCGTCGACGTAGGTGGCCCCGTCCTGGATCGTGCGGTACTCGATCGACGCCACCGCGTAGCCCCGTTCGGCCAGGTGCGTGCGCCGGCCGGGGGAACTCGCCTTGTTCGAGGTGATGAATCCGCCGCCGGGAACGAACACGACCAGCGGCCGGGGCCCGCCGCCCGCCGTCGGGGTCTGGAGGTCGAGTTTCAGCGGGCGGGGCTGCCCGCCCGCCCCGGGGACGGTCGCGTAGGTGATCCCCTGCTGGAGGGTGGTCCCCACCGCCCCGCACTGGATCCTCGGGTCACCGGCCCCCGGGGTGAGCACCACGCTCGTGTCGGTGGCGCCGGCGGCGACCGAGGAGGCGAAGTGGAACCCTCCCAGGACCGGGGGAACGGGACAGTCCGTCCCCGTCGACGCGGTCGTGCCGCCGCCGGGCGCGGCCGCGGCTCCGCCGGGCGGGCCGACCGCCACGGCGAGCCCACAGAGCGCCACCGTCGCGAGCGTCCTTCTCAGGGTGCCGGTCACGGATCTCCTCCAGTCGACGACCGTCGAGCGAGCCGCCGGACGCGTCACCCGTTCCCCGTCGTGCGTCGCACGGCCGTGAACCGGCGCCTGCGGGGGCGGGAGCGGGAGCGACCCGTTCCGGTGCGGTGCGTGCACTGTATAGGAGCAACTGCGGTGGACGCAGGTCGAGTTGACAGACTTCGGCATACTTCCGTCGATTCCCTACCCGCCGCCGCCCGGCCCGGCACCCGCGGTCCTGGTACCCGTCCTGACCGGTGGACTAGGTTGGACGGCGATGACTGCCGGGACCGCCACGCGCCACTCACGGATCGGTGACCCGGTGGTGCCCTGAGCGCCGTCCGGAGCGCTGCCGGCCCGCCGTGCGGTCGGGGGCCCGCCCCCGCCGCGCGGGCCCCGCCCCCGTCGTGTCGGTCGCCGTTCGACGCGTCGACCGCGACAGGAGAGACCCCATGCACACCGAGACCGTGTACGTTCCCACCCCCGACGGCACGGCGGACGCCTTCGCCGCCTTCCCCGACCGCGGTGCACGGCACCCGGCGGTGCTGATGTACCCGGACGGGTTCGGCATCCGCCCCGTGCTCCGGGAGATGGCCCGCGAACTGGCCGGGCACGGGTACTACGTGCTCGTCCCCAACTACTTCCACCGGTACGGCCCGACCCCGGTGATCGAGCTTCCGGCGCACATCGGAGAGGAGGACCGGCCCGCGCTCTTCGCGCAGTTGATGCCGATGATCGAGGCGCACACCGTCGACCACGCCCTGCGCGACGCCGACGCCTACCTGACCTTCCTCGCCGCCCGGCCCGAGGTCGCCCCCGGCCCGGTCGCGGTGACCGGCTACTGCTTCGGCGGCCTCCTGGCGACGCGCACCGCCGTCGCCCACCCGGACCGGGTGGCCGCCCTCGCCGCATTCCACGCGCCGGTGGGCGCGGACGGCCTCGACGCCCTCACCGGGCTCACCGCCCGGGTCCACTTCGGCCACGCCGAGAGCGACCTGACTTCAGATCAACTGATCGACCTCAACCGTGCCTTGGACGCCGGAGGCGTCGATCACACCTCCGAGATCTACCCGGGCACCCGGCACGGCTTCACCATGTCCGACACCGACGCCTTCGACCCCGCCGGGCTGGACCGCCACTGGGACCGTCTGCTGCCCCTGCTCGACCGCACCCTGACCGGTGGCTGAGGTTCCCGGGGGTGGTGGGGGCGGACCCGTGCCTGCCCCCACCACTGGCACTCAGGCCCGGACGACCCCGAGGGCGAGTGCGCCGAGGAGTGCGGCGACGCTCAGGACGGGGCGCGGGCCCCCCGGCGCGCTCGGTTTCCAGGCCATCAGCGCGTGCGGGAACGGGGCCCGTGCCGTTCTACCCAAGGGCCACGACTACGGCCGCAACACCTACTACCGGTACAAGATCACGCCGACCCGGTACAAGGTCCCCGCGGGCGGGGCGACTGGCAAGTACGGCAAGGACGTCCGCCATCTGGACGGCCACAGCGGCTGGAACCGCTCACCGCGCATCCGCCGTGCGTACGTTCCGCCGAACTCGCACTTCCAGCTGACGAAGAACCGCAGCGTCAAGTGGTCCGGCGCGGTCAGCGCGCACGGCGTCAAACTGGGAGCCTCCACCCAGTACGACCGCGATCACAAGCAGCGGATCACGGCAGGAGGGCGCACCTACTCACGCCACGACATCTGGGGGAAGAATGACAGGGTGGACGGGAAGCCGGGCGTCTTCTACTCGTACTGGGGGACTCACGCTCCTCACGCTCCTGGCGCTCGCCGGATGCTCCGCCGGTGCAGCGGTGACCGGGCCGCTGAAGGGGCGGGCGCTGGCCACGGACGGCACCCAGTCCAGCGGGGTCGTCGGCAACCACCACGCCCGGGTGGGGGAGATCTGGTACTTCGCCCTGCCGGTCCCGGACAACGTGTCCTCGCGGCCCATCGAGATCACGGACGTCGCGGTCGAACGAGTACCCCGGGGCGTGAAGGTGCTGGGATACAGCGCCTACCACATGGACGACACGGAAGGGCTGCCGCTGCTGTCGAAGGAGGGCGACCCGACGGCCCCCGACTTCGACAGCCTCAAGGACTACGCGAAGGCCCCCCTGAAGGTCGCCGCCCGGACGTCCAGTGACGTCTACTACCAGGTCAAGGTGAAGATCACCGCGCCGCCGGAGAAGAACCTCCGCTACTGCCGGTTCGCGTACCGGCAGGGTGGCCTGCACTACGTCCAGACCCTGGACTGCGAAGCGGACTTCCGGGTCGGCGGGAAGGGAAAACGGGACGGCTAGGGGAAGGCGTCTCCGGCGGGAGGGGCGGGGACCGGTCGCCGGTCGCCGCCCCTCCCCCGTGCGGCTCGCCCGCCCCTCCGCATCTCGCACATCTCCTCGCATCCGTCCCCCGCGGGATCGCACGGAGCGCGCCCGCGCCGACTTCCGGGCCGGGTGCTCTCCGTGGACCGGACGGCGTGGTAGTGACCGCCCCGCACTGGTCGTGGCCGGGGTCCGCACCGCCCGAGGTCCCCATGCAGTTCCACGGCTCCGGAGACGGTCAGGGTCAAGAGGACGACGCCACAAGCCACCACACTGCCGTCCTGCTCGACGGGAGTGTCATGAATCAGGTGGGCGGCTGCTCAGAAGGGGCGGGTGATGCCGAGGGCGAGTGCGCCGAGGAGTGCGACGATGCTCAGGACGCAGAGGAACTGGTCCGTTCGAGGGCTCACCGCACTGCTCGGCGCAACAGCGCTGAGACGGCTTCGGGTGGGCAGAGTTGTTGGCCGTTGGGCGGGATGATCCAGTGGCAGCGGTGGTGGGTGGTGGGGTGGGTGAGGTCGGGGCGGGGGAGGCCGAGGTAGGTGTTGGTGCCGAGGTAGCGGGTGTTCGGGTGGCTCTCGATGGGTGGGGTGTTGGGGGGTACGAGGGCGTAGTGGTGGTGGGTGGTGCGGTCGGTGAGGACGGGGCCGTGGAGGGTGTGGGTGAGGTAGATGCGAATTTGCTCGGGTTCGCGGGTGCGGGCGGCGGTGTGGACGAGGTCGGTGGGCATCCGGATCGCGGCGAAGGCGTGCCCGCAGGGCACCAGGGCGATGCTCCGCCGCACCCACTGCTCCTGCACCTCCCGCGCCGACAGGACCGCCGCCAAGGGGTGGACGTTCATGGGGCAGGCTGCTCCAGGATGGCGAAGTGGGCCCGATCCGCCGTCTTCCACTCCCGCCGCAGTCGCTTGCCCTCGGGGCAGCCGATCGGCTCGGGCAGACACGCGTCACACGTCCCGACATGGCTCAGGTACGCCCGCCAGGCGGCCCGTTCCACCGCCTCGGCGGCCCGGGCGGGTTCGGTGCACCGCCGGTGGACCACCCCGCCCGGGCTCCCGTCGAACGGCTCCCGTGCCCCGATCGACTCACGACACTGCACACAGACGTTCACCACGAGCCGACCTCCACCTTCACCGCGCCGGCCCCGGCCAGCGCGGCCAACGCCCGCAAGACCACCACCAGTCGACGTTCTCCGAGGTGCTCGACCTGCCAGAGCGGGACCAGCCTCGGGAAGCTGACCGCCACCACGAAGTCCAGGAACGCCCGCTCACTCGCGTCCAACACCAACGAATTCCGGTAACGGGCCTCGAACCGAGGCCAATCACAGGATGCCGCCGTCCCGGTGTCGGCGACGAGGAGGTCCCGCACGTCCTCCCGCGCGAGGACGTCACCCTCCTCGATCAACGCGGCGACCGCCACCTGCTCGGTGGTGCCACGAGTCCCGGCCCAGGCGGCGAGACGGCCGGTGAGGGATCGAGGTTGAGGGGCTTGTTCCACGCCGCTAGCAGCGTCAGCGATGGCGCCCCGACGGGTTACGCCCATGGTCCGCCCTGCCTTCCATGGCGTACCGAGAGTGCGCGCCCGAGGTCCCCATGCAGTTCCACGGCTTCGGAGACGGTCAGGACCAAGAGGGCGACGCCACAACCCACCACGCTGCCGTCCTGCTCGACTACCAGCGGTAGCGCGATGCGTCCCGCCTCCGTGTGCCGCACTTCGCCCGCCCGTGCCACCCGAACGCCTTTGGTCGGATTCGCAGTCATGCTTCGCATGCCCCCCACTCGGATTCGATATGAGTGATCGTCATGTCACGGACGGTAGACGTGCGAGTGGGGTGCTACCCGGAGGATAATTCCGGGTAGCACCCCACTCCGACTTCTGGCGCTACGTCAGGACTCCTACGTGCTGGGCGATTTCGTGTACTTCGCGGCGCATGTGTGGCCTGGCGCGCTTCACCAGGGTCTGCGCCGCCTCTCGTGCCAACGGCGAGTACCTGATCTCTTCGGGGCTCGCGTCCCGGATCTTCCTCAGCATGAACAGAGTCCCGAAGTCATCCCCCGCACGCCGATGCGCGTGCATCACCTCAAGGTGATACCGGGTCACCCGTTCCAGTGGGAGAACCCCGTTGTGGGGTACTTCCACCTCGTCCGCGAGGCGCAACGCCTCCGAGGCGTCTCCCTCCTCGGCGGCCAGGTGAACACTGTGCATGGACACGTTGGTCGGCCCGAAGGCGGTGTGGAAGTCGTTGCGGTCTTCTCCGATGCGCTTGGCGATCTTCCTGGCCTCAGCCAGCATCGCCCACGCGGTGGGCGCCAGTGAGGCCCGGACCGCGGCGATCACTGCGACGAGGTGCAGCGCTCCATAGGCGCTGATGTGCTCCGGCTCCGCCTCGGGGCCGGGCCGGGTGTGCGCGATGACCGACCGTGCCAGATCCAGAGCCTCGTCAACCTGGCCACTCGACACCAGGATGCCGGACACGTTCCACGAGGCCGCAGCTATCAATGCCGGCTCGCCGACCTCATCAGCGATCACCAATGCCCGCTCGGCCGCGCGTAGCGACAACGCCCTTTCGCCGACACGGCGCAGGAACACCTGATGAAGGTGGAGGAGTGAGATCAAGCTGCGGACCGCGGCGCGTTCGGCATCCCCGGAGACGGCGGCGGAGGTGGCGTAGGCGTCAGCCAGGAGTCCGGGCAGGGCCTCACCCACCGGTCCGTACCGATCCGTCTCGGTCTCGTAGACCTCCCACGCCTCGCGTACGCGCGCGGCGAGGTCCTCCGGAGCGAGAACGTCTCCGGAGCGACTCAGGCCGAGAAGCGACGGCGGTGTGGTGAGTGCTCGTTTGATCTCGGGTACTGATGGGTGCTGGTTGCTGACGGTGGTGGAGATGTCGACGGCACCACCGACCAGATCCGCAACGTTGTCGAGCCCCAGCTCGCGGGCGATGCGGATGAGCATGGACAGGCTGTCGATACTGATGACGCCTCGCTCGACCTTGGACAGCCAGTCCTCCGACCGGCCCACCAAGCCGGCCACAGCGGCCTGGGTCTTGCCTGCCTTGACGCGGTAGTACCTGATCCGCTCCCCGCTGGTCATCACTGATGGGTTCATGGGTTCCCCTCTCAGGGTCAAGCGCTCATGCCCCAATGTACGGCGGAATGGGCGGGATGCGGAAAGCGACCGCAGGCACAGTGTGCGTTGCCGTGCTCTTCGAAGAGTGCGGCTTGGCATCCAACCGGACCGGAGAGCCCTACCCTTGGCGCCCTGCCGCGAAGTGGTGGACAACGCGTCCCCGTCTGGGGGACGCCGCACCATGGTCCGCTGCCCGAAACCGCTATCGGGCGGGCATGAAGGGAGTACGACGTGAGTGACCGCGATCTGACCAGGGTGGCGCACTTCCTGTACGAGGCGGGGACGTTGAAGAACGCGCGGCGTACGGGGTGGTGGATGGCGGGGGTGCGGGATCCGGAGAGCGTGGCCGAACACTCCTGGCGGACTTCGCTGATCGCTTCGGTCATCGCACCGTTGGAGGGCGCTGACCCGGC
Organism: Streptomyces sp. NPDC002490; assembly: GCF_040296045.1. Classification (NCBI taxonomy): domain Bacteria; kingdom Bacillati; phylum Actinomycetota; class Actinomycetes; order Kitasatosporales; family Streptomycetaceae; genus Streptomyces; species Streptomyces sp. NPDC002490. The sequence continues at coordinate 90,395 of NZ_JBEOWM010000024.1, read as the reverse complement.
CCGTGCGGCGTTGCTCGCGGTGTGGCACGACACCCAGGAGACTCGTACCGGCGACGTCAACCACCTCGGCAAGCGCTACGCCGCCCCTGGCGACCCCCGGACCGTCACCGCCGACCAGACCACCGGCATGCCCGACGCCCTCACCACCCCCGTCCGCGCCTGGATCGACGAGTACGAGACCGGCGACACCCCCGAAGCGCGCTGCGCCAAGGACGCCGACAGACTCGAATGCCTCCTCCAGGGCATCGAGTACCGCGCCCGCGGCCACGCCGACGCCCAACGCTGGATCGACAACAGCCGCGCCCGCCTCACCACCCCCACCGCCCAGCACCTCGCCGACGCCCTCCTCGCCCAGGACACCCTCGACTGGCTCCACACCGCCATGGGGCAACGCAGGCCCCACTGACCCCGCACGCGCGTTGGTTCGACCCGGATGCGCCGAACGCCCGCCGGCTGCGCCGCCGTCCGGCGACCTGGTGGGGCGCAGCCGTGAGCAGGAGGGTCGTCCCCGGCGGGTCAGCCCTTCGGGCGGAGGAGGTAGGCGTCGATCTCCTGGCGGGAGGTCTTGTCGTAGAGCCAGTGGGCCACGGTGTCGACGATGCGCAGGGACGCCTTCGGGAACGCCCTGGCCATGCGTCGGGCGCCGGGCAGCGGGGTCGCCAGGTCGTGGGTGGCGTTGACCACCAGCACCGGCGGCAGGGTGCCCTTCGCCTGGGCGGGGCGGGGCTCGGGCGGCAGGGTCCAGCCCTGGCAGGCGAGGACGGTGTCCAGGGCCTGGGAGTTGTAGCGGACGTGCCGGACGGCCTTCGCGAGGCGCTTGCGGACGGCCTGGTAGTGGGCGAAGTCGCGGAGGCGGAAGTCGTAGTCCCGGCAGAGCACCAGTCGTCCGGTGAGGTCGACGGTCGAACCGAACTGCCTCATCTCGCCCTTGCCGGTGCGCAGCGCGTCGAGTTCGGCTGCGGTCGTCTCCGGGCTCCACCTGCCGAGGGCGAAGGTGAGGTGGTCGGTCAAGCGGTCGGCGTCGATCCGGGCCCGGGTCGGGCCGGTGGGGCCCGGCTCGCGGAGCGTGCCGGCGTCGGCGCGGGCGTACAGCTTCGCGACGACGGTCCGCACGTCCTTGCTCTTCAGCGCGCAGGAGGCGTCGGTCTTGCACCAGGCGGCGAGTCGGTTCAACGTGTCGTCGGTGGTGGTGCTGCCGTCGGTGAGGTAGCGCTCGGCGTCCGGGCGGTCCGGGTCCATGGCGCTGTCCAGGGCCAGCGCGCGGAGCCGGTCGGGGAAGAGCCGGGAGTAGCGTTCGCCGACCAGCGTGCCGTAGGAGTGGCCGAGGAAGCTGATCCGCCGTTCGCCGAGGGCGGCCCGGATGGCGTCCATGTCGCGGGCCACGCTCTCGGTGTCCATGTGCGCGGCGAGCGGGCCGGTCTGTCGGAGGCAGCTCGCGGCCAACTCGCCGTTGAGGGTGCGCATCCGCTCGAACTCGGCCGCGTTCCGGGGGCGGTTGGGCACCGAGGCGGCGAGGTCCTCGTCGCAGCGGGCGCCCTCGCTGCGGCCGACGCCCCGGGGGTCGAAGCCGATCATGTCGAAGCGTTCGAGCATGGCCGGGGCGTAGCCGTCGTACGGGTCGTCGGCGCGCAGGGCGTCGTCGGCCCCGGGGTTGCCGGGGCCGCCGGGGTTGGACATCAGGACGCCGATGCGGCGGGCCGGATCGGTGGCCCGGTGGCGGGCGACGAAGAGGCTGAGCTTCGGCCCCGTCGGCTTCGCCCAGTCCACCGGCACCTGCACCGTGGTGCACTGCGCCCGGGGGCTGGGGTGGGGCGGGTCCTCCCGGGGGCAGTCGCCCCAGACCAGGGAGGAGGGCGGTGCGGGGGTGGCGCGGGCGGTGGCCGTGCTGCCGGCCGCGGCCAGTCCGCCGGTCGCGGTCGACAGGGCCAGCAGCGCGGAGAGGGCCCGCCGGTGCCGGTACGGGGTGGTGCCGGTGCGCGTGATCATGCGGGCCACTGTGGTGGCCGTACGTGGTGGTGGCGCCATGAACACGTGGTGAGCAGGTAACAGCGGGCCCGCCCCCCGGGCCGGTGGAGGGGGCGGGCGCCCGCGGTCAGGCGGCGACGACGGGCTTGCCGGAGAGGGTGACGCCGGCGGTGCGCAGTTCGTCGAGGGCACGCTCGGTGGTGTGCGGGGCGACGCCGGCGGTGAGGTCCAGCAGGACGTTGGTGCGGAACCCCTCGCGGACGGCGTCCAGTGCGGTGGCCCGTACGCAGTGGTCGGTGGCGATGCCGACCACGTCGACCTCGGTGACCTGCCGGTCGCGCAGCCAGCTGGCGAGGGTGACGCCGTTCTCGTCGGCGCCCTCGAAGCCGCTGTAGGCGGCGGCGTGGGCGCCCTTGTCGAAGACGGCCTCCACGGCGCCGGAGGCGACCGCGGGGGCGAAGTTGGGGTGGAAGCCGACGCCTTCGGTGCCGGCGAGGCAGTGCACCGGCCAGGAGTTCTCGTAGTCGGGCTCCTCGGAGAAGTGGTCACCGGGGGCGATGTGGTGGTCGCGGGTGGCGACCACGTGACGGTAGCCGGCGGGCGCCTGCCCGATCAGCTCCGTGATGGCGGCGGCCACGTCGGCGCCGCCGGTGACGGCGAGGCTGCCGCCCTCGCAGAAGTCGTTCTGCACGTCCACGACGATCAGGGCGCGGCGCATGTCGGTTGTCCTTGTCGATCGGAGTGAGGGTGGTGGGACCGGTCGGGCTGGAGGGGTTGTCGGGGCGACGGGGTTGCCGGGGTCGGAGCGGGACGGGTGGGGGAGGGGTCGGGGCCCGGGCGGGAGGGGCGCCACCCCCCGTGTCACGGGCTTCCTGAAGTCGCACCTACCCCGGTGGCACGGGCCGAATCCCGTCCCGGTGAGCGTCCCCACTCCGTCGGGGCGCTCATACGTACTCCGTCGGAATGACCGCTTCACCCCGCGAGAGCTGGGTGGCCGACAGGGGCAGGGCGTCCCGGGCGGCGGCGTGCCGGTCGCGCACCACGTCCAGGGACTCGCGGGCGAGCACCGAGCCGCCCTTGATCAGTTCGACGAGGAGCTGTTGCTCGGCGAGGTCCGCGGGCACCGGTCCGGTGCCGATCACCTCGGCTTCGGCGACGCCCCGGGCGTCGCGGCGGCGGGCGGCCCACTTGCGTCCGCCGATGGAGGTCTTGCCGCCGGTGGAGCGCTTGGCGACGGGCACCAGCGGGGCCTTGGGGTCGGCGGAGGCGGCCCGGGCGACCAGCTTGTAGACCATGGAGCAGGTGGGGTGTCCGGAGCCGGTGACCAGTTGGGTGCCCACCCCGTAGGCGTCGACGGGGGCCGCGGCGAGCGAGGCGATGGCGTACTCGTCGAGGTCGGAGGTGACGACGATCTTCGTCCGGGTGGCGCCCAGCTCGTCGAGTTGCTGGCGCACCCGGTGGGCGACGAGCAGCAGGTCCCCGGAGTCGATGCGGACCGCGCCGAGGTCGGGGCCGGCGATGTCGACGGCGGCCCGTACGGCCTCGGCCACGTCGTAGGTGTCGACCAGGAGGGTGGTTCCGGCGCCGAGCGAGTCGACCTGGGCGCGGAAGGCGTCGCGTTCGCTGTCGTGCAACAGGGTGAAGGCGTGGGCGGAGGTGCCCACGGTGGGGATGCCGTAGCGGAAGCCCGCGGCGAGGTCGGAGGTGGTGGCGAAACCGCCGACGTAGGCGGCGCGGGAGGAGGCCACGGCGGCGAGTTCGTGGGTGCGTCGGGCGCCCATCTCGATGAGGGGCCGGTCACCGGCGGCGGAGGCCATCCGGGAGGCCGCGGCGGCGATGGCCGAATCGTGGTTGAGGATCGACAGGACGACGGTCTCCAGCAGCACGCACTCGGCGAAGGAGCCCTCGATCCGCAGCACGGGGGAGCCGGGGAAGTAGACCTCGCCCTCGGGATAGCCCCAGACATCGCCGGAGAAACGATACTGCGCAAGCCAGTCGAGGGTGCGCTCGTCGACCACCCGGCGTTCGCGCAGGAAGGCCAGCACCGGCTCGTCGAAACGGAAGTTCTCCACCGCGTCCAGCACCCGGCCGGTGCCCGCGACGACCCCGTACCGGCGCCCCTCGGGCAACCGCCGGGTGAAGACCTCGAAGACCGAGCGCCGCTCGGCGGTGCCCGCGGCCAGTGCCGCCTGGAGCATGGTCAGCTCGTAGTGGTCGGTGAAGAGCGCGGTCGACGGCACGTCCACCGGCAGGCCCAGATCCGCAGTGTTCATGGCGGAAATGCTACCCCCATTTCGTCAGTTTGACGATTTCGGTCGGCGGGCGGCTCGCCCACCCGGGTGCCGGACCCCGGCGCGGGCCGTTTGTGCGTACGCCGGTGTGAAGTGGCAGCATGGGCGGTGTGACGGCTCCCGCTCCCCTAGAGATCGAGAAACCCGAGTCGGCGGAAGAGGTGTTCGCCGAACCCGAGCCGGACGTCCCCTGGATCACCCTCGTCCACAACGACCCGGTCAATCTGATGAGCTACGTGACCTACGTCTTCCAGACGTACTTCGGGTACCCCAAGGACAAGGCCACCAAGCTGATGATGGACGTCCACCACAAGGGCCGTGCCGTCGTCTCCAGCGGAACCCGCGAGGAGATGGAGCGCGATGTGCAGGCCATGCACGGGTACGGCCTGTGGGCCACCCTCCAGCAGGACCGGAAGTAGCGACTGACTCCATGCCAGGACACTTCGAACCGACCCCCGGCGGCGGCGCGGCCGTCTCGCTCGACGAGGTCGAGATCTCCATCATCCGCTCGCTCGCCGTCCAACTCCTGGAGTTGGTCGGGCCCGGACCCGGCGGGGACGCCCCCGCCGACCCGCTCGCCGAACTCTTCGCGGACGGCCCCACCGAGCCGCCCGCCGACCCGGTGCTGCACCGGCTCTTCCCGGACGCCTACGGGAGCCCCGCCGACCCGGCGGGGACGCCGGAGGAGGCGGCCGAACGGACCGCCCGTTCCTCGGAGTTCCGCCGGTTCACCGAGAACGACCTGCGCGCCCGCAAGCGGGAGGACGCGCTGGCCGTGGTCCGCGCCCTGGACGGGCTCGCGCTCGACGGCGAGGGCGTCGCCGTGCTGCGGCTGGCCCCCGACGACTGCCGCTGCTGGCTCGGCGCCCTCAACGACCTGCGGCTGGCGATCGGCACCCGCCTCGACATCACCGACGAGGACGACACCGACCTGCTGTACCGGCTGCCCGACGAGGACCCGCGCAAGCCGATGGTCATGGCCTACCTCTGGCTCGGCGGCCTCCAGGAGACCCTGGTCACCACCCTGCTCCCGTAGCTTGGGCCGTCAGGCGCGGCCCAGGGCCTGCTGCACGAGGTCGAGGAACTCCGCATCGGAGAGGCCCGCGGCCCGGGCCTCGGCCACCACCTCGCGCACCCGTTCGGCGAGCCGGCCGCGCTCCGGGTCGGCCCGGCCGGTGACCACGGCGCCGCGACCGCGCCGCAGCTCCACCAGCCCCTCGTCCCGCAGCTGCTGGTAGCCCCGCAGCACGGTGTGCAGGTTGATGCCGAGCGAACGGGCGAGTTCGCGGGCGGCGGGCAGGCGTTCGTCGGGCCCCACCGTGCCCTCGGCGACCGCACGGCGCACCGAGGCGGCGACCTGGTCGCTGAGGGTCAGCGGGGACTGGGGGTCGATTCGGAACAGCATGGTCTAGTTCTCGTCGTCCTCGTCCGTTCGGGACCGAGCACGGTCGGCCAGGGCGTTGAGTGCGGCGGCGGCGGTGCTCGCGTCGTCCACGGTGACGACCAAGGTACGCCCCGACGCCCGGCGCACGCTCAGGGCCGGGCCGGAGCGCAGCACGATCCCGCTGCGGTCGCCCCGGGCGCGGTACCCCCAGCCGCCGAAGTCCTTCAGTGCGCTGACCTGCCCGGCGTCGGCGGCGGCGATCTGCGCCAGCGGCACGTGGAGCCGGGGGCGGGGGAGCAGGGCGGGGGTGACGGTCAGCCCCCGGGCGTCGGCGGTGACCCGGACCCGGGCCGTCGCCGCCGCGAGGACGCCGGTGGCCAGCGTCGGCAGCAGCGCCCAGGGGCTCACCAGGGCGGACAGCGGCACGGTCGCGAGGGCGCTGACGGCGCCGATCCCCCACAGGCCGGGGGAGTCGACCGTGCGGCTCCAGACCAGGTGCTCCCGCGGGGCGAGGGGCAGCCGGTCCGCGCTGGTGGGCGGTGGGCCGTCGGCGGTGCGGGAGGCGGCCGGGTCGGTCCCGGCGAGGGCGTACCCGAGCGCGCCGGCGAGGACCCCCGTGGCCAGGGCGAGGGCCGCGTGCCAACCGGGGAAGTGGACGGCGTGCGGATCGTCGCCGCCCGCGTTGGCCAGGGTGAGCGCCACCATCAGGTGGCCGAGGAAGGCGGCCGTGCCGGCGCCCGTGGCGGTGAGGAGGCGGGCGGTGGTGGTGGACCCCCGGGCCCGGTGGCCCAACACGGCGAACAGGGCGGCCTGTCCGAGGACCAGCAGCGGGACGAAGACGGCGAAGGCGCCCCGTCCGGTGACGCCGTCGGCGGTGCCGTCGGCGGTGAAGTGGGTGGCCAGTTCGGTCGGCAGTCGGTCGTGCACGGCGGCGAAGACGGCCAGGAACCCGCCGGCGGCCAGGACCGCGGCCGCCAGCACGGGGGCGGGCCTGCGCCAGCCGGGGAGTCGGTCGGGTCGGATCGTGCGGGCCATGGCTTCCCCCATTCGGAACCGGTGGCGAGCGCACTTGTGTGCGCTAGTTCTAGTTCAACTAGAACAATACCGTTCCGAGGGGGCGCCCGCGCAAGGGTCGTTCCGCACGCGGGGGGCGTGAAGTGGTGTGCGCGGGGCACGCATTCGCTCAGGCGGTCCTCAAATCCGCATAACGATCGCGGTACCACCCCCGCGGGGTTTGCCGGACGGGGAGGGTTTCCTCCGGTTCTCCCTGTGGCGTACGCCACACGCGCCTCGTTCGATCTTCGAAGGTCGCGTGGTAGACCTTCCGGACCCGACGGGCCCCCACTCACCCGGCGAAAGGTTCCTCGACCATGGCCTCGACGCAGGTCGGCAAAGACGCCGAAGACGCCCCGCGCCCGACCCCCCACGACCAGGCGGCGGACGGACACGGCCAGGGCTACCAACGCGGGCTCGGCGCCCGTCAGATCCAGATGATCGCCATCGGCGGCGCGATCGGCACCGGGCTCTTCCTCGGTGCCGGCAAGGCGATCTCCAAGGCCGGCCCCAGCCTGGTCCTCGCCTATGCGGTGGCCGGCCTCGTGATCTTCTTCATCATGCGCGCGCTCGGCGAACTCCTCCTGTACCGGCCGGTGTCCGGCTCCTTCTCCGAGTACGCCCGCGAGTTCGTCGGTCCCTTCGCCGGCTTCGCCACCGGCTGGACGTACTGGCTGTTCTGGGTGGTCACCGGCATCACCGAGGTGACCGCGGCGGCCACCTACATGACCTACTGGTGGGACATCCCGCAGTGGCTGTCGGCGCTCGTCTTCACCCTCGTCCTGTACGGGGCGAACCTGATCTCCGTGAAGCTCTTCGGGGAGCTGGAGTTCTGGTTCTCCATGATCAAGGTCACCGCGATCGTGGGCATGATCCTCATCTGTGCCGGCATCCTGACCGTCGGCTTCTCCGACGCGGGCGACACCGCGACCGTCGCCCACCTGTGGAACCAGGGCGGCTTCTTCCCCGAGGGCGTCGTCGGCACCCTGATGACGCTTCAGATCGTGATGTTCGCCTTCACCGCCGTGGAGTTGGTCGGCGTCACCGCCGGTGAGTCCAAGGACCCCCAGAGGGACCTCCCCAAGGCCGTCAACACCGTGCCGTGGCGGATCGCCGTCTTCTACGTCGGCGCCCTGATCATGATCCTCTCGGTGGTGCCCTGGACCGAGTTCCAGCCCGGCGTCAGCCCGTTCGTCGCCGCCTTCGAGGAGATGGGCTTCGCGCTCGGCGCCGCCGTCGTCAACTTCGTCGTGCTGACCGCCGCGCTCTCCTCCTGCAACTCCGGGATGTACTCCACCGGTCGGATGCTGCGCGACCTCGCCCTCAACGGCCAGGGCCCCAAGGCGTTCACCCGCCTCACCGTCGGCGGCACCCCGCTGGTGGGCACCACCTTCTCCGCCGCGCTGATGATGGTGGGCGTCTGGATCAACTACCGCTGGCCCGGCGATGCCTTCCACTACGTGGTCTCCTTCGCCACCATCTCCGGGATGTGGGCCTGGATCATGATCCTGGTCAGCCAGCTCCGCTACCGCGCGCTGGCCGACCGCGGGGTGGTCCCGCACTCCTCCTTCAAAGCCCCCGGCGCCCCGTTCACCAGCTGGTTCGCGCTGCTCTTCATCGGCATGGTGATCGTGATGATGGCCATCGACGCCGACGCCCGGATCTCGCTGTACTGCGCCCCCGTCTGGGCGCTCCTGCTCGGCGTCTCCCACCTGGTGCTCAAGCGCCGCGCCGCCGCCGCCACCGCGTCCGGCCGGGACGGGCGGGACGGGGCCGATCGGAGTCCCGCGCGGGGCCCGGACGACGTCTGACCTGCACCCGCACCCCGCTCACGTCAACCAAGTCCAGCATGTGGTCCGGTGCGTACCGAACTCCGGTACGCACCGGACCGCTGCTTATCCTGGGCCCATGCTGACCATCACCCAGGAGTTGTGGGACCGCATCGTGGCCCACGCGCGCGAGGACCACCCCGACGAGGCGTGCGGGGTCGTCGCCGGGCCCGTGGGCTCGGGGCGGCCGGAACGGTTCATCCCCATGCTGAACGCCGCCCGCTCGCCCACCTTCTACGAGTTCGACTCGGGCGATCTGCTCAAGCTGTACCGCGAGATGGACGACCGGGACGAGGAACCCGTGATCATCTACCACTCGCACACCGGGACCGAGGCGTACCCCTCCCGGACCGACATCAACCTGGCGAGCGAGCCCGGCGCGCACTACGTCCTGGTCTCCACCGCCGACACCGAGGACGCCGGCCCCTTCCAGTTCCGCTCGTACCGGATCGTGGACGGGGAGGTCACCGAGGAGGAGGTGACGGTGGTGGAGGCGTACTGAGGTGCGCCTCCCCGCCTCCGCTTCCCACATCGTGGTCGAAATCCGTCCGCGATGTGAAATCACTCTCGGGAAGCCGTACCGGGAATCGATACGATGACCGCATGGTTCCCCCAGACGTGAGCGAGAAGACTCCGGGCGCACCGCTGCTCGTGGCGAGGCTGCACGTCGACCTGTGCCGGTCCGACAGCGCCATCTGTCCGTGCTGACCCCCGCCGCCGTACGGCCCTGAGCCGCGGCGGACGCCCGTGCGGCCCGCCCCACCGGCGGCCGGGAAGCGGGCCCGCCCGCACTCCCGGGCGCCCACACCACCGTCGAGCCGTCCGGCCCGCAGTCCACTCCGCCCGATCAGCCCGCCAGAACCAGAACGCCCGCATCCGACAGGAGCCCACGCCATGGCCATCGAGGTCCGCATCCCGACCATCCTCCGCACGTACACCGACGGGGAGAAGACGGTCCAGGGCGCCGGGGACACCCTCGCCGCCCTCTTCGCCGACCTGGAGACCCGGCACACCGGCATCCAGACCCGGGTGGTCGACGGCGACCAGCTCCGCCGGTTCGTCAACGTCTACCTCAACGACGAGGACGTGCGCTTCCTCGACGGCATCAACACCAAGCTCACCGACGGCGACAACGTCACGATCCTGCCCGCCGTCGCCGGCGGGATGGCCTGAGCGGCATGCGCTACGACTCCCCCCTCGCCGCGGTCGGCAACACCCCGCTGGTCCGCCTGCCGCGGCTGTCGCCCTCCGAGGAGGTACGGATCTGGGCGAAGCTGGAGGACCGCAACCCGACCGGCTCGATCAAGGACCGCCCCGCGCTCCACATGATCGAGCAGGCCGAGAAGGAGGGGAAGCTCACCCCGGGCTGCACCATCCTCGAACCCACCTCCGGCAACACCGGCATCTCGCTCGCCATGGCCGCCCGCCTCAAGGGCTACCGGATCGTCTGCGTGATGCCCGAGAACACCTCCCGGGAGCGCCGGGACCTGCTCGCCATGTGGGGCGCGGAGATCATCTCCTCGCCCGCCGCGGGCGGCTCCAACACGGCCGTGCGGGTCGCCAAGGAACTGGCCGCGCAGCACCCGGACTGGGTCATGCTCTACCAGTACGGCAACGCCGCCAACCCCGGCGCCCACTACGCCACCACCGGCCCGGAGATCCTCGCGGACCTGCCGTCCGTGACCCACTTCGTCGCCGGGCTCGGCACCACCGGCACCCTGATGGGCGTCGGCCGCTACCTGCGCGAACACAAGCCGGACGTCAAGATCGTGGCCGCCGAGCCGCGCTACGACGACCTGGTCTACGGGCTGCGCAACCTCGACGAGGGGTTCGTCCCCGAGCTCTACGACGCCGCCGTCCTCACCACCCGGTTCTCGGTGGGCTCGGCCGACGCCGTGACCCGGACCCGGGAACTGCTCCAGCAGGAGGGCATCTTCGCCGGCGTCTCCACCGGAGCCGCCCTGCACGCCGCCATCGGCGTCGGCCGCAAGGCCGTCGCGGCGGGGGAGGGCGCCGACATCGTCTTCGTCGTCGCAGACGGCGGCTGGAAGTACCTCTCCACCGGCGTCTACACCGCGGCCACCACCGAGGAGGCCATCGAACGGGTCCAGGGACAGCTCTGGGCCTGACCCCAGCACCACCACGGCCCGGCAGGGCGCCCGCTCCGGGCCCCGCCGGGCCGCTGCCGTCCCCGGGACCGCCCGGGAACCCGCCCGTACGGACGGGACGGGGACCCGAATCGGTGACACGGCGGGTGAGTTCGCCCACAACGGTCTGTGACGGGGGAGCGTCCGACCCTTTCGCGCCTTACGCTCAGCACACCGCACCAACCCCGTCCCCACCGGGGACCACACCCCTCCGTCCCTCCGGAGGGGCCGCACCCGTCCCTCCAGTCCTGTCAGCGCGGAGGTTCCAGCTCCCATGAAGCTCACCGTCGTCGGCTGCTCGGGGTCGTTCCCGTCCGTGGACTCGGCCTGTTCGAGCTACCTCGTCGAGGCCGAGGGCTTCCGGCTGCTCCTCGACATGGGCAACGGAGCCCTCGGCGCCCTCCAGCGCCACTGCGGCCTCTACGACCTCGACGCGATCTTCCTCAGCCACCTCCACGCCGACCACTGCATCGACATGTGCGTGTACTTCGTGGCCCGCTACTACCGCCACGACGGCGGGCGCTGCGGCACGGTCCCGGTGTACGGACCCGAGGGCACCGAGCACCGGCTCACCACCGCCTACGCGGACACCCCCGCCACGTCCTCGATGAGCGAGGTCTTCGACTTCCACACGGTCAGGCCCGGCACCTTCGAGATCGGCCCCTTCACCGTCCGCACCGAACGCGTCGCCCACCCCGTGGAGGCGTACGGCATCCGGGTCGAGCACGGCGGGCGCTCCCTCACCTACTCCGGGGACACCGGCGCCTGCACCGCGCTCGACGAACTCGCGGCCGGCACGGACCTGTTCCTGTGCGAGGCCGCCTTCACCGCGGGCAAGGAGGATGTCCCCGACCTGCACCTCAACGGCCGCGAGGCCGGCGAGACCGCCCGCCGGGCCGGGGTGGGCCGGCTGCTGCTCACCCACATCCCGCCGTGGACCGACCCGCAGGTCAACCTCTGGGACGCCCGCCAGGCGTACGCCGGCCCCGCCGAACTCGCCGCCCCCGGGGCCAGCTACACCGTCTGACGGTCCGGGTCACTTCACGTTCTCGCGGTCCTCCGCCGCCGACTCCTCCGGCGGCTCCCGGCCGGGCGTCTGGAGGTCGAACCGGACGATCGCGAACCGGAAGACCGCGTAGTACACCACCGCGAAGCAGAGCCCGATCGGGATGATCAGCCAGGGTTTGGTCGCCAGGCTCCAGTTGATCACGTAGTCGATCAGGCCGGCCGAGAAGCTGAACCCGTCCTTCACCCCGAACGCCCAGGTCACCGCCATCGACACCCCGGTCAGCACGGCGTGGATCGCGTACAGCACCGGGGCGATGAACAGGAACGAGTACTCGATGGGCTCGGTGATGCCGGTGACGAACGAGGTCAGCGCCACCGACAGCATCAGACCGCCGACGATCTTGCGGCGCTCCGGGCGGGCCGTGTGCGTGATCGCCAGGGCCGCGGCCGGCAGCGCGAACATCATGATCGGGAAGAAGCCGGTGGTGAACTGCCCGGCGGTCGGGTCCCCGGCCAGGAACCGGTTGATGTCGCCGTGCACGACGGTGCCGTCCGGCTTGGTGTAGTCGCCGAACTGGAACCAGACGAAGGTGTTGAGGAACTGGTGCAGGCCCACGGTCAGCAGCGCCCGGTTCGCGACCCCGAAGATGCCCGAACCCCAGGCACCGAGGTCCGACAGCCACTCCGAGAAGCTGGTGAGCGCGTCACCGATCGGCGGCCACACCCACACGCACAGCCCGGCGAAGACCAGCCCGATGAACGCCATGATGATCGGCACCAGCCGGCGCCCGTTGAAGAAGCCCAGCCAGTCCACCAGCTTGGTGCGGTGGTACCGCTGCCACACGTACGCCGTGATCAGCCCCATCACGATGCCGCCGAACACCCCCGGGTTCTGGTACGCCGCCTGCGCCGAGGTGCCGTCCTCCGCCACGCACAGCCCGCTCCACATGCCCGCACCGAAGAAGTCGGCCCCCGACGGACAGGTGTCGGGGAAGGCCCGCAGCACCGCGTAGTAGACGAGGAAGCCGGCGACCGCGGCGAGGGCGGTGGACCCGTCCGCCTTCTTCGCCATGCCGATCGCGACGCCGATGCAGAACAGCAGCGGCAGGCCCAACGCGGAGTCCAACAGCGCGCCGCCCGCCGCCGCGAAGACCTTCGCGACGTCCGTCCAGCCCAGCCCCTCGTCGCCGAAGACGTCCGGCTGGCCCAGTCGGTTGAGGATGCCCGCGGCGGGCAGGACGGCGATCGGCAGCTGGAGGCTGCGCCCCATCTTCTGCAACCCCTGGAACAGGGTGTTCCACCGCGTGCGGCCGGACGCAGCCGCGCTCTCGGCGCTCATGGGCGACCTCCCGGGATGACGCACGCCACCCGGTCGGGTGGCGCGTCGTGCTCGTCATCCTTCGGTACGGGAACGGTCACCGCTCGCGAAGTTGGGCCAACGGTGGGTTAACGTGACGAAGCAGATGAAAACGGGTCAGGGAGGCAGTGATGGCCAGCAAGGCTGAGAAGATCGTCGCCGGCCTCGGCGGGATCGAGAACATCGAAGAGGTCGAGGGCTGCATCACCCGCCTGCGGACCGAGGTGATCGACCCCGGCAAGGTCGACGAGGCCGCGCTGAAGGCCGCCGGCGCCCACGGCGTCGTCAAGATGGGCACCGCCGTGCAGGTCGTCGTCGGCACCGACGCCGACCCCATCGCCGGCGAGATCGAGGACATGATGTAGCACCCGGCCCCGTGCCCTCCCGGCCGCCCGCCACCGGCGTGCGCGCCCGCGCGCAGGGTGCCGGTGACGGTCACCCGGGCAGGTTCCGCCCCGCCGTGCGGGCGATAGGCTCGGGCGCATGTCACGCATCGACGGCCGCACCCCCGATCAGCTCCGCCCCGTCACCCTGGACCGGGGCTGGAGCAAGCACGCCGAGGGCTCCGTCCTCGTCTCCTTCGGCGACACCAAGGTCTTCTGCACCGCCTCCGTCACCGAGGGCGTCCCCCGCTGGCGCAAGGGCAGCGGCGAGGGCTGGGTGACCGCCGAGTACGCGATGCTGCCCCGCGCCACCAACACCCGCGGCGACCGCGAGGCCGTCCGCGGCCGGATCGGCGGACGCACCCACGAGATCTCCCGGCTGATCGGCCGTTCGCTGCGCGCCGTCGTGGACTTCAAGGCCCTCGGCGAGAACACCATCGTGCTCGACTGCGACGTGCTCCAGGCGGACGGCGGCACCCGCACCGCCGCCATCACCGGCGCGTACGTGGCGCTGGCCGACGCCATCGGCTGGGCCAAGGGCCGCAAGCTGATCCGCGCCGGCCGCGAACCCCTCGTCGGCACCGTCGCCGCGGTCTCCGTCGGCATCGTGGACGGCGTCCCCCTCCTCGACCTGCGCTACGAGGAGGACGTGAAGGCCGACACCGACATGAACGTGGTCTGCACCGGCGACGGCCGCTTCGTCGAGGTGCAGGGCACCGCCGAGGCCGAGCCCTTCGCCCGCGAGGAGTTGAACTCCCTCCTCGACCTGGCCGTCGCCGGCTGCGACGAACTCGCCGCCTTCCAGCGCAAGGCCCTGGAGAACCAGTAGTCCCGGCCGCCGGCGCACCCCGGCGGCAACCAAAACGCCTCGGCGCGCGTTTCACTAGTACGGGTGACGGGAGGCTTCCCGTCGCCCGTACCGACCTCCGGGAGGGACCGTCACATGGCCGCGCGCCGCCGCACCATCACCGCTCTCGCCGTCGCCGGGGCGACGCTCGTCGCCCCGCTCGCCGTCGGATGCGGCGCCATCGACAAGGCACTCGACTGCGTCCGGACCGCCGAGGCGATAGCCCAGAGCGTGAACGACCTCCAGCAAGCCGTCGAGAACGCCGCCAACGACCCCCTCCAGGCCGAGGAGTCGCTCCGCGCCATCGACAAGAACCTCGACGAGATCGGGGACACCACCGACAACGCCGACCTGTCCAAGGCGGTGGACGACCTGGCCAAGGCCGTCGACAACGTCGGCACCGCCATCGAGGGCGGCGACCAGACCCCGGACGTGACCCCCGTCGCGGACGCCGCCGGCGAACTCACCAAGGTCTGCTCGCCGTGAGGCCCGCGGCCCGCTGAGGAACCGGACCGGCCGGGGCGGGCCCCACGGCCCCGGCCCGCCCCACCGGCACACCCCGGTGACCAGGCATAATCCCGTCATGACCCGTCTGATCCTGGCCACCCGCAACCCCGGCAAGCTCACCGAACTGCGTGAGATCCTCGCCGCCGCCGACCTCGCCCACGAACTGGTCGGCGCCGATGCCTACCCGGAGGTCCCCGACGTCAAGGAGACCGGGGTCACCTTCGCCGAGAACGCCCTGCTCAAGGCCCACGCCCTGGCCCGGGCCACCGGACTGCCCGCCGTCGCCGACGACTCCGGCCTCTCCGTCGACGTCCTCGGCGGCGCCCCCGGCATCTTCTCCGCCCGCTGGGCCGGCCGCCACGGCGACGACCGGGCCAACCTGGAGCTGCTGCTCGCCCAGCTCTCCGACATCGACGCACCGCACCGCGCCGCCCACTTCACCTGCGCCGCCGCGCTGGCCCTGCCGGACGGCACCGAACGCGTCGTCGAGGGCCGGCTGGAGGGCACCCTGCGCCACCTGCCCGCCGGCACCGGCGGCTTCGGCTACGACCCGGTCTTCCAGCCCGAGGGCGACACCCGGACCACCGCCGAACTGACCGCGGCGGAGAAGAACGCCATCAGCCACCGCGGCAAGGCGTTCCGCGCCCTCGTCCCCGTGCTGCGCGAGCTGCTGCCGTAGCCGGGCCGGACACGCGCACGGGCCCGCCCCCGAGGTGTCGGGGGCGGGCCCGGTCCGGTGCGGCCGGAGGGACTCGAACCCTCACGGGTGTTACCCCACTGGGACCTAAACCCAGCGTGACTGCCAGTTCCACCACGGCCGCGTCCGCGCGCCCATCCTAGTGGTCTTTTGCTCGTTTACGGCACGCCAGGTCGGGAGTTCCGCACCGCCCCGGTTCCCCCCGGGTAGCGGGCGTCAGAGACCGAGGTCCTTGATGACCTTGGCCACGTGGCCGGTCGCCTTCACGTTGTAGAGGGCGCGCTCCACCTTGCCCTCCTCGTCGACGATCACCGTGGAGCGGATGACGCCCGTGACCGTCTTGCCGTACAGCTTCTTCTCGCCGAACGCGCCGTACGCCTCCAGCACCGCCTTCTCGGGGTCGGCCAGCAGGGTGACCCGCAGCTCCTCCTTCTCGCGGAACTTCGCCAGCTTCTCCGGCTTGTCCGGCGAGATGCCGATGACGTCGTACCCGTGTCCGGCGAGGAACTCCAGGTTGTCGGTGAAGTCGCAGGCCTGCTTGGTGCACCCGGGGGTGAGGGCCGCCGGGTAGAAGTACACGATGACCTTGCGGCCCTTGCGGTCGGCCAGCGAGACCTCCTTGCCGTCGGCGTCGGGCAGCGTGAAGGCGGGGGCGGTGTCGCCGGGCTGGAGTCGCTCGCTCATCTCGGGGTCTCCTCGAAGGAAGGGTGCCCGGGCCGGTCGAGCCCGGGACGTCGTCACGGAAACGAGCGTAATGGGGGTGCCGTGGGGTGGTGTGCCCGGGAAGCTGACAGACTGTGGACGGTGGTTCCGCTCACGAGCGGAACCACCGTCCACGGGTGGCCGCCCCGCTGCGGGCCCCGACCCCACGCCGGACACGAGCACGGAGGAGCACGGTGTCGGAGACATCGGATACCAGGACCCCGGCGCAGATCGAGGCGGACATCGAACGCCGCCGTCAGCGCCTCGCCGAGACACTGGACGAGATCGGCGTCCGGGTGCACCCCAAGACCATCGTCGGCGACGCCAAGGCCAGGGCCGCCGCCACCGTCGACCGCACCGTGGGCCGCGTCTACGTCCGCGCCAACCGGGCGGTCTCCCGGGTCACCGGCGGCTTCGTCACCGAGGACGGCAGCCCCCGCCTGGAGCGGATCGTGCCGGTGGCGATCGTCGTCGTCGGCCTCGTCGGACTGATGACCCTCGGCGGCTCCCGCAAGGGCCGGGGCTGACCGCCCCACCACCGCCGAGAGCGCGACGCCCGGGCGGCGCCTCCGGCGCCACCGCGGGGTGGCGCGGGGAGCGCCGCCCCGCGGGAGCCCACGACCACCCGGGCGGCGCACACCTCCCCGTGGCAGGTAGGTTCGGGGGCGTGAGCACCAACAAGGACTTGAACACCACGCACGACAAGCTGCCCATCCGGATGCTGCACGACCGGGTGCTCGTGCGACAGGACACCGCGGAGGGCGAGCGGCGCTCCGGCGGCGGCATCCTGATCCCCGCGACGGCCGCGGTCGGCCGCCGGCTCGCCTGGGCCGAGGTCGTCGCGGTCGGGCAGAACGTGCGGACCGTGGAGGTCGGGGACCGGGTGCTGTACGACCCGGAGGACCGGGCCGAGGTCGAGGTGCGCGGGGTGGCCTACGTGCTGATGCGCGAGCGGGACCTGCACGCCGTCGCCGCGGACCGCTTCGAGGGCTCCGACGACTCCACCGGGCTGTACCTGTAGTCCCCCGCCCCCTCCCGTACCGGCTCCCGTAGCGCTGGTGACCGCCGTCACCAGCGCTTTCGTCGTTCTTTGCTACGGTGGGGACCACCCGACGAGACGCGCCGTACCGGGACACGCAAAGACGACGCACCCCTGTTGATCCACATCGGAAACGCGGAGGTGCCGTCATGGCATGGGTCCTGTTGGTGATCGCCGGCATATTGGAAGTCGGCTGGGCGATCGGCATGAAGTACACCGAGGGGTTCACCCGGCTCTGGCCGAGCGTGTTCACCGGCGCCGGGATCGTCGCCAGCATGGTGCTGCTGTCCTACGCGGCCAAGACCCTCCCCATCGGCACCGCCTACGGCGTCTGGGTCGGCATCGGCGCGGGCGGCGCCGCGATCCTCGGGATGCTGGTGCTCGGGGAGCCCGCCACCGCCGCACGGATCTTCTTCATCGCGCTGCTGCTGGTGGCCGTCGTCGGCCTGAAGGCCACCTCCGGCCACTGATCCGCACCGCGCACGGACCGACCCCCGGGTACCGAGTACCCGGGGGTCGGTCGCGTCACGCGGGGCCGTCCGTCACGGAGCGGGCGGGAACCCCGGGGTGGTGCCGCCGGTGGTGGTACCCGTGTTGGTGTTCCCGTCCGTGGTGGAACCGGTGCTCTCGCCGGCGGAGGTGCCGGTGCCGCCGGTGTTCGGCTGACCGCCGATGACCTGGCCTTCGGTGGTGCCGGTGTTGGTGTTCCCTTCGGTGGTCTGGCCGTCCGTCGCCCCGGTGGTGCCGGTGCTCGCGGTGCCGCCGTCCTGGCCGCCGCCCGTGGTCGAGGTGCCGCCGCCGTCGGTGCCGCCCGTCCCGTCGCCCGGGTCCGCGGACTCCTCCGGGCCGGTGGTGGCCTCCTGGGAGGGGGTGGTCTCCTCCTCCTTCTCCTCCTTCTCCTCGGGCGACTCGCTCTCGGTGTCGCCCGGCTCCGTGGTCCCCTCGCCGTCCGGGGAACCCGTGCCGGCGGCGCCGGGCAGCTCCAGCCGCCTGTCCGAGCCGTCCTGCATCCGCAGCGTGAACTCCTGCGGGGAAGTGCCCTGGAGCGCGTTCTTGGTGTACTGCGCCCAGATCTGCGCCGGCGGACCGCCACCGCTGATCCGCGTCTCGCCCAGCGCCCCGTACAGCGGGGTCTGCACCCCGGTCACCGGGTCCTGCCCCATCACGGAGACCACCGTCGCCAGGTCCGGGGTGTACCCCGCGAACCAGGCGGCCTTGTCCTTCTCCGCGGTGCCGGTCTTGCCGGCGGCGGGCCGCTCGGCCGCGAGGGCCGCGGTCCCCGAACCGCTGGTGACGACGGAGCGCAGCAGCGAGGTGGTGGTGTCCGCGGCCTGCCGGCTGACGGCCTGCTTGGCGGCCCGCTCCGGGAGCGCGACCTCGCTGCCGTTCTTGGTCACCTTGGCGACCAGGGTGTACGGGACGTGCTTGCCGTGGTTGGCGAGGGTGGCGTAGGCGCCCGTCATGTCCAGGATGCTCGCGGTCGCCGCGCCCAGCGCGATCGACGGGGACGGGTGCATGTTCGGGGTCGTCTTCGGCACGCCCAGCGCGACCGCGGTGCGCTGCACCTTCTCCGACTCCACGTCCACGGCCATCTGCACGTACACCGAGTTCACCGACTTGTCGGTGGCCTCGCGGACGGTGATCGGGCCGTAGCTGACCTGGTCCTGGTTCTGCGGTGCGTACCGGGGGCCGTTCCAGCCCTCGACCGGCCGGTTGCTGGTGCCGTCGTACACGGTGTTCGGGGTGATCGGCCGACCGTCCTGGGTGTTCGAGTCGTTCTCCACGGCCGCCGTGAACACGAACGGCTTGAACGTCGAACCGACCTGGAAGTCCCGGCGGGTCGCGTTGTTCACGAACTGCTGGGTGTAGTCGATGCCGCCGTACATCGCGACGACCTGCCCGGTCTTCGGGTCGATGGAGACCCCGCCCGCCCGCACATTGCGGTCGATCTTGCGGGCCTTCTTGTCGACGCGGGACATCAACTGGTCGTCCACCGCCTTGACCAGGGAGTCCTGCTTGCCCTTCTGGATGGTGGTGGTGATCCGGTGACCGCCGGCGGCCAGCACGTCCTCGCTGACGATCTCGTTCTCGAAGAGGTAGTCCTTGACCGCCTGGACGAGGTAGCCGCGCTGGCCGGACATGCCGGCCGAGCCCTTCGCCTCGCGGGGGACCGGGAACTCCATCGCGTCCCGCTCCTCGTCGGTGAGCCACCCCTCCTTGACCATGCCGCCCAGCACGTACCGCCAACGGGCCTCGACCTGCGGCCGGTTCTGCGGGTTGGCCACCACGTCGTAGGCGCTCGGCGCGTTCAACAGCGCGGCCAGGTAGGCGCCCTGTTCCACGGTCAGCTTCTCGACGTCCACCCCGTAGTACGCCTGCGCCGCGGACTGGATGCCGTAGGCGTTGCGGCCGAAGAAGCTGGTGTTGAGGTAGCCCTCCAGGATCTCGTCCTTCGACTGCTCCCGGTCCAGCTTGATGGCGATGAAGAACTCCTGCGCCTTGCGGGAGAGCGTCTGCTCCTGCGCCAGGTAGTAGTTCTTCACGTACTGCTGGGTGATCGTCGAACCGGACTGCTTGCCCTTGCCGGTCATGGTGTTCCAACCGGCCCGGACCATCGCCTTGGGGTCGACGGCCGGGGCGCTGAAGAAGTCGCGGTCCTCGGCGGCGAGGACGGTGCGCTGCACCTCCAGCGGGATCTGCGCGAGCTTCACGTTCTCCCGGTTGACCTCGCCGTCGCGGGCGAGTTGGGAGCCGTCCGCGTACAGGTACACGTTGCTCTGCTTGACCGCCGCGGCGTTCGCCTCCGGGATCTTCACGATCATGTAGCCGGCGACGAACGCGCCCATCCCCAGCAGCAGCACGGTGAAGACCGCGGCCAGGGTGAACCGCCAGGTCGGGATCGCGCGGCGCCAGCCCTTGCGCTTGGGCCGCTTGCGCTTCTTCTTCCCGTCCGTCCCCGGACCGGTCGGGCCCTCGGGTCCGCCGGCGGCGGCGGACCCGGCGGCGGCCAGGGCGGCGGTCCGCTCCGGCCCGGGTACCGCAGCGGCGCCCGCGGGGCCGCCCTTCGGGCCGCCGGGGGCCGCGGGCTGCCGGCGGAGCTGGGTGGTGCGCTCGGCGGGGTGCTCGGGCCGGCTCTTCGGCCGCACGGTGCCGAGTTGGGTGGTGCGCTCGGCCGGGGCCTCCTCGGCGGACGCCGCCCGGGGCGGGGTCGCCTTGCCGGGCGCCTTGCCCGGCGTCTTGCCCGGTCCGTCCGGACCGCCGGGGCGCTTCGGGGTCGCGGCGGGGGCACCGGCCGCCGCCCCCGCCGCCTTGCCGGCGCCCGCGGGGCCGGCGGGGCCCGCGGGCTTGCCCGGGCCCTTCGACCCGGTGGTGCCGGCGGGCGCGGCGGCGCCGGTGGTCCCGGCGGGCTTCGGGGTGCCCGTGGACTTCGGGGTGCCCGTGGACGGTGCGGAGCCGGCGGGCTTCGGGGTGCTCGGCGCGGGCTTCGCGGTCCGGTCGGCGGCGGCGCCGGCAGCCGCGGCGGCGGTGCCGGCGGCCTTGCCGCGGGACCGGTCGGTCGGGTCGGGCCCGCGCTTCGCCAGCGGGACGACCCCACTCTTCTCGGACCCGTCCGCGCTGCCCTTCGCCGGTCCGCCGGCCGGAGGCCGGGCCGGGCCGGCGTCCTTGCCGGGGCGTCGGGCGGCGTCGCCGGTGTCCGCGGCCTTGCCGGGGGCGGGCCGTCCGCCGTCCTCGGCCGGCGCCGGGCCCGCGCCGGACGGGGCGGGGGGCCGGGGCGCGCCGGAACGGGGCCGGCGGGCGAAGGCGTCGAAGGAGCCGCCGCCGCCCGGGGCGTCGGCCTTGCCGGTGGGCTTGCGGGTGGGCAGCTTGGGGGCCGCGCCGGCCCCGTCCGCGGCGGCGGGCTTCCCGTCCCCGGCGGACGTCCCGCCGGTGCCCGCGGCGCCGCCCGCGGCCGGCTTCCCCGTGGACGGCTTCCCCACGGCCGGCTTCCCCGCGGCGGCGGGGGAGCCGGGGCGCTTCGCGCCGCCGGCGGGCTCGGCAGGGCCCGCGGGCTTCGCGCCGCGCGCGGGCCCGGTGGGGCCGGTGGGCTTCGCGCCGGCGCCGGACGGGCCGCCGGAGGTCCGTTCACCCTCCCCGGACGGCGTTGCCGCGGGGCGTTCGGGCTCCGGGCCCGAAGTGCCCTCATCGTGCTGCTGCGGCTCGTCGCTCATGGTTCGCGAAACTCCCGATTCACGTCGTGCGCCGAATACTTCCGGTACTGCGGGTACTGCTGCGGGACGGGTCGCACCGGGCCGGCGGACCGACCGGTGGTGCCGTGTGCGCGGACATCCGGGTCACATACCACAGATGTCGCATATGCCCCATGGAGGTTCGCGCGGGGGTACCTGCCCCGTACACCTCTTCGCCCCAGGTCCTTAACTTTCGCACCCTTGCTCGGGTGTCGGCGACATGCACGCCCCGGAGCCGGAAATCGGTGGTGGTGCGTGACGTGGGCCACTAGGGTTTCGGACTTCGGCCTGTAACAGGAGACGACGCAGAGGCGGGAGGGGTTGTACGTGCGCACCGGGCGGTTGTACGGAAAAGTCGCCGCCGGCGGATTCCGGCGGTACGCGACCTACCGCACGGCCACCGCCGCGGGCGTGTTCACCAACACCGTCTTCGGGTTCATTCTCGCCTACACGTTCCACGCCCTGTGGGACGAGCGTCCGGGCCTCGGCGGTTACGACCTCTCCGATGCTCTGACCTTCGTCTGGATCAGCCAGGGACTCCTCGCGGTGATGGCGACCATGGGCGGCGGATTCGAGGACGAACTCATCGAGCGCATCCGCACCGGGGACATCGCCGTCGACCTGTACCGACCCGTCGACCTCCAGCTCTGGTGGCTCGCCGCCGACCTGGGCAGGGCAGCGTTCCACCTGGTCGGACGGGGTGTACTGCCCATGGTGGCGGGTGCCGTGGTCTTCGATCTGACGCTCCCCGCCCACCCCCTGCCCTGGCTCGCGTTCCTCTTCTCCGTCCTCCTCGGGGCGGTCGTCAGCTTCGCCCTGCGCTACCTCGTCGCCCTGGCCGCGTTCTGGTTGCTGGACGGTGCGGGTGTGGCGCAAATCGCATTCCTCTCGGCCATCTTCTTCTCCGGGATGCTGCTGCCGCTCAACGTCTTCCCGGGGGCCCTCGGCGAGGTGGCCCGCGCCCTGCCCTGGTCGGCGCTGATCCAGGTCCCCGCCGACGTGCTGCTGGGCACGTACCCCGGACCCCGGCTGCTGGGCGCCTTCGCCTTCCAGGCCGGATGGGCGCTGGCCCTGCTGCTGCTGGGCCGGCTGCTCCAGGCCGCGGCGACGCGCCGGGTGGTGGTGCAGGGTGGCTGAACCGACCGAGGTCCTCCGGGAGGAACCCCCGCGCAGGGTCCCCGCCCCCCGCGGCCTACCCGAGCGGGCGGCACCGGACGGCACCTTCGGGGACCGCGAGGGCCCCTGGCACCGGCTGCGGGACGGGCTCCGCGCCTACGGCCTGATCGTCCGCATGTGGGTGCGCTCCACGATGGCCTACCGGGTGTCCTTCGCCCTGACCCTGCTCGGCAACTTCGTGGCCACCGGCCTCGACTTCGTCGCCATCCTGCTGATGTTCTCGCAGGTCGACGCGCTCGGCGGCTACGACCTCGCCGAGATCGCGTTCCTGTACGGCACCGCCAGCACCTCCTTCGGCCTCGTCGACCTCGCCCTGGGCACCGTCGACCGACTGGGCCGCCGGGTCCGGGACGGCACCCTGGACACCCTGCTGGTCCGGCCGGCGCCGGTGCTGGCTCAGGTCGCCGCCGACCGCTTCGCCCTGCGCCGCATCGGCCGGATCAGCCAGGGCCTGCTGGTCCTCGGCTACGGGGTGGTGTCCGTGGACGTCGACTGGACGCCGCTCACCGCGGCGATGGTGCCGCTGATGGTGCTGAGCGGCGCGCTGATCTTCGGTGCCCTGTTCGTGTGCGGGGCCGCGTTCCAGTTCGTCGCCCGGGACGCGGCCGAGGTGCAGAACGCCTTCACCTACGGCGGGGTCACCCTGTTGATCTACCCGCCGACCGTGTTCGCCCAGGAGATCGTGCGCGCGGCGACCTTCGTCCTGCCGCTCGCCTTCGTCAACTGGCTGCCCGCGCTGTACGTGCTCGGGCGCCCCTATCCGCTGGACCTGCCCCGCTGGCTGGCCTTCACGCCGCCGTTGGTCGCGCTGGCGTGCTGCGCCCTGGCCGGACTGGCCTGGCGCGCCGGGCTGCGCGCCTACCGCAGCACGGGCAGTTGAGGATCCCAGGGCCGCGGTGCCGCTATCCGAGCCGGTGACGGGCTGCCAGCACCGGAATCGCCGCGATCTTCTCGGCGGTGAGGTCGCCCCAGACCAAGCCGGGCGGACGCCTGCGGTTGGTGCAGCGGATCACCTCATCGGGCGTGACGATGTAGTCCACCGAAAAGTCGTGCTCCGTCTCCGGGATCTCGTCCTCGACCACCTGGAGCGCGTGGACGGGTGCGACGATCACGGTTGACCCAGTGACCAGGCCGGCCTCGACAAGGAGCGCCACTTCAAGGTCGGAGTACCCGGCCCCCTTACCGATGCGCGCTCCGGAGCGGTTCACCGCGACGCTGCCGCAGACGACGATGTCGATCGGGCGCATCGCTGCCACGCCGACCCGCCGGGCAACCTTGGCCGCCCCCTTCTTCTCGGCGGCTTCACCGGCAGGGACGGTGAGTTCTTCAGGCTCCAGCAGGAAGAACGGTTCAAGGCTGGCCATCCTCGGCACCGCCATGTACAGAAGCTTTCCGTCTTCCAACGCACGAGTCCGTATCGGTAGTTGCGCCCAGTCAGGATTGGCCTTGACGGTGGTCGCCTGCTGCCACTCGTCCAGTTCGGCCAGCCGCTCGGCGGTGGCCTCCGTGCCGTAGAAGCCGGGGATCTTCCCGTACGAATCCGCGGGGGCGCCGCCGCCGTCGATGAGGCGACGCCACGCCTTCTCTCGCAGCGCCTGCTTGGCCTGGTCCATGTCTGCCATACGTCGCCACCCGTTCTCAGATCGCTGCCATCAGGGCGAACAGCCGGTCGTTGAATTCCTGCGCCCACGGTTCCTGTCGCCACTGCTTGAGTTCCCGCCCAGCAGAGAACGCCAGGTTAAGCCCCCCACCACCACGGGTCAGCTCTACGGCATCAATGGTGCGGTGCATGGCATGTACGGCCTCGTCGAGCTTTCCTTGGCGGATCAGGGCGAGGGTCAAGTTGCCCAGCACGATGGCTTGAGACTTCTTTTTCCCCGCCAGGGCTCGGGTGGTCGTGCGGAGGATGGGTTCCGCCAGCTCCGGCAGACCGAGGAACAGGTAGCACGAGCCTGACAGCCGGTTGAACTCGTTGACCGTGTAGTACTGGGCTGCCACGTCATCGGTGTCCACCCGATCGAACTGGGCCTCTGCCTTCCTCAGCGCTTTCTCGCAGTCGGCGTGCGCGCCGGCCATGGCGTGCCCCTCGGCTACGTGAAGCAAGGAGAGGCCGGTAAGGGAGGGACTGGTCTTCTTCGCTACCACTGCCGCTTGCTCGGCGAGCGTCGTTCCCCGCCGTGGGTTCTTCTCCCCGTACAGTGCCACGAAGCTCATACGCAGGGTCGCGTAGGACTCGACCGATGCGTCACGGACGTGGCGGGCTGCCGACACCGCTTCCTCGAAGTAGCTCATCGGGGCCTGGTGGTCGCGTCTCTGGCTGACGTCCCAGACCAGTTGTCCCATGAAGGTTGCCGAATCGGCCTCGACCTCGAAGAGAGCGCGGCGCACACGTGCGTTCGTCGCGTTCTCGCGAAGGAACTTCACCTGTCCGTGGAGGTGGCCCGCAGGCCCCAGCAGACCAGCCGACGCCGCTTGGTCGTAGGACTCGTCGAGTTGCCGAAGCTGCTCGTGCAGGTGGGCGACGGCAACCAAGTCGGCGGAGCCGGGGTGCTGGAGAACGTATTTCATACGTTCGTTCGGTTGTCGCTGAACGACGGTGACATCGGCCAAGAGCTCTTGCAACTGGTCGCCTGAGATTCCGAGCGCTTGTGCGAGCTTTGGGCGGTGCCACGGCTGCGGCTCGGTCTCTGCGTTCTCCCACCGGACGACGGTCGTGCGCTCGACCCCGAGCAAGGTGGCGAGTTCTTCTTGCGTGAAGCCGGAAGCCTTCCGACGCTGGGCCAGCCGGACCCGCTTGGCTGCCATCTGTCACCTCTCCGGGTGTATGTCGACGTTTCACCTTAGCCAGTTGGGTCATATCGGTGCAGGCCGAACAAGCGATGCAACAACACTGCGCCATGGGTGCGTCACGCGTGCGGTGGTGTTTGCCAGGTCAAGTGGCTTTTCTGGTTGGCCGGACGGGGCTTCGGCAGTGAGTCGACGCCTTCCGTTGCCCCGTCCATCCAGGCCCGCCAGGAGGATGGATGCGACCCGTCATGTTCGGTTACCTGCGCCGCTCGCCCAGCGGCGAAGAGGCTGACGAAGACCACTCGATGCAAAGCGAGTTGGAGAGCTACGCACAACGCGAGGGATTCGTACTGGAGCGTGTGTTCACGGAAGGCGCTCCCGGTTCTGAGGGGGCCTTCTTCGCGATGGTCGAAGGGATCAAGGGCTCCGACGTGAAGAACGTGATCGCGCCCTCCCTCTGGCACTTCGCGCGCCTTCCTGGCCTCCAAGAGGCCATGCGGCAGCACATCGAACGGGAGATCGGCGCCCGACTGTGGATCGTCCAGGGGGCGCGAGGATGAGCGACTTCGGGAGCAAGCCGCTCATCTTCGGGTACATGCGCGTATGCGGACGGCATGAGCGACGAGGAGGTGCAGCAGAAGCAGGACGACATGACCCGGTACGCGGAGGTCGAGGGCTTCACCCTGGCGACCGTGTTCCACGAGTTCATGAACGGCGAGGTCAACGCCTTCGCAGAGATGGCCGAGGCAGTCCAGCGGGTCGAGGCTCGTCACGTGATCGTGCCGTCCTACCACGACCTGGCCCTCACCCGACCGCTCCAAGACGTCATGACCCTGCACCTGGAGCAGACAGCCGGTGCCCAGATCGTCAGCCTGGACGGGCGCTTGTGAACCCACACCCGAAAGACGAAGAACCCCACTACTTCTCTCAGCGCGCACGCTTCACGGATGAGCTGAACTTGGCGGCGGTCGGCTCGGCGGTGAGTGTGTCCCGCCACTTCATTCGGCTGACGCTGTCCAAGTGGCACGCACGCTCGATCGAGGGGGACGCCGTCCTCGTGGTCTCCGAGCTGGTGACGAACGCGGTGAAGGTGACCGGCGTCATCGACCGTCAGCCGACCTGGGTGGAGCTGGAGACCATGAGTCTCGTCACCGTGCGCCTGGTCGGTCTCGACACCAGTGTCGTGATCGAAGTGTGGGACGTGTCGCAGCAGATGCCCTTCCTCCGGAGGCCGGACGACGACACCGAAGGCGGACGCGGCCTCGTACTCGTCCAGGAGACAGCGAAGGACTGGGGTTCCTACCGCACACCGCGGGGGAAGCTGGTCTGGGCTCAGATCCCCGTGCCCGAGGCCAGTTCTTCCGCGTTGCCGCGCCGTCGTAGGTCGGAGCGCTCCATCGTCAGGCCTGCGGCACGGGCAGATCCCTGGCTCCTTCGGAGCCTGCTCGTCGGGCTCCAGGCCATCTGACCACCTCACGGCACAGCGACGGCGTAGTCGACCCTCGTCCTCCGGTAGCGGACGTGCTCCGGGCGACTGACAGTAGCCCCAGGGAGCTACCGCTCAGACGCAGAACCGGCCGCCGCCCCGTGAAATAGGGTGGTGCGGGACACCCCGACGATCTACGGTCGTCGGGGTGTTTTGCGCAGGGGGTTGCCATGACGTGCGGTGGCGCGACGGGCACATGGGGGACACCACCAGAAGCACGGGGACCGCAGGAAGCACGGGAACCACGGAGGGAACGATGCCGCAGACCACCGACGGCGCCGACGGCACCAGCAGCGGGCCGCTGATCACCCTCGACGGGGTCGAGAAGGTCTTCGACGTGCGCCGCCGGACGGGCTTCCTGCGCCGCGAGCGCAGCGAGGTGCGCGCGGTGGACACCCTGTCGTTCGACGTGGCCCGCGGCGAGGTCGTCGGCTACATCGGACCCAACGGCGCCGGGAAGTCCACCACCATCAAGATGCTGACCGGCATCCTCACCCCCAGCGCCGGCCGCATCCGGGTCGCGGGCATCGACCCGGCCCGGGAACGCACCCGGCTGGCCCGACGCATCGGGGTCGTCTTCGGGCAGCGCACCACCCTGTGGTGGGACCTCCCGCTGATCGACTCCTACCGCCTGGCCCACCGCATGTACCGGGTGCCCGACCGCCGCTACCGCGAGAACCTCGACCGCTGCGTGGAACTCCTCCAACTCGGCGACCTGTTGGACGTGCCGGTGCGGCAGCTCTCGTTGGGGCAGCGGATGCGTGGCGACATCGCGGCGGCCCTGCTGCACGACCCGGAGGTGCTGTACCTGGACGAGCCGACGATCGGACTGGACATCGTCTCCAAGGTCAGGGTCCGCGAGTTCCTGCGCGACCTCAACGCCGAGCGCGGCACCACGATCCTGCTCACCACGCACGACCTCACCGACATCGAGCAACTCTGCCGCCGGGTGATGGTCATCGACCACGGGCGCCTGATGTACGACGGCCCGCTCGCCGGCCTGCACGAGGCCGGCGAGAGCGAACGGACCCTCGTCGTCGACCTGGAACGCGCACTGCCGCCGATCGACGTGGGGACCGCCGCCCGCGTGGTCAGGGTCGAGGGCCCCCGCCAGTGGCTCGCCTTCCCCGCGGACGGCTCCGCGGCCCCGCTGGTCGCCCGCATCGCCGCCGAGTACCCGCTGGCCGACCTGTCGGTGCGGGAACCCGACATCGAGGCGGTCATCGCCCGGATGTACGCGGCTGGGCGGTAGCGGGCGCCGCGGCCCGGCTTCCTGCGTGGCGGGGCGTGCGGGTGCTCAGGGAGGGGCTTGCGGCGGGTCACCCGTCCGGGTGGCTCGTCGCCCGACGGCCCTCGCCGGTGGCCGCCGGGGCGGTAGGACGGCCCCATGGGAATCGGAGACCGCCATCAGAAGAAGGACGTCGAGGCGGCGTTGAAGCGCGCGGAGGCGGCGGGGCTGAAGGTGACCCGCACGGGGAGGGGCCATCGTTGGGGGTACCTCGTCTGTTGCCCCTGCAACGACATGTACAGGGTGTCGTGCACTCCGCAGAGTCCCACCGAAGAA
This sequence comes from Streptomyces sp. NPDC002490, assembly GCF_040296045.1. Lineage (NCBI taxonomy): Bacteria > Bacillati > Actinomycetota > Actinomycetes > Kitasatosporales > Streptomycetaceae > Streptomyces > Streptomyces sp. NPDC002490. The sequence continues at coordinate 61,947 of NZ_JBEOWM010000024.1, read as the reverse complement.
GCCAAGTACATCGACCAATTCACACGGAAGCACGAGAACTGTGCGTAACTGGTACTTCAGTCTGGTCCTTCAGAACGCCCTCACCGAGGAGCAGGACGACGTCCTGGTGGAGCTGGCGAGCTTCCACGACGGGCACATCGCTCTCGCGGAGGCACCCGGGTACTCCCGGTTCATGTGCTCCTTCAAGGCGGAGACGCTGACCGAGGCAGTGGCCGAGGCCCTGGGGCGGTTCGTGGACCTGCCCGGGGTCCTGGTCCGCAGCGTCGAGTTGGACGAGATCCAGCTGTACGACAACGACATGGCCACTCCGGCGGTGGTGCCCGCCCCGCTCCCGTTCGACCAGCGGTAGGCGCGGGTCGGCGGGTCCGTCAGTCCCGGTCGGGCGGTGTCGCGTACGCCGTGGGGCTCATGCCGTAGAAGTCGCGGAAGGCGCGGGCGAAGCCGCTGGGGTCCTCGTACCCCACGCGTTGCGTCACGGAGGCCACCGAGGAGCCCGCGCGCAGCAGTCTGGCCGCGGCGTGCATGCGGCTCCTGGTGCGCCACTGCCCGAACGTCAGTCCGGTCTCCGCGACGAAGGCCCGCTCCAGACTCCGACCGCTGGTGCGCACTTCGCGCGCCCAGTCGAGGATGCGCCGGTCGTCGCCCGGATTGAACAGCAGGGCGCTCGCCACCGCCGCGGCGCCGGGGCTCGTCGGCAGGGGGAGGTCGTCGGGGGCCAGTACGCGTCTTTCGAGGATCGACAGGACCTGCCGCTGGATGTTCGCGGACGGTTGGATGACCGTGCTCTGGCTCTGGTGGAGGGCGAGGAAGTAGATCTTCTCGTCGTTGCGGATCGGCACGACCGTGATGGCGGTGAGCACCGTCGCGATCTCGTCCACCGAGATCGAGAGCGGGAACAGCACGGAGTTCGCCCGGACCTCCAGCGAGTGCCGGGTGCCCGCGGGCAGCCAGATGACCTCCCCTTCGGAGATCTCGACGGAGGTCTCCCCGCACCGCACCAGGGTGCTGCCCCTGATCTGCCAGAGCGCCATGTGTTCGTCGTGGTGCACCCGCTCGGGGATGTCGACGCCCGGGATGCGGAGCGGGAAGTCCAGCGAGGAGAGGTGCGCGGATGATCGTGCGTCGCTTCTCCGCGGGGTCATCCCTTGGCTCCGCTTGTCATGATCTGCATCGAATCTGTCGTTTTTCGCACTGGAGACATCGCATAGGTAAGGCTAACCATAGTTGGGAGCCCGTGCCGTCCCGTCCGGTCGCCACCAGAGGACCGGCACGGGGCACCACTACTCGGAAGGCCCCACGCACGTCATGCGCACTCCCCGCTCCCGCCCGGCCCGCCTGGCCGGCGCCCTCCTCGCCGGCCTGGCGCTGATCACCGCCTGCGGGACCCCCGGCGATCCCGCCGCGACCGAGACCAAGGCCACGGCCTCGACCTCGGCGACGGCCCTTCCCGCCGCCGAGGGTTCGACGAGCTATCCCCTCACCCTCAAGACGCCCTTCGGTGACACCACGCTCGACGAGCGCCCGGAGCGCATCGCGATCGTCACCGCGAACACCCTCGACACGGACGCGTTGATCGCCCTCGGCGGCACGCCGGTGTTCGCGCCGTCGACGGTCGACCGCAACCCGTGGCTCGACAAGGGCGACATCGCGGACATCAAGACGCTCTGGGACGCGGAAGCGGGAACGGAGGTCTCCGCCGAGTCGGTGGCCGCCGCCTCGCCCGACCTGATCGTCGCCCTCGCCGCCTACGAGACGTTCGACCAGGCCCGCTTCGACAAGCTCAGCGCCATCGCCCCGGTCCTCCACGCGGCACAGGGGGACCTGAGCTGGCAGGAGCTCACCCGGAAGCTGGGCAGCACCCTGGACCTCTCGGCCGCCGCCGACAAGGCCGTCGCCGCGGCGGAGGAGAAGGTGGCGCGCACGCGCGAGGCCCACCCCGAGTTCAAGGGCAAGAGCGCCACCCACGTCATCGTCTACGACGAGAAGTACGGTCCGTCCTACGCGAGCGCTCCGGGTTCGGACACCGCCCTCCTCTTCGAACAACTGGGCTTCGTCCTGCCCGCCGAGGCGGCGAAGTTCGCCAAGGACGACGCCATCAGCGATGAGCTGGTGGGCCTCGTCGACGCGGACTTCCTGCTGCTGAGCACCTCCGGCAGTCCCGCGTACTTCGTGGACGCACCGCTGGTCAAGGCCGTTCCGGCGGTCGCCGACGGACGGGCGGTCATCAACCCGGAGGACCCGAAGACGTCGACCAACCACTTCGCCTGGGGGCTCAACGTGCAGAGCGTGCTGAGCGTGCCGTGGCTGATCGAGCAGCTCGCCGAGTTCGGCGCGAAGGCGATCCGTTGAGCCACCACGCCGAAGGGCGCCGACCGGGCGCGTCCCGCGCGCCCGGTCGCCCCGGCGGCGCCTCCCGCGGGGCGGTCGCCCGAGCATGACCCCCACTCCCCACCCGGCGGCCCGCCCCGAACCGGACGCCGGCGCCGCGCGGCGGACGCTCGGTCTGGTGGTGCTCCTGCTCCTCCTCGCGGTGACCGTGCTCGCGAGCCTGTCCGTCGGCGCCAACGAGGTGTCCCTCGCACGGGTGTGGCGCGGGTTCTGGGCGCCCGACGGCTCGGAGGCGTCGGTCATCGTCTGGAGCCTCCGGGTGCCGCGCACGGTCCTCGGCGTCGCCGTGGGCGCGGCGCTGGGGGTCGCGGGCGCCGTGATCCAGGCGCTGACCCGCAATCCGCTCGCCGACCCGGGCATCCTGGGCGTCAACGCGGGCGCCGGCTTCGCCGTCACGCTCGGCGTCGGGTTCTTCGGCCTCTCCGGGATCACCGGCTACGTCTGGTGCGCGTTCGCGGGCGCGGCGGTCGCCACGGTGCTGGTCCACCTCATCGGCTCGGCCGCCCGGGGAACGGCGTCGCCGGTGACGCTCGTCCTGGCCGGGGTCGCCCTGGGCGCGGTGCTGGGCGGCCTCGGCACCTTCCTGACCCTGATCGACCCGGAGACGTTCCGCGCGATCCGCGACTGGGGGGTGGGGTCCGTGGCCCGTACCGACCTCGACGACACCTTGGCCGTCGCTCCGCTCCTCGCGGTCGGGCTCGTGATCGCCTTCGCGGTCTCGGGCGCGCTGAACTCCATCGCCCTCGGCGACGACCTCGCGGTCTCGTTGGGGACCAGGGTGGTGCGGGCGCGCGTGCTGGGCGTCGCCGCCGTCACCCTGCTGGCGGGCGGTGCCACGGCGCTCGCCGGCGGGATCGCGTTCGTGGGGCTGATGGTTCCGCACGTGGTGCGCTGGTTCGTCGGCCCCGACCAACGGTGGATCGTCGTCCACTCCGCCCTGGCCGGCCCGGTGCTGGTCCTCGCCGCGGACGTGCTGGGGAGGGTGGTCGGCCGCCCCGGGGAGATCGAGGTCGGCATCCTGACCGCCGTGATCGGCGCACCGGTGCTGATCGCACTGGTACGACGTCGGAAGGCGAGCGGCCTGTGAGCACGGACAACTCCGGAACCCCGTCGGGCGGCTCCCGGTCGACGGGTGCCCCCGCCACGGGCCGGGTCGAGTTCGGCTACGCGGTCCGGAGCGTACGCGGTCGTCGGTTCTCGGCACGGTTCGGCGTCCGCCGGGCCGCGGTGACCGCGATCCTGGCCGGCACGGCGCTGACGCTGGCCCTGGTGTCGCTCCGCTTCGGGGAGTACGCGCTGACGACCGGTGACGTCCTGGCGGCCCTCACCGGTTCCGGCACGGAGTTCCACCGCACGATCGTGGTGGAGTGGCGCCTGCCGGTGGCCCTGGCCGCGGTCGTGTTCGGCGCGCTGCTGGGCCTCGGCGGGGCGGTCTTCCAGTCGTTGACCCGCAACCCCCTCGGCTCGCCGGACGTCATCGGCTTCGACGCCGGCTCCTACACCGCGGTGGTGGTGTCCGTCCTGGTCCTGGGCAACGCCGGCTACTGGTCGGTGGCCGGCGCGTCCCTGGTGGGCGGGTTGGGCACGGCGTTCCTGGTGTACGTGCTGGCCTACCGGCGGGGCGTGCAGGGGTTCCGTCTGATCATCGTGGGCATCGGGGTGTCGGCCCTGCTCGGTTCGGTCAACGCGTACCTGATCACCCGCGCCGACCTCGGCGACGCGATGACCGTCGGGTTCTGGGGCGCGGGGTCCATCGCCCGGGTGACCTGGAGCAGTGCGTTCCCCTCCCTGCTGATCGCCGCGGTGATCGCGCTGGCCGCGGCGCTCCTCGCCCCGGCGCTGCGCCGGCTGGAACTCGGCGACGACGCCGCCGTCACGCTGGGCACCGCGGTCCAGCCGGCCCGGCTGGCGTTGCTGGTGCTCGGGGTGGCGACGGCCGCCCTGGTGACCGCCGCCGCAGGACCCATCGGCTTCGTCGCCCTGGTCGCCCCGCAGTTGTCCCGGCGGCTGACCCGCTCGCCCGGTGCGGGGATGCTCTCCGCGGCGGCCACCGGCGCGGCGCTGCTGACGTCCGCGCACGTCCTGTCCCTGCTCATCGCCCGGTCCTACCGGCCGGTCCCGGTCGGTCTGCTCACCGTGTGCCTGGGCGGTCTCTACCTGATCCGGCTCCTGGTGCGCGAGTCCCGACGGCAGTACGGGGTCCGCCCGTGAAGCCTCCCCCGTCCGGGGCGTCCCCGACGCCCCCCGAACAGAACGACGACGTGACCCCCATGACCGATGAGAGGCGGACCGGCGATCCCGGTGCCGCACCGCCCGCCCCCGCCCGGCTCGTCGTCGAGGGCGCGACGATCCGGTACGACCGGGCGGTGGTCTGCGAGGGCCTCTCGGTCCGGATACCGACGGGGTCGTTCACGGCGGTCATCGGCCCGAACGGGTGCGGCAAGTCGACCCTGCTGCGGGCCCTCGCCCGGGTGCTGACACCGGCGTCCGGCCGGGTGCTGCTGGACGGACGGGCGATCGACGCCTACCGCTCCAAGGAGATCGCCCGCCGTCTGGGCCTGCTCCCGCAGACCTCCTCCGCACCCGACGGGATCCGGGTCGCGGACCTGGTGTCCCGCGGGCGCGCTCCCCACCAGGGCCTGTTCCACCAGTGGCGCCACGAGGACGAGGAGGCCGTCGCCGCCGCGATGCGCGCCACCGGAGTGAGCGACCTCTCGGGCCGGCTGGTGGACGAGTTGTCGGGCGGGCAGCGGCAGCGGGTGTGGGTGGCGATGCTGCTGGCGCAGCGGACGCCGATCCTGCTCCTGGACGAGCCCACCACCTTCCTGGACATCGCCCACCAGTACGAACTGATGGAGCTGTTCCGCACCTTCCACGACGAGGGCAACACCGTCGTCGCGGTGCTGCACGACCTCAACCAGGCCGCCCGGTACGCCGACCACCTCGTGGTCATGCGCGAGGGGGCCGTCGTCACCACCGGCAGTCCGCGGGAGGTCGTCACCGCGGAGTTGGTCGAGGAGGTCTTCGGGCTGCGCTGCCTCGTCGTTCCCGATCCCGTGACCGGCACCCCCGCGGTGGTGCCGTTGGACCCGAGGTCCACCCCGCCCACCCCGACCGGCACGTCCCGCACGGGCGGCGCGCCCGGTGCCCGAGCACAGAAGTGAGGAAGTCATGGCACGGAGCCTGAGACCCCTGGAGGTCTTCCCCATCACCACCCGCACCCTGGAGGTCCTGCGGGTGGCGGACGTGACGTCCGCGATGCGTCGGGTCACCCTCGGCGGCCCCGAACTGGCCGCTCACACCGCGGCGAACGGCTACCCGGTGGCCGCGTTCCGCTCGGAGGGCTTCGACGACGAGTTCAAGATCCTCCTCAAGCACCCCGACGCCGAAGCGGTGGTCGGACCGACGCAGGCGGACGGGCTGCTGAACTGGCCCCGCAGGGACCCGCACCTGCTCTCCCGCACGTACACGGTCCGCCGCTGGGACCCCGTCGCCGGCGAACTGGACGTGGACCTCGTCAGGCACGGCGCCGGCCCGGCCGCCACCTGGGCGTACCGGGTGCGGCCCGGAGAGCGGGTGCAGATCGCCGGCCCGAAGTCGTCCTCGCGCCACCCCGAGGAGGCGGACTGGACCTTGGTGGCCGGCGACGAGACGGCCCTGCCGGCGGTGGGACGCTGGCTGGAGGAGTGGCCCGCCGGCGCCCGCGGCCAGGTGTTCGTCGAGGTCGGCCGGCCCGAGCACCGGCAGGAGCTGCCGGTGCCGGACGGGGTGGTGCTGACCTGGCTCAGCCGGGACGGCGCGGAACCCGGCACCACGACCCTGCTGTTCGACGCGGTGCGGGCGGCGCCGTGGTGGGAGGGGACGGTGTACGCCTGGGCGGCCGGTGAGTCCGGCACCCTGGCCCCGATCAGACGGTGGCTCAGGGAGGAACGGGGCCTGAGCAGGGAGCAGATCGACGTCACCGGGTACTGGCGCCGCCCGGCCCCGGTCGGGAACGGGGCCAAGGCCGCCCCGGCCGGGCACGTCGAGGGCGGGGCGGACGAGGACGAGGGGACGCGGTTGCACGAACTCGCGGAGATCCTGCCCGGCTTCGCCCTCAGGGTCGCGGCGACGATCGGTCTCGCGGCCGCGTTCGACGACCGACCGCGCACCCTCGACGAACTCGCCGCGGCGACCGGCGCCCACCCCCGGGGGCTGGCCAAGCTGCTGAGCTTCCTCACCGCCCTCGACGTCGCCGAGACCCTCGACGACGGTCGCCACCGGCTCACCGGGCCGGGCCGGGAGCTGGCGGAGGACCACGTCGCCGAGGCGTTCGACCTCGACGGGCTGCACGCCCGGCGCGAACTCGGCGGCGCCCTGTCGCTGCTGTCCGCGGTGCGCACCGGGCGGGGCGACCACGCCAGGTGGTTCGGCACCGACTACGCCCGGCACCTCGCGGACGACCCGGTCCTGCTCCTCGCCCGCACCGAGCACGAGGCCCGGGAGGCCGTGTACGTGGCCGACGCCGTCGCCGCGGCCCCCGCGTTCGCCGAGCTGTCCACGATCGCGGTCGCCGGTCCGGCCCCCGGCAACTTCGCCGACGCCCTGGTGCGGGCGCACCCCGCTCTGCACGCCACGGTCGTCGCCCTCCCCTCGGAGATCGCGGCCCTGCGGCGGCTGTTCCCCGCGCACGAGCGCGTCGACCACGAGGCGGGCAGCCCCTTCGGCGTCCGCCCCGAGCCCGTCGACGCGGTCCTCCTGGCCGACGTCCTGCCCACCCTCGACGACGTCGACGCGGTGCACGTGCTCCGGCAGGCCGCCGCCAGCCTGCGTCCCGGCGGCCGGGTGCTGGTCTTCGGCGACGTCCTCGATCCGGAGGTGGCCGACGAGCACGACTACGAGGAGGACCTCGTCGGCTTCGCCCTGCACGGCGGCGGCGCACGGGAGGACGAGGAGCACCGCGCCCTGTTCGCGGCGGCCGGCCTGCGGCCCGTGGCCCGCACCACGGTCGGTTGGGGCTACACCCTCCACGCGCTCGCCCCGCGGGACTGATCCGGTGCGGGGGGCAGGGCCCGTCCGGGGCGAACGGTCCCGGGGGTTGTTCGAGGCGGGCACCGCGCCCGGGGAGACCCGGTTGCGCATCGACCCCGCGTGGTCGCCCGCCCGGTTGAGCCGGGCGATCGTCCGTTCCGTGTGGGGGTGGGTTCTCTCGGGCGCGCTGCTGTTGGTGTCGTACAACGTGGCCACCGTGCTGGTGCCGGTCGTCGTCGGCCGGTTCGTCGACACCGTGGTCTCGCCCGCCGCCGCGGGGGCGGACCCCGCCGCGATCGCGCCGGCGCTGACCGGCTGGCTCGCCGCCCTGGCCGGGCTGTACGCGGTGATCAACCTCGGCTACCGGTTCGGGGGCCGGCTGGGCTGGTTCGGTGTGCAGCGGGCACAGTTCGAGCTGTCGCAGCGCGTGCTGGGACGCATCCTCGACGAGCGCGGCACGGCGGGGCCCGCGGGCGCCCCCGGTGGGCTGCTCTCCCTGGCCACGGCCGATGTGCACCGCGCCTGCCTCGCCCTCTACGTCACCGTCTACCCGCCGGGCGAGGCCGTCGGCCTCCTCCTCGCGGCCGGCGTCCTGTTCTGGGTGCATCCGGCCCTCGGGATCGGGGTGGTCCTCGCGCTGCCCGTGGTGCTGGCGCTGATGCACCTGGCCGCCCGGTCCCTGCGGCGCAGGAGCGGGGCCGAGCAGGAGGGCCTGGCCGACGCGGCCGCGACCGCCGCCGACCTGGTGGCGGGGTACCGGGTGATCCGGGGCCTGCACGCCCAGCGGCAGGCCGCGGACCGCTACCGCGGCGTGAGCCGCGAGGCGCTGCGGGCGACCCTGTCCGCGCGCGGGGCGCTGGCCGGCTTCGACGGTGTCAGCACGGCCGTCGCGCACGGCTTCGCCGCCGTGGTGGTGGTCTCCGCCGCGGTACCGGCCTTCGCGGGGCGGATCACCCCGGGCGAGTTGGTCACCGTCGCCGGGGTCGCGGTCACCCTGGTCGGGCCGCTCGACGGCCTGGTGGGCACGTTGGGGTCCTTCTGGGCGGTCTCCCAAGCCTCCGCCCGGCGCGTGCTCGACCTGCTCTCCCGCCCTGCGCACCCCGCCGCCTCGGGCACGGCGGAGCCCGTCGCGGGCGGCGCGGGGGCGCCGTTGACGTTCGACCGGCTCCACCTGGCGGACGGGGTCGTGCTCGACGCCACCGTCCGCACCGGCGGGTTCGTCGTCCTCGACCTTCCGCAAGCCGCCCAGGCCGCCCTGGCGGACCTCCTCGCCCTCGGCGCGGTGCCGTCCTCCGGTCGGGTCGCGCACTTCGGCCGCGCGGTGCACGAACACCGGCCCGCGGCCTTCCGCGAGCGGGTGCTCGTCGTCCCGCGCACCCCCGGCGTGCTCGCCGGCACGGTGCTGGACAACGCCCGTGCCACCGGTCGCGCACCGCTCCCGCCCCACACGGCGCGGAAGGCCCTGGAGGTCGCGGGGCTGGCGGACGCGGAACTCCCCGACGGGTACGACACCGTGGTCGGTGACGGGGGCCGGGAGCTCTCGGGCGGGCAACGCCAACGGATCGCGCTGGCCCGGGCCCTGGCGGCGGACCCCGAGGTACTGGTGCTGGTCGAGCCGACCACCGCGGTGGACGCCGTCACCGAACAGCGCACCGCCTCCCGACTACGGGCCCACCGGGCCGGGCGGACCACCCTCGTGCTCACCGCCGCCGCGGCCTTCCGAGCCGTGGCCGACGAGGTCCTGACGGCCCACCGGGAGTCGAGGGCCGATGTCTGAGCCGAGGAGCCCCCGGCCGGACGACCGGTTGCTGCCGGTCGCCCCGGGCCGGCAGGTCGCCGCCCACCTCTGGGCCCTGCTCCGCGGGCGTCGCCGCCGACTGGCGGGCGTCCTCGCCCTGTTCCTCGTCGAAGCGGCCCTGTCCCTGGTCTTCCCCCTGGTCGTCGGCCGGCTGCTGGACACGGTGATCGCCTCGGACGGGTCCGGGGTGCCGGGGGCCTTCTGGTGGCAGGCGGCCCTGCTGACCGGCGCGGCCCTCGCCTCGGGGGGCCTGGCCTGGATCGCCGCGGGGACGCTCGCGCGGCTCGCGGAGACGGTGATCGCGGAACTGCGGGAGGCGTACGTCGACGCGGCCCTGGGCCTGCCCCGGCACACCGTGGAGGCCGCGGGCGTCGGGGACGTGGTGACCCGGGCCGGCGACGACGTGGCCCAGGTCTCCGCCGCACTGCCGGAAGCGGTGCCCCGACTGTGCCGATCGGGGTTCACACTGGTGCTCGCCGCCGCCGGCCTGGGCGCACTCGACCCCCGCTACCTGCTGGGCTTCGCCCTGACCGTCCCGCTGTACGTCCTCGCGGTGCGCTGGTACCTGCGCACCGCACCCGAGGTGTACGCGGCCGAGCGCGCGGCCCGCTCCCACCAGGGGCAGCAGGTCCTGGGAACGCTCACCGAACTGCCGACGGTCACCGCCCACCGCCTCGGGCACCGCCGACTGGCCGACGTCCGGGCCGCCACCTGGCAGTCCGTCCGGTGGGCGATGCGCACCAGGATCGTCCAGAACCGCTTGTTCGGACGCCTCAACCTCGCCGAGGCGATCGGGCTGCTGGCCGTCCTCGCCATCGGTGTGCGACTCGCCCTCGCCGGCGACGCGACCGCAGGTCAGGTGGCCTCCGCCGCGCTGTTGTTCCTCCGCACGGTCGATCCGATCGCCGCGCTGCTGTTCGTCCTGGACGACGCCCAGTCCGCCCTGGCCGGACTCGGGCGGATCATCGGTGTCATCCGCCCGCCGGGCCCTCCGGCCGGCGCCGGACCGGTCCCGCCGACCGGGTGCGCGACTCGGGCCGGCGACGAGGTGGTGGTGGACCTGACGGGGGTGCACTTCGCCCACCACCCGCACCGGCCGGTCCTGGTCGACGTCGGCTTCCGCATCGGCCGCGGTGAGACCGTCGCCCTGGTCGGAGCGACCGGGTCCGGCAAGTCCACCCTCGCCGCACTCGTCGCCGGCGTCCACCATCCCCTCACGGGCCGGATCGCCCGGGGCGTGCCGGCCACGGGCGTGATGACGGTGGCCCAGGAGACCCACGTCTTCGCGGGCACGCTGCGCGAGAACCTCACCCTGGTCCCGCGCGCCGCCGACGACGGACAGGTGCTCGGGGCCCTCGCCACGGTCGGTGCCGCGCCCCTGCTCGCCGCGCTGCCCGACGGCTTGGACACCCCGGTCGGACACGGCGGGCACCCGCTGACCGCGGCGCAGGCCCAACTCGTCGCCCTCGCCCGGCTGGTGCTCGCCGACCCGGAGCTGGTGATCCTGGACGAGGCCACCGCGGACGCCGACACCGCGGGCGCCGCCGTGCTGGACCGGGCCGCGGCCGTCGTCGTCCGGGGACGGACCGCGTTGGTGATCGCCCATCGGCTCTCCCAGGCCGCCGCCGCCGATCGGATCCTGGTGCTCGACGCCGGACGGGTCGTCGAGCACGGCACCCACGCGGAACTCCTCGCCGCGAACGGCGCGTACGCCCGGTCGTGGCGGGCGTGGACCTCCGGGGGTCCGTCCACCCCGACCCATGACGGGGCGGGGGCCGTCCGGGCGGCCCGGCCGGTGGGGAGTCCCTGAGCGCCGCGTGCGGGGCGGACACCCGTGCCTCGCACGCGGACCGGTCCCCCTCCCGCCCCGCCACCGCCCGCCCGACATCAGGGCCCTGTCAGGGGCGCCCGTCGTGGTCCGGGCGGGGACGAACTCGTAGGCTGAACGCATGACGGACCCCGATCCCGCACCCGCCGACCCCGCACGGGAGCCCGGCTCCCCGAACACCCCCGTGCCCCGTGCCGAGGGGGTGAGCCCGGCGCGGTTGCGGGCCTCGGACGCGGACCGCGACCAGGTGGCCGAACGGCTGCGGGAGGCGGTGGCCGAGGGGCGGCTGGACCTGGAGGAGTTCGGGGAGCGGCTGGAGGCCGCCTACGAGGCCCGTACCTACGGCGAACTGGAACTGCTCACCCGGGACCTGCCGGCCGTCGCGGCGGCGCCGGTGTCGATGGTGAAGTCGTCGGCGCCCGGCGCGGGGCCGAACTGGCCGGCGCGGATCGGCGGCGAGCCCACCTCCACCTTCGGCGTCGCGATCATGAGCGGCTTCGACCGCAAGGGGCGCTGGACGGCCCCGCGCCGCTTCAACGCGCTGACCGTCATGGGCGGCGGGGTGATCGACCTCCGGGACGCCGACTTCGAGGACCGCGAGGTCGTCATCAACGTCATCGCCGTGATGGGCGGGGTCGACGTGATCGTGCCGCCCGGGGTCGAGGTGATCTCCCGGGGCGTCGGGATCATGGGCGGCTTCGACCACCCCGAGCCGGAGGAACACCCGGTGCCCGGCGCGCCCCGGGTGATCGTCACCGGCTTCGCCTTCTGGGGCGGGGTCGGGGTCCGCCGCAAGGTGACCCGGGCCGAGAAGGAACGGCTGAAGGCCGAGCGGCGCCGGGAGAAGCTGGAGCGGCGCCGGGGCCGGTCGAACCGCGGGGAGCTGCCCGGGGGCGGGGCCGGGGACTGATCCGGCCCCGCCCCCGACCCCACGGGGTCAGGGCCAGAGGCCGTGCGAGACCGTGTAGATCAGCAGCCCGGCCAGCGAACCGACCACGGTGCCGTTGATCCGGATGAACTGGAGGTCGCGCCCGATGTGCGCCTCGATCTTCTTCGAGGTGTGTTCGGCGTCCCAGCCGGCCACGGTCTCCGTGATCAGCGAGGTGATCTCGCCCCGGTAGGTGGTGACCACGTACTCCGCGGCGCCCTCGATCCAGCCGTCCACCTTGCCCTGGAGGGCGGTGTCGGCGGAGAGCCGGGCGCCCAGCGACAGCAGCGCCGTGCGCACCCGCAGCCGCAGTTCGCTCCGCTCGTCCTCGGCCGCGGCGACGATCATCGCCCGGACCGCGGACCAGGCGGAGGCGATGAGGTCCTGCACCTCGTCCCGGGCCAGGACCTCGCGCTTCAGCCGCTCCACCCGCTCCCGGGTGTCGGTGTCCGACTGGAGGTCGGAGGCGAAGTCGGCGAGGAAACGGTCCACCGCGTGCCGTGCCGGGTGGTCGGGCATGTCCCGCATCTCGGTGACGAACCGCAGCAGTTCCTTGTAGACCCGCTCGCCGACCTTGCGGTCCACGAACCGGGGCGTCCACCCCGGGGCCCCGCCCTGCACGGCGTTCATCACGGAGTCGCCGTGCTCCACCAGCCAGTCGTGGGCGCGGGCGCACACCAGGTCCACCAGACGCCGGTGGCCGCCGTCCGCGACGACCCGGTCCAGGGTCTTGCCGATGCCGGGCGCGATCTCCTGGGCGTCGGCGCGCCGGGTGATCGCCTCGCCGACGACCGCCTGCACGTCGGAGTCCCGCAGCACGGTCAGCGCCCCGCGCAGGGCGGTGGCCAGCTCCGCGGTCACCCGGTCGGCGTGCTCCGGTCGGGCCAGCCAGGTGCCGAGCCGGCCGGCGATGCCGACCGACCGCAGCCGGGAGCGGACCACCTCCCGGGAGAGGAAGTTCTCGCCCACGAACTCCCCGAGCGAGGCCCCGAACTGGTCCTTCTTCGTCGGGATGATCGCCGTGTGGGGGATCGGCAGGCCGAGCGGGTGCCGGAACAGCGCGGTCACCGCGAACCAGTCCGCGAGCGCGCCCACCATGCCGGCCTCCGCCGCCGCGGCCACGTACCCCGTCCAGGCGCCCGCGCCGCTGTGCTGGGCCCACTTGGCCAGCACGTAGACCACCGCGACGAAGACCAGCAGCCCCGTCGCGGTGAGCTTCATCCGACGCACCCCGCGCTGGCGCTCGGCGTCGGCGGCGCTGAACGCGAACCCGCCCCGTCCCGTCGCGCCGTGCCCCGGCCCGGTCCCCCGGGGTGGGGGGCCGGCCCGTTCCGGGGGCTCGGGCCCCTGCGGCCCTTCGGCCCGTTCCATCCGCTCCATCCGTTCCCGTTCCGATCCTGTCCGTTCTCGTCCGCTTCGGTACGCGGGCCGGTCGGCCCGGGGGTCGACGGGTGGCCCGCCGGCCATTGTCACCGCATCCGCGCGGTCCGGCCGCTCGCCCGGGCCCGTCGTCCCTCCCCCTCAGGTACTCCCGAAACGCCGTACGAGTTCCCGCGACCACCGGAAAGCGGGGGTTTCTCCGGACTCCCGCCCCCGTGCTCGCCGGGTGACGCATGATGAGGTGATCAGACCGGAGCCCCGCCCGAGGAGCCTGCGCCGCATGACCGAGCGCCCCCCGTCCGCGACCGCGCGGGCGCCCCGCCCGCGCCGCGGCGCCCTGCCGGCCGCCGCCCTGGGCCTGGTGCTGCTGGTCGGCACCGGCGTCTGGGTCGGTGCCTCGCCCGGGGCGGACGAGGCGCCCGCCGGCCCGCCGCGCGCCCTGGCGGGGCCCCGCACCACCACCGTGCCCGCCGAGCGGGGCACCGACGCGGACTCCGCGGCCCTCGGCCGCTGGGTCACCACCTGGGCCGCCGCACCCGTCGGCCCGGAACCCCGGGCCACCGCCCCGGACGGCGAGGTCACCGACCGCACGGTGCGCAACGTGGTGCACACCAGCGTCGGCGGCACCGGCGCCCGGGTCACCCTCTCGCACCGCTACGGCACCGCTCCGCTGCACCTCGCCCACGCCACGCTCGCCCTGGCGGCCGGCCCCGGCTCGCCCTCGGCGGTCCCGGGCACCGTCCGCCGGCTGACCTTCGCCGGCCGCACCGGGGTGCGCGTGCCGCCCGGCGGACAGGTGGTGTCGGACCCGGTGGCGCTGCCGGTGCCCGCCGACACCGACCTGCTGATCACCACCTACGCGCCGGCCTCGGGCGGCCCGGCGACCTACCACCCCAGGGCCCGCCAGACCTCCTACCTGGCCCGTGGCGACCACGCGGCGGCGGTCGGCGGAGCCGCGTACACCGAGCGCACCCCCGGCTGGCGCCAGGTGGTCGCCCTCGACGTCCGCGGCGGCGGCGCCCGGGGCACCCTGGTCGCCTTCGGCGACTCCCTCACCGACGGGGTGAGCGCCACGCCCGGCGCCAACCGCCGCTGGCCGGACGTGCTCGCCGACCGGCTCCGCACCCAGGGGGGAGCCCCCCGCTACGGCGTCGCCAACCTCGGCATCAGCGGCAACCGCCTGCTCACCGGCGGACCCGGCCGGCCCGCGGCCAACCCGAGCGGGCTGCGCCGCTTCCCCGCCGACGTCCTGGACCGCAGCGGGGTGCGGGTGGTCGTCATCGCCCTCGGCATCAACGACATCCTGCGCACCCCGCACACCACCGACCCCACCCGGATCACCGAGGGGCTGCGCACCCTCACCCGGCACGCCCACGCCCACGGGCTGCGGGTGGTCGGCGCCACCCTGATGCCCTTCCACGGCCACCGCGGCCACCGGCCCGAACTGGAGGAGGTCCGCCGGGCGGTGAACGCCGGGATCCGGGCCGGGGGCGTCTTCGACGCGGTCGCCGACTTCGACCGGGCCGTGCGCGACCCCTACCACCCCGAGGCCCTGCACCCGCACTACGACTCGGGGGACCACCTGCACCCCAACGACGCCGGCTACCACCGGATGGCCGAGGCCGTCGACCTCGGCGCCCTGCGCGCCGCGGCGCCCGCCCGGCTGTGAGCGGCCCCGTCACCGCACCCCGTGGCACTCCCCGTACGTCCGCTCCGACCCGCACCAACAGGGCTCCGTCACCGCCGGCGGCCAGGCCCGGGCCCGGCCCCGGGAAGCCAGCACCGTCGTGAACTGGGGGAGCAGGGCGGCGTCCGCGGGGTTCGCCCCCTCGGCGGCGGCGAACGCCTCGTACGCGGGCACCGTCCCCGTGACCACCCCCAGGTTCGCGGTGCCCGAGGCGGCCAGCTCGCGCAGCGCCCCCTCCACCGCGGCCAGGTGCTCCGGGTGGGAGGGGTACTCGGCGGCCAGCGCCGGGTGGTCGGCGAGGAGTTCGGCGAGTTCACCGGCCGGCCAGTGCAGCACCGCCACCGGGAACGGACGGGACAGCAGCTGCCGGTAGCCGCCGAGTTCGGCCCGCAGTCGGGAGATCTCCGCCGCCAACTCCGCCGGGTCGTCCGACCCCAGCGACCACACCCGCTTCGGGTCGTGCAGCTCGTCCAGCGGCACCGACCCCTCGTGTAGCCGGTCCGCGAGCGCGTCCCACCCGTCGTGCGCCGCGCCGAGCATCCGCCGCACCCGGTGCCGGCCGAACAGCACCGGACCCACCGCCCGGGGCGGCTCGCGGTCCGGGTCGGCCGAGACCCCCAGCGCCCCGAGCGCCTCGGTGAACGTCTCCAGCGCCGCCGACAGTTCGTCGTGCGCCTCCAGGGCCTCCGCCACGACCACCCAGGGCTCCGGGGTGCGCGGCGCCGCCGCCCGCACCCCGTCGATGACCGCCCGGGCCTCCGCCTCGTGGCCGTACTCCCAGAGGTTCGCGGCCTTCAGGGCGCGCACCAGGGCGGGGTCCTCCAAGGGCGCCGCCCCGTCCGCCAACAGCCGGTCGTACAGGGCACTGGCCCGGGCGCGTTCGCCGGCGAGTTCGAGGTGCGCGGCAGCCCGGGACAGCAGGTGCTCGGCGTCCTGCGGATACCGCTCGGCGGTCTGCTCCAGGCGGTCGGCTTCGGCGAGGTGGTCGGCAGCGGCTTCGGCAGGGGTGACGGGGCGCATGGCCCACACCGTACTGCGGCCCGCCGACAGCGCGCCGGCGCGCACGCTCGGGGCGACCGCTCCGGTCTTCGGCCCGGGCTCCGCCTCTGCTATACCTGGAGGACGACGTCCGACCGAACACCGGTACGGCGTCGGCCCCGTGGCGGGCGCCGTCGGCGCCGCGCACGGGAACCGGCTCGACGGGGGAGGGGAACGGACGTGCACGGGCAGGGCGAGACGGCACCACCGGCGCGCCGGTCCCGGCTGCTGACCCCCGGCGGCGCACTGCGCCTGGCCTTCGTGCTCGCCCTGGTCCCACTCCTGGTCCCGTCCCTCGCGGACACCGGCGGCCTGTTCGCCGCGGTGACGCTCGCCGCGACCGCCGCCACCCTCACCGCCTGCGCGGTCGGGCTGCTGCTGGCCGCCCGGCGGGTGCCCGCGGTGCCGCGCACCCGGATCCGCACCGCGCTGCGCGACCGGGAGCGACGCACCGCCTTCCTGCCCCAACGCGACCCCGACGCGGCGGGCCGCCCCCGCCCCCGGGCCCCCGGCCGTGCCCCGGTGACGGCTGTCTGACCCGGTCCGACCGCCCGCTGCGGCGGTCCGACCCCGGGTGCCCCGTGCGCTCCGCGCACCCGGCGAACCGTCACCCCGCCTCCGGCGCGACCACCCCACCGGCCCCGGCCGTGCAGGGGCGGCGCCGGAGTACGCCGCACGCCGACGACCGCCCGGCCACGGGCCGGCGCGCGCCCCCCGCCCCGCACTCGCCGCGCCCCGGTGCGCGCCCGCGTGCGTTGCTGCGGAGCCGCGCCCCGCCCGGACCGGCCGACAGCCCTGGGGAAACCACCGTGTCCGTACCCGAACTCTTCGCCGACCTCGTCCACCACCTCGCCGACCGACTCGAACCGCTCGCCGGAGGCTGGGCCACCGCCGCCGCGATCGTGCTGTTCACCGCCCTGGTGCGGCTGCTGGTCCACCCGCTGTCCCGGGCGGCGGCCCGCGGCCAGCGCGCCCGCGCCGCCCTCGCCCCCCGGATCGCCGCCCTGCGCACCCGCCACCGCCGCGACCCCGACCGGCTGCGCCGCGCCCTGACCGAACTGCACGCCGAGACGAAGGTGTCCCCGCTGGCCGGTTGTCTGCCGAGCCTGCTCCAGGCGCCGGCGTTCTTCCTGCTCTACCACGTGTTCTCCAGCTCCCGGATCGACGGCGAACCCAACGCCCTGCTCGGGCAGCAGCTCGGTGCCGCACCGCTCGGCGGACGCTGGACCGACGCACTGGCGCACGGCGGCCCGTTCGGCGCCGCGGGCACCGTCTACCTGGTGCTGTTCCTGGTGGTGGCCGTCGTGGCGACCCTCGGCTACCGGCTGACCAAGGCCCAACTCGCCGCCAACCCCCTGCCGGCCACGGCCCCCGACGGCGGGCCGCTGCCGGGCGCGGCGGCGATCACCCGGATGATGCCGATGGTGTCCTTCCTGACCCTGGCGACGGCCGCCGCCGTGCCCCTGGCCGCCGCCCTGTACGTGGTGACCAGCGCCGCCTGGACGGTGGCCGAACGGGCCCTGCTGTACCGGCCGCCGGCCGGCGCCCCGACCACGGGCCGCTGAGCCGGCGGCTCCGGCGGCGGGATCAGCGCACCGCCACCGGCGCGCCGTGCTCGGCGGACCGGACGGCCGCCTCCAGCACGTCGAGCGCGGCGGCGGCCTCCCCGGCCGGCACCGGGACGGGGGCGCCGTCGCGGATCGCCGCGCCGACCGCCGTGTAGAACGCGGGGTAGTCCCCGGGCACGCTCGGCTCGGGGCGCCCCCCGCCGGTCAGCGGCGACTCGCCGGACCCCACCCGTCCCCAGGCCGACTCGGGCTCCACGCCCCAGGGCGTCCCGGGCTCGGGCCGGGCCCCGTCCCGCAGCGCCGCCTCCTGCGGGTCGAGGCCGTAGGTGACGTAGCCGGCGCTGGAGCCGAGCACCCGGAACCGGGGACCGAGCTGGGCGGCGGTGGCGGAGACGTACAGGTGCGAGCGGACCCCGCCGGTGTGGGTGAGGGCGAGGAAGGCGTCGTCGTCGGCGGTCGCCCCGGGCCGGCGCACCTCGCGTTCCGCGTACACCGAGGCCACCGGACCGAACAGCACCAGCGCCTGGTCCACCAGATGGCTGCCCAGGTCGTACAGCAGGCCCCCTACCTCCGCCGGGTTCCCCGACTCGCGCCAGCCGCCCTTCAGTTGCGGGCGCCAGCGCTCGAAACGGGACTCGAACCGCCACACCTCGCCCAGTTCCCCGCCGGCGAGCAGCCGCCGCAGGGTGAGGAAGTCGCTGTCCCAGCGGCGGTTCTGGAACACCGACAGCACCAGCCCGCGGGCTTCGGCGAGGGCGGCCAACTCCCGTGCCTCCCGGGCGGTGGGCGCGATCGGCTTGTCCACGACGACCGGCAGGCCCGCGGTCAGGGCGGTGGTGGCCAGCGCGGTGTGCGTCCGGTTCGGCGAGGCCACCACCACCAGGTCCAGGTCGTCGGCCCGCGCCCACAGCGCGTCGACGGAGTCCACCGCGTGCACGCCGGGGTGCGCGGCCAGGGCCCGTGCCCGGCGCTCGGGGTTCGCCGTGACCACCGTGTCCAGGACGAGGCCCGGGTCGGCGGCGATCAGCGGGGCGTGGAAGACGGAGCCCGCGACTCCGTAGCCGATGAGGCCGACCCGCAGGGGGGAGCGGCCGGTGGCGTCTGAGGTCATGGCGCCACTCAACCAACGCCCGTACCGGGGTGCAACAAGGATCACGGGCCCGGAGACCACGGGGAATGACGTGGTCCCCGGGCCCCGGCGGCGTCGGGCCCCGTACGGGGGTCGGCGCCCGACGCCTGCTCGGGGGCGGGCGCTACGCGTCCCGCACGGAACGCCTGCGCACCGTGCCGGTCACCGGCGGCTCGTCCGGGTGGCGGTGCGGGAACACCCGGAGCCGCAGGGCCGTCCCCGCGCCGACCCGGCGGGGGCGTGCGCGGGGCCCCGGTACCGCGGTCACCAGCGCCAGGGCCGTCACCACGGCGGCTCCGGCGCGCGGGACACGGATCACGGTGGTCCCCCTTCGGGGTCAGGTTGCCCCTTGGGGCCTGTGCCCCGGAGGACGGTCGACGCGTCGGGCCGGTTGCCTCCGGCGTCCCACCGGTTTTCCGGCCGCCCGGAAGCCGCCGGAACCACCCGAACGGTACGGACCCGGCCCGGTGTTCAGGCGACAGCGGGACGCTGAACGGGTGGGGGACCGGGGCCGGCCGTTCGCTCCGGTCACCCCGCTGGAAGCCTTCCGAGGCCACGATCCGGGAGGCCGCGCCCATGACCCCGCCCCAGCCGCCGCACCCGTCCCGCCCCGGCCGCCGCCCACGGCCCGGGGGGCCGCTCCTCGCCCTGACCGCCCTCGTGGTCCTCACCGCGCCCGGGGCCCCCGCCCCGGTGGCAGCGCACGCCCCCGGGCCCCCACGCGCCGCCCGGACCGAGGCGGGCACCCCGCTGCCGGACGGGTTCCCCACCGCCACCGCCCGGCCCGAGGCGTTCCCGCTGACGGCCCGCCTCCAGGCGCCCACCGGCCACCGCGCCGGCGGGCCGGCCACCGACTGGACCCTCCTCGTCACCAACCGCACCGGCACCGCCCTGCGCTCCGTGCACCCCGTCGTCGTCCTCACCGACACCCGGCGCGCCCTGCGCCCCGCCCACCTGCGGCTGGAACTCCACGACGGCGACCGCTGGTGGCCGACCCGCACCGAAGCCACCGCACACGACGAGAACGTGGTCGTGCCCGACGACGACTACCCCGGCCTCACCGTCGACGCCCACGCCGCGCTCACCGTCCGCGCCCGGCTCGCCTTCACCGCCGACGCCCCCCGCGACACCGTCACCGCCGGCGTGGTCCTGGTCCGCCGGGACGGCGACGACGGCTCCTGGGTCGGCGAAGCACCCCCGTACGCCTTCCGGGTGGGCGCCCCGGACGCCCCGCCCGGGACCCCCGCACCCACCGACCGCACCACCCCCGCCCCGTCCCCGTCCCCGCCGCAGGACACCGGCCCGTCCGCCGGACGCGACCCCGCGGGGCCGGACCGGGCCGGCTCCGCCACCGCATCCGCCCCCGTCGACGGCACCCGACCGGCCCCGCACGAACTGGCGACGACCGGGCAACGGGCCTCCGCCCTGGTCGCCGCCGCGGCGGCGCTGCTGCTCACCGGGGTCGCCCTCTACCTGACGGTCCGGCACCGCCGTCCGCCCCGGTCGTGACGCCCGCCGCCCTCACGCCGACCGCCCCGCGGGTTCACCGTCGGAGGCGTCCGCGCCATCGGCCCCGGACGCACCCGGCGCGCCCTCGGCCGGCGCAGCCCCGGTGACCGGCACCCGCCGCAGCCGCCGACCCGCCCACACCGCGGTGCCCACCACCACCGCCCCGGCCGCCGCCGCGGTCACGTTCAACCCGGAGGTCAGCGCCTGGTGCGAGGCCGTCAACAGCGGCCCGGCCAGTTCCGGCGCCTGCTCCGCGGCCACCTCCCGGGCCCCCGCCACCGTCTCCCGCACCGCCTCCGCCGCCGGCGCCGGCAACTCCGCCGGCAACCGGTCCGCCACCGCGGCCCCGTACACCGCCGTCCCCACGCTGCCCAGCAGCGCCACCCCGAGCGCCACTCCCAACTCCCCGCTGCTCTCCGACAGGGCCGAGGCGGCGCCCGCCCGGCGCGGCGGCGCGGTGCCGATCACCAGGTCGGTGCAGACGGTGATCATCGGGCTGAGGCCCAGCGCCACCCAGAGGTAGCCGACCACCAGCAGGGCCAGGTCGTCCGGCCCGGTCACCGCCAGCACCCCGAAGCCGAGGCCCGCCAGGGCCAGCCCGACCGCGACGACCGTCGCCGGCCGCCACCGCCGCACCAGCACCGGCGCCAGCAGCGAACCCACCACCGTCCCCAGCGAGGCCGGCACCATCCACGCCCCCGCGAGCAACGGCGAGAGCCCCAGCACCTCCTGGAGGTACAGCGCGATGAACACCTGGGTGCCGCCCATCGCGAACAGCCCCAGCAGGTACGTGCCCAGCGAGGTGTTGATGATCCGGTCCCGCAACAGCCCCAGGTCGAGCAGGGGTTCCGGCAGGGAGAGCTGCCGGCGCACGAACCAGACGCCGAGCGCCAGCCCCGCCAGTCCCGCCGCCGCGGCCGTCCAGGCGGGGCCGTGCGCGGCGGTCTCCTTGACCGCGTAGACGATGCCCAGCATGCCGGCGACCGACAGCACCGCCGAGAGCGGATCGACCCGCCCGCCCTCGGGATCGCGGTACTCCGGCAGCAGCAGCGGGCCGAGCACCAGCAGCAGCACCATCACCGGAACGCCCAGCAGGAACACCGAACCCCACCAGAAGTGCTCCAACAGCAGTCCGCCGAGCAGCGGCCCCACCGTGGTGCCCACCGAGAAGCTCATCATCACCACCGCGACCGCGACCCCGCGCTGCGCCGGGTCCGGGAACATCACCCGGACGAGGGAGAGCGTCGAGGGCATCAGGGTCGCCCCCGCGAGCCCCAGCAGGGCCCGCGCGCCGATCAGCATCTGCGCGGAGTCCGCGTACGCGGCGAGCACCGAAGCCCCCGCGAACAGCACGGCACCGGCCAGCAACAGCCTCCGCCGCCCGTACCGGTCGCCCGCCGCACCCATCGGGACCAGGGCGCCGGCGATCAGGAAGCCGTACACGTCCATGATCCACAACAGCTCGGTGGAGGAGGGGTCGAGGTCGGCGCTCAGCTGCGGAACCGCCAGGTACAGGACCGTGACGTCCATCGAGATCAGGAGCGTGGGCAGGGCCAGGACGGCGAGCCCGACCCACTCCCGCCGCCCGGCTCGCGCGGGCGTCTGGCTGGTCGTCACGGTGGTGCCTCCGTTGCTGATGGGGCGGTCGGTACGGTGCCGGGCACGGGCCGCGGCCAGACACTTGTACCCGCTCGGCACCGGACGACGGGCACCTGCGCCCCGCCCTCGGCGAGGTTGACCGACGGACGCCCCGTCACCGGCGCCGGGCGGCCGGAATCCTTCGGGCACCTGAGGCGTTGGAGTGGGTAGGAGCAGGAGCGACGAGGCGATGGCCACCGGGTCCCCGGTGGTCGTCGCCGTCGCGGACGACCCGGGAGGGACACAGGATGGCCAAGCTGCTGACCAAGATCATGCTGTTCGTGCGGAGCCCGCAGGGGCAGCGTGCCGTCGCCGAGGTGCGTCGGGCCGCCGCCGACCCGCGGCGCCGGGCCCAGGCCCAGCAGGTCCTCGGCAAGCTGCGGGGCCGCCGCTGACCTCCCGGCCCCGTTCCGGGCCTCCGGCGGGGGGTCGGTATCCGGCCACGGTGACTACGCTGGTCGGCGTCGGCACAGCGTCGTCCCGGCGCCCACCAGCACCGCAGTCACGTACATCCCAGGAGACCGGCACATGGCAGAGCGCAAGCCCATCGAATCGTGGCTCACCGACATGGACGGGGTCCTGATCCATGAGGGCGTGCCGATCCCCGGCGCGGACGCGTTCGTCAAGAAGCTGAGGGAGTCCGACCGGCCCTTCCTCGTCCTGACGAACAACTCCATCTACACCGCCCGCGACCTGCACGCGCGGCTCGCCCGCATGGGCCTCGACGTGCCCGTCGAGAACATCTGGACCTCGGCCCTCGCCACCGCCCAGTTCCTGAAGGACCAGCGGCCCGGCGGCACCGCGTACGTCATCGGCGAGGCCGGACTCACCACCGCGCTGCACGACATCGGCTACGTGCTCACCGACCACGACCCCGACTACGTGGTGCTCGGCGAGACCCGCACCTACTCCTTCGAGGCGATGACCAAGGCCGTCCGGCTGATCAACGGCGGCGCCCGGTTCATCTGCACCAACCCCGACGAGACCGGCCCCTCCACCGAGGGCCCGCTGCCCGCCACCGGATCGGTGGCGGCGCTCATCACCAAGGCCACCGGCAAGGACCCGTACTTCGCGGGCAAGCCGAACCCGCTGATGATGCGGACCGGGCTGAACGCGATCGGCGCCCACTCCGAGACCAGCGCCATGATCGGCGACCGGATGGACACCGACGTCCTCGCCGGACTGGAGGCCGGCATGGAGACCTTCCTGGTGCTCACCGGACTCACCACCCGGGAACAGATCGAGAAGTTCCCCTTCCGCCCGTCCCGGGTCGTCGACTCCATCGCGGACCTGGTCGACCTCGTCTGACACCGACCGAACACCGCCCCCGGGCCGTCAGTAGGGTGGGTCGGGTCGTCCGACGACCCGACCGAGGAAGGCCCCGATGGCACGAACTCCCCTGTCCTGGTTAGCGGAACGCCACGCACTCGGGCCGCGGAGCGTCCGGACGGCCGCCACCGCCTCGGTGCTGGCGGCCGTCGGGATCATCGTGACCGGGGGCGTCGTCCGGGTCACCGGCTCCGGCCTCGGCTGCTCCGACTGGCCGATGTGCACCGAGGACACCCTCGCGCCGACCGCCGAGATGGGCGTGCACGGCGTGATCGAGTTCACCAACCGGCTGCTGACCGGCGTGCTCTGCGCGGTGGTCGGCTGGGTGATCGTCGCGGCCCGGCTCCAGCGCACCCCGGTGCCCCGGGTGCTCCGGGGCGGCTGGGCACAGTTCTGGGTCGTGGTGCTGAACGCCCTGGTCGGCGGGGTCACCGTCTGGCTGGAGCTCAGCCCGTACATCGTCGCGGCGCACTTCCTGGCCGCGATGCTGCTGCTCACCGCGGCCGTGATCACCCGGGAGGCGACCCTGGAGGGGACGACGGACGGAGCCCCCGCCCGGCCCGCGCCGTCCGGGCGCGCCCGGAGCCTGGCCGCCGCCCTGACCTCCCTCACCGCGGTGATGGTGGTGGCCGGCACGGTCACCACCGGCACCGGCCCGCACGCCGGCGACTCCTCCGACGTGCCCCGCATCCCCCTGGACTGGACGGGGGTCACCGTGGTCCACGGGGTGCTCGCGGCCCTGGTGCTGGCCCTGGCGGCGGCGCTCTTCGCGGAGCTGTCCGGCCAGGGCACCGGGGGCGTCGCCCGCCGCCGCACGGCGATCCTCCTGGCGGTGCTGCTGGCCCAGGGACTGGTCGGCCTGGTGCAGTCGCTGGCCGGGCTGCCCGAGCCGGTCGTGATCCTGCACCTGTTCGGCGCCGCCCTGGTCTGGGTGGGTGTCCTCCGGGTGCAACTCGCCGTCCGCCCGCCCGGCCCGTCCGCCCCGGCACCTGCCGGGGAGCCCGCGCCGCAGCCGGTGTCCGAGCGGGCAGGGCCGCCCGGCCGCACCGCGCCCACCGGACCGCGGTGATTGTGTCGCCTGAACGGAGGAGCAGGGGCGAGGTCACGAGGCGGGCGGCCGATCGACCCGTGAACCTGGAGGCACCAGGAGGTTCACGATGCGTACTCGCCCGCTCGCACAGCGCACCGCGACAGTGGCCGTCGCCCTCGCGACCCTGTCCCTGACCGCCGCCGGTGCCGCCGCCGGCGCCACCCCCGCCCCGGCCCTGGAGGTCCACCCCGCGACGGCGCCGCCCGGCACCGAGGTGGACCTGACCGTCACCGGCTGCCCGGCCGGCACCGCCCGCGCCCTGTCGGACGCGTTCGTCGCCCCCGCCGACCTCGCCCCCGCACCCCGGGGCACCGGACTGTTCGCCGAGACCCGGCTGCGCTCCGGCGCCGCCCCGGGCCCGTACGCGGTGACCGTGAGCTGCGCCGGCCGCGCGCACGCGCTGCCCGACGCCGTCCGGGTCGGGGAGCCCGGCGACCGTCCGGCGGCCACGCCGACCGCCCCGGTCAGCGCGGGCGGCGGCGGGGCCCAGGGCCCCGGGGCGGCAGGTCCGGAGGCGACCGGCCCCGGGCTGCGGCAGGTCGTCGTCGGACTCCTCCTCACCTGTGCCGCCGGACTGGTCGTGGTGCTGCGGGCCCGCCGCCCGGACGGTGACCGGAGCCCCTCGTGAGCGCCCCGGCCCGGCTCGCCACCGGCACCGCCTGGGCGGTGCTGCTCTCCGGGGCCTGGCTGTGGGGGCGGGAGATCACCACGGTGCCCGGCCCCGGCGCCCCGGTGCGGGGCGACGTGGCCGCGGTGGGCCGCCCGGTCGACCGGGAACCGCCCGCGCCGCACCGCCCGTTGGCGCCGGCCCGCCCCGAACGGGTGGACGTGCCGCTGGCCGGCGTGCGGGCCCCGGTGGTGGCCCGCGGGCTGGACCGGGCGGGCGCGGTGGCCGCCCCGCCGCTGGCGCAGCCGGGCACCGTCGCCTGGTACGGGTCCGGGACCGCGCCCGGGGCGGCCGGGGCGGCGCTGCTGGTGGGGCACGCGGACGGACGCACCGGCCCCGCCGTCTTCCACCGGCTGCGCACCCTGGTCCCCGGCGACCTGGTCCGGGTGTTCCGGGCGGACGGTACGGTCGCCGCCTTCACCGTGGAGGACGTGCGCACCGTGGACCGCGGGGCCTTCGACCCGGCCCGGGCGTACGGGCCGCACCGGCCGGGCCGCGCCGAACTGCGCCTGCTCACCTGCGCCGGCACCTTCGACCGGGGGAGCGGCACGTACAGCGCCAACGTGGTGGTCTCCGCGTACCTGACGGGGGTGACCGGCCCGACGGGCGCCCGCCGCTGACCGCGGGGCGGGGGGTGTGCCCCACGGGCCTTCGGGTCGCGTATGTCAGGATTGGACCTCGGACCGCGCACCAAGGGGGAGCGGATGTACGGCAGGTTCAGGGCGTCGGTGGCTGCCGTGGGAGCGGTGCTGGTGATGGTGGGGTGCTCCTCGTCCGGGGAGGATTCCGACGGGACGTCCTCGAAGCCGGTGAGCCAACAGCCCAAGGACAAGGACCCGTACTGGGTCAACCCCGAGGGCAAGGCCGCCGACCAGGTCGCCGCCTACGAGCGCGAGGGCAAGGACGAGGAGGCGGAGTTGATCCGCCGCATCGCCGAACAGCCCACGGCCAACTGGGTCGGCCCCGAGGACCCGGAGGCCGAGGTCCGCGACATCACCCGGGCCGCGCAGGAGGCCGACCGGGACGCGCTGTTGGTCCTCTACAACATCCCGCACCGCGACTGCGGCCAGTACTCCGGCGGCGGCGCGGCCGACGCGGACGCCTACCGCAGCTGGATCGACGCCGTGGTCAAGGGCATCGGTGACCGGCCCACCACGGTCGTCCTGGAACCGGACGCGGTCCTGCACCTGGTGGACGGTTGCACCCCGCAGCAGTTCCACGAGGAGCGCTACCAACTGCTGTGGGGCGCGGTCGAGAAGCTCAAGTCCGCCGAGGGCACCAAGGTGTACGTCGACGCGGGCAACGCGGGCTGGGGCAAGCCCGAGCAGATCTTCGAGCCGCTGAAGCGGGCCGGGGTGCAGATCGCCGACGGCTTCTCCGTCAACGTCTCCAACTTCTACTCCACTGAGGACAGCGTCCGTTACGGCAAGGAGCTGTCGGCGAAGGTCGGCGGCAAGCCGTTCGTCGTCGACACCAGCCGCAACGGCAACGGCCCGCACGCCGAGGGCGACCCGTCCGAACGCTGGTGCAACCCGCCGGGCCGCGCGCTCGGCGAGGTCCCCACCACCGTCACCGGTGACCCGCAGGTCCACGCCTTCCTGTGGATCAAGCGCCCCGGCGAGTCGGACGGCGAGTGCAAGGGCGGCCCCAAGGCGGGCGACTGGTGGCCCGAGTACGCGCTGGGACTGGCGCGGGCCGCCAAGGGGTAGGGCCTCTCGGGCCGGCGCGGCACCGCGCCGGCCCCGCGGCGGGCCCTACGGCACCCGCACCCACTGGGCCTTGCTGGGGGTGCCGCGGTCGTCGGTGACGAACAGCATGTACCAGCCGGACGGGACCAGGTTGCGGCTCTTCGGCACGGTGACCGTGACGCTGCCCTCGCCCTTCTCCATCTCCAGTGCGACGGACTTCTGGTCGATGTCGGTGACGTGGGTGGAGGCGCTGGGCCGGATCAGCCGGGCCGTCTTCAGCGGGGCGCTGTCCCGGGTGGTGAAGGTGGCGGAGCCACCGCGGCGGACGGTCTGCGGGCCGCCGCTGAGGGAGGGGCGCTCGTCGCGGAACAGGTAGGGCGGGGTGTAGATCTCGACGCGCTGTTCGAAGGTGCCGGGCTTGGTGTTGGCCTTGTCGGCGTAGAGCGGGTCGGAGCCGAAGAACATCACCCGTCCGTCGGGCAGCAGCACGGAACCGGAGTGGTAGTTGCGGCCCACCAGCGGGTCGGCGACCCGCTCCATGGTGTCGTCCTTCGCGTCGAACAACCGGGCCTGGAGGATGTCCGAGGAGCCGCGGCCCCGGTAGTCCGCCGAGCCGCCGGAGATCAGGACCGTGTCGTCGGGCAGGATCGACGCCTGCGGGTAGCGGGTGCCCTCGGAGAGCTCGGGGCCGTCCTCGAAGCGCGGCGTCTTCGCGAGCAGGTCCACGATCCGGGTCTTCTTGCTGGCCTGGCGGGATTCGCCGACCCCGCCGCCGCCGACGACCATGAACCGCTCGTCCTGGGCGGGCGGCAGCTGCACGGTCTGCGAGGTCTCCATCAGCTTCGGGTCGCTCAACCCGGGGACCTTGGTGAACTCGTTGGACTCCAGGTCCCAGATCCCGGGGTCGCGGCCCTTGTCGGCGGGGCCGTAGCCGGCGTTCGACCCGGAGTAGAACAGCTTGCCGTTCTGCATCAGCGAGACGGCCGGGTAGGTGGGGAACTGACGGACGCCCTCGGTGTACGTCCAGTCCTGGTCCTTCGGGTCGTACACCTCGTTCTTGCCGGGCACCAGCTGTCCGATCTCGTCGAGCCCGGAGAGGCTGAGCACCTTGCCGTCGCTGAGGGTGGTCAGCGTCGGGTACCAGCGCGCCTCGTTCATCGGATCGACGGGGATGTACTTCTCGGCCACCGGGTCGAACTCGAAGGCGTCCTTGATGCCCTGGAAGTCCTTCTTGTCGAGGGCGAGCTTCTCGGCCATGCCGTAGGTGTTGCGGGCGTCGTCGCCCTTCAGGCCCTCGATCCGGTAGTTGTCCTGGGTGCCCGTCTCGTACTTCGCACCGCTCTTCGCGGCCTCGACGTAGATCCGACCCAGCCCGGGGTCGTTGCGCAGGAACCGACCGGTCTCCTTGTCGAAGACCTTCTTCGCCCGCTCCACGACGACCGGGTCCTTGGAGACGAAGGCCTTGCCGTTGGTCTTCCCGACGAACCGGGTGCCCGCCGGGATCGTGATCGGCTTGTCCGGGTTCTCGTTGTGGACGACCATCAGCCCGCCGGCCTTGGTGACGTCCCCCTCCAGCTTCTCGTACCGCTTGGTGCCGCCCGCGATCAGCAGGTTGCCGTTGCCGAGTTGGGTGTGGCCGGCGCAGAACAGGTCGGTCGGCGTCTCCACCCGCTTGACCTCGTTGGTCTCCGGGTCCCAGAGCCGGGTGTCGAACCGCTGGGCGTCGAAGTTCTCCTGGTTGTTGCCCGACCCGGCGACCATCAGCACCTTGCCGGTGTGCAACAGCGCCGCGTGGATGGTGTTCTGGCGGAACTCGTCGGGGAAGTCGACGATCTTCCACTGCCCGTTGGCGGCCTTGTACTCCGGCTTGTTGATCTTGTAGTCGTGGTAGGTCTCGGTCCCGAACCGGTAGAGCGCCGGACCGTTCATCGCGGTCAGGGCGACCACGACCGCCGCGCCTATCGCGATGCGGCGGGCACGGCGTCGGCTGGAACGGTCTTTCACGGCTACACCCCGATGCGGCTGGTAGTGGCTTGGGTTCAGGAACGGCGCGCGCGGATGCGCGCGGGGCGGGGGGAACGACTGCGGAGGAGGGGCCCGGTCAGCTGCTCGGCGGCAGGGGCCCGCCGTACGGCGGTTGCGGCGCCCCCGTGGCCCCCGGCGTGCCGTACGGCTGCCCCGGCCCGCGGGTGCCGTGCACGTCGTGCGCGTCGAAGGGGGGCGGCGTCGCGCCGCGGCCGGCGGAGTGCGCGCCGGGGACCTCGTACGCCTCGGGCGCACCGTGCCGCCCGCGCCGCTGCCGGGGCGCCGCGCCCTGCGCCTCGGCCCGCCCGCCGGGCAGTGCCTGGGTGTCGGGCAGCGGCCCGGAGGGGACGGCCCGGTCCGAGGGACGGGGGCGCGCCAGCGGGATCTGGAGCGTGCGGTCGTCGCCGGCGGCCCAGGTGGGGCGCTGCTGCGGGATGTGCGCACCGGCGGTGGGCGCGGCGTGGCGGCCCCGGCGGGCGGCCGGCTGCTCGACGGTGGCCTCGGGCTCCGTGCCCCCACCGGCGGGGGATCCGTCCGGTACGGCTTCCGGCTCCGGCGGGGTGGGTGCGGCCGGGCCGGCCGGGCCCTTCTTCTTCTCCTGGCGCATCATCCACTGCCAGGCGAAGATCGGCGCGGCGGTGATCAGCAGCGCGAAAGAGGCCCAGATGATCATGGCGGGATGGGCGTGGCCCAGGAAGAACGAGGCGACCATGGAGGCGCCGAAGACCGCGATGAAGAACAGGTGGATGCGGAAGGTCCCGAACAGGGTGTCGGGGCTGGCCGAGTCGCCCTTGGGCGTCACCACGAACTTGCTCTTGCGGCGGAGCACCGCGTCCATCAGCGAGCGGGCGTAGATCGGGGCGGAGAGCGCCGACATCACCATGCCAGCGACGCCGCCGGAGCCCTCGGGCTCGTGCGGGGAGACGTTGTGCCGGCGGTTCCAGACGTACAGGCCGATCTGGAGGGCGGAGGCGTTGCCGTAGAGCATCAGCCAGATCGTCGGGTCGATGTTCACGCCGGAGGCGCCGAGGCCGAGGAACAGGGCGCAGCTCAGGGCCGCGAGGATCCAGTTCAGGGCCGACATCGGATAGAAGATGATCATCATCGTGTAGTTGAAGAGCTTGCCCGGGGGCAGGGAGTAGAAGCCCTTCCAGTACTGCGTGAGGATCGTCTCGTAGGTGCCGCGGGACCAGCGGAGCTGCTGGGTGAAGAAGTCCGTCCAGGCGTTGGGGCCCTCGCCGACCGCGAGCACGTCCGGGGTGTACACCGAACGCCACTTGTTGCCGGTGGCCGGGTTCTTGTGCCGGTGGATCTCGAAGCCGGTGGCCATGTCCTCGGTGATGGAGTCGTACAGGCCGCCGATCTGCTTGAGGGCCTTGATCCGCACCGCGTTGGAGGTGCCCACGAACATGGGCGCGCCGTAGGCGTTGCCGGCGCGCTGGATCAGCGCGTGGAAGAGGAACTGCTGCGACTCGGCGGCCTTGGTGACGAAGGTGTCGTAGTTGCCGTACACCTGCGGGCCGATGACGAAGCCGACGTCCGGGTCGCGGAAGAAGCCGAGCATCCGCTCCAGGTAGTTGGGCAGCGGCACGTGGTCGGTGTCCA
Organism: Streptomyces sp. NPDC002490; assembly: GCF_040296045.1. Taxonomy (NCBI): domain Bacteria; kingdom Bacillati; phylum Actinomycetota; class Actinomycetes; order Kitasatosporales; family Streptomycetaceae; genus Streptomyces; species Streptomyces sp. NPDC002490. The sequence continues at coordinate 31,642 of NZ_JBEOWM010000024.1, read as the reverse complement.
CGGAGGCGAAGTAGTCGTAGTCGTCGCCGTGCGCGTCCAGCCAGGCGTTGTAGTTGCCGTGCTTGGTCTTGGCGCGGTGCGGACCCTTGACGGTGTTCCACTTGGCGACGCCCTTGCGGGAGAAGTGGCGCACGCCGAGCCGTTCGCAGACGGCCTTGACCTCGTCGTCGTTGCCCTCGTCGAGCAGCCACACGTGCATGGTGCCGCGGTGGCGGATCTTGACCGCCGCCTCCAGCGTCTTGGTCACCATCTCCAGCGGCTCCTTGCCGGGCACGAAGGAGGTGAGGAAGGCGACCCGGGTGCCGGTCTCGGGGACCACGGGGACGGGGTCGCGGGCGACGATGGTGGCGTGCGCGTTGGAGAGCACGTTCATGCAGCGGAAGAATTCGATCAGGCCGATCGAGACCAGCATCACGACGTCCAGCGTGGGCAGGAAGTCGTAGGCGGGGTAGTCGCGCTTGGTCCAGTGCTCCGGCTGGAGCAGCCAGAACAGCAGGATGAGCGAGACCACGGGGGCGGCGCCCAGCATCAGCGCGGCGCGCACCCGGTGCGGCTCCTGGGAGAGCAGGGAGCGGTAGCGCACCGTGTAGGGCTGGTGGGGGTCGGGCTGGGTGAGGGGGCCGGCGAGCCGGCTGTAGTGCTCGTAGTCGTAGCGCGGCAGCGACTTCTTGATGCGGCGCAGCCCGCCGGTGCGGTGCACGCGCAGCTGAGTCGTTTCCGTCGGATCGAAGTCTTGCCCCGCGCCTGAAGGCGACGTCATGAGCCATCCCCCCACACACGTCGCATGCGTGTGTTTCCTCGTTCTCCTCCGTCCGGACCGGTTCCCCTTCCGGCGTCGGACGCGTCATGGCAAGCCCCTTTCAGCTTAGACAGCGAAGGGGGCCCTCCGGTTGCATGATGCCCCCCTCGGTGTCCGCCCGTGCACCGGGGGCCCCTTGGGCCGCCCCGTCGACCGGGTCGGGTGGTCGCGCGCTCACCAGGAGTGGTTGCGCACGGGGGGCGGGAGGTGCGGGGGCCACCGGTGGTGCGTGGGGGCCCGGGGGGTCAGCTGACGGTGAGGGTAGCGGTCAACCGCTCGCGTATGCGACCGAAGTGGTCCTGGATGGCACGTTCCGCGCGCAACACGTCTCCGGACCGTACGGCGTCCAGGATCTCCCGGTGCTGGCGGCAGGTCACCCGGGGGTCGTGCGGCACGTCGACGAGGTCGGTGCGGACCCGGTGGAAGGCGTCCCAGAAGGCTTCGAGGACCTCGCCGAGCAACGGGTTGCCCAGTCCGCGGTAGAGCGTGGCGTGGAAGGCGCGGTCGATCTCGAACAGGGACTCGCCGCCGGCCGCGCGCACCTCCATGCGATCGGCCAGCACCTCCAGTTCGGCCAGGTCGGCGGCGGGCAGCCGGCCGGCGAGACGGGAGACCAGCCCGGTCTCCAGGGCGGCGCGGAGTTCGAGGAGCTGGAGCAGGCTCGCCTCGCCCCGGTAGTGCCCGGCGACGGTGCGGAAGACCAGCCCCTCCATCATCGGGGCCACCGACATCGGGCCGACGTAGGTCCCGAAGCCGTGCCGGACCTCCACGATCCCCATGGCCTGGAGCCCCTTGAGGGCCTCCCGCAGGGAGTTCCGGCTGACGCCGAGCATCTCCATCAGTTCGGGCTCGGGGGGCAGGACCGCGCCGGAGCGCAGCCGTCGATCGATGATGAACCTCTTGATCCGCTCCTGGATGTCGCGCGCCATGGAGGTCACCGTAGTGGCCGGGCACCCCGCCCCGAACAGGAACGAAGCCCTCCGGCCAAGGCCGGAGGGCTTCGTCTGTCGGTGCGCCGCCAGGGACTCGAACCCCGGACCCGCTGATTAAGAGTCAGCTGCTCTAACCAACTGAGCTAGCGGCGCCTGCTGACCTGGAGAACTCTACCCGATGTCCAGGAGTGCTCCCGGCCACCGATGGGGGTCGGGGCGGCGGAGGCCGTTGCCGCTCCCGACCCCGCTGCGTGACGGGGATCACGCTCGGGTGGCGCGGTCCCGGGGCGGGGGAGCCCCGGGACCTGCACTGCCGGGCCCGCGCATACCGGACGGGGGGTGTCCAGTCCCGGGGGATGGGATGCGGGCTCAGCTCCGGACGGGGGTGTCCGGCGTCTGCATGGAGGCGGGGTACGTCATCGGTCCTGTACCCGGTCCCGCATCAGACGTAGGCATATCGGAGGAACGTCCGGATGGGGCCGGGTGGATACCGAGGCTTTCCGGGGCGCTCCTGGCAAAAAAATAGACAGGGGAAGTTCAGGAGCGATCCGGCGTACCGCCGTTTCCGTAATCACTTGATCACACTTGCACCTTCTGGAGCAACCCTGCCCGCTGGTGACCTTTGACCCTTGTGTGGGTGCTTGCCCGGTCGCAGAAGCGCTACGGAATCTGACGTACGCTCAGGGGGTTGAAATATTGTATGTCTGACTGTGCATCATTTGGCAGTCAACGTGCGATATGTCCGGACAGTTGAGAAACTGATGCCTGTGCGGATGGTGCGCGGAGGTCAATCCGGTAGGTGAGGGGAATCGAATGGACGCTCCCGTGTTCGAAGAGGTGGCGCCCGCGAGCGACTGCCACTGCCCGGGCTGTGCCGACCGACGCCGGGCCGGCGCCCGCGGCCTGCCGGTCCGGCTCGGCGGCAGCCCGGCGGCCCACGGCGCGCGGCGCCAGGTGGTGGTCCTCGCGGCGGCGGCCGGCACGGTGCTCAGCGGATCGCAACTGACGGCGGCGGCCGAGTTCCGCCCGCTCGACCAGGGACACCCCGCCGGAGGAGCCGCCGCCCTGCTCGGCGCCGCCGGAGCGATCCTGCCCGCCCCCGCCCCCGCGGGCGACTCCGCGGCGCCCACTCCCTCCGGCGCGCCGCAGGTCACCGGCACCCCCTACGTCCGCAGCACCCCGCAGGCGCCCGGCGGCGCCGAGGCCGGGCAGGGCGCCACCGGCCCGCTGTACGGGGCTGCGGCCGACGTCATCCCGGCCGCCACGCCCGCCGCGCTGAACTTCCCCACCACCACCCGGGCCGAGATCATCAACCGGGCCAAGACCTGGACCAACGTCAGGGTCCCGTACAGCATGACCAAGTACTGGCCGGACGGGTACCGGCAGGACTGCTCCGGCTTCGTCTCGATGGCCTGGGGCCTCAAGAGCAACGAGTGGACCGGCAGCCTCGACAGGTTCGCCGTCCGGATCACCAAGAACGAACTCCAGCCCGGCGACATGCTGCTGTTCCACGACCCGTCCAACCCGAACAAGGGCTCGCACGTCACCATCTTCGGCGGCTGGACCGACTCCACCCGCCAGAACTACGTCGCCTACGAACAGACCCCGCCGAGGGCCCGCCAGCAGGTCACGCCCTACCCCTACTGGAAGAACGTCGGCGGCTACGTCCCCTACCGCTACCGCGGGGTGCAGGGCGGCAGTGGGGGCGGCACCTCCGGCCCCGCCCCCACCACCCCGCCGAGCAGCACGGCCTTCCCCGGCGCCGACAAGTTCGGCCCCGGCGCCAACAACCGCCACGTCACCGAACTCGGCCGGCTGCTGCGGGAACGCGGCGGCGCCCGCTTCTACGACAGCGGCCCCGGCCCGCGCTGGGGCGAGGCCGACCGGAAGGCGACCCGTGCCTTCCAGCAGGCCCAGGGGTGGACGGGGGACGACGCCGACGGCATCCCCGGCCCCGCCACCTGGAACCACCTGGTCCGCGGCACCGGCCGGGACATCCCGGCCACGGGTGGGAGCGCTCCCAGTCCCGGCAGCGGCGGCTCCCGCCCCGGCAGCAGCGTCCAGCCCCCGGCCCCGTCCGGCAGCACGGCCTTCCCCGGGCGCGGGTACTTCCGCCCCGGCCAGAACAACGCGCACGTCACCCGGCTCGGGCAGCAGCTCAAGCAGAAGGGCTTCGACAAGCACTACACGCAGGGCCCCGGCCCGCGCTGGAGCGAGAGCGACCGGCGCAACGTCGAGTCCTTCCAGCGCGCCCAGGGCTGGCGCGGCCAGGACGCCGACGGCTACCCCGGCCCGGAGACCTGGCGGCGACTCTTCTCATGACGGAGGCACGGATGGGTTCAGCGGCCCCCCAGTCACCCACATCCCCCACCCCACCCACCCCGTCCGGCTCCACCGGCCCCGCCGGGAACACGGACCCGCCGGCGTCGCCCCGCACCTCCGGTGTCCCGGGTCGGCCGGTGCGGCCGGACGAGCCCGGCACCCGGCGGCTGATCCACAACGAGGCCACCACCGAGATCCCGGTGCACCTGCTGTTCCGCGAGGACGCCACCGGCACCCCGGTCCCGGCCGGCCCCGTGGTGGTGGGCCGCCGGCGCGGGACCGGCGAACAGCCCCGCACCGAGCCGAAGGGCCCGCCCGTCGCCCGCCCCGGCCGCACCGACCGGGACGGCCCCGCCGGGCACCGGGCCCCCGCCCGGGCCGAAGCCGCCTGGGCCCGCGACGAGCGTCCGGTGCCGGCCCCGGACCCGGCGCTGGCGGAACGGGCCGGGCGGGCGCTGCCCGGCCCGCTCGGGCTGCTCGCCGGGTTCCTGGGGTTGGCGGGACTCGTCGTCGGCCTGTGGTGGGCCGGCGCCCTGCCGGCCGAAGCGGTCCGGTTGCTCGGCCTCCCCGCCTACGGCGTCGACGCCGGTCCGGTGGGCCGGGCGCTGGACGCGATCACCGCCCGCTCGGGCGCCGGAGCGGCGGGGGCGACCTCGCCGCTGGACCCCGGGCACTGGGCGCTGATCGCGGTGGGGGCCGTGCTGCTGCTGTTCGGCTTCGGGGGCATCGCCCGCGGCCGGGTCGGCGAGGCGTGGGTGCTCACCCTCTTCGGCCGCTACCGGGGTTCGGTCCGGCGCACCGGGCTGATGTGGGTGAACCCGCTGCTGCTGCGCCGCCGGGTGGACGTGCGCCTGCGGCACTGGCGCAGCGAGCCCATGCCGGCGGTGGACGCGCACGGGGTGGCCCTGCGGGTGGTGGTGTTGGTGGTGTGGCGCATCCGGGACACCGCCCGGGCCGCCCTGGCCGTCGAGGACCACCAGGAGTACCTGCGCGAGTGCGTGGAGGCGGCGATGGCGCGGGTGCTGTCCCAACTGCCCGCCGACGCCTTCCACGAGGACGCCCCGACCCTGCGCGACGCCGAGGCGGTGGGGGACGCGTTGACCCGGAGGATCGCGGCGGACGCCCTGCCGGTGGGCGTCGAGGTGTTCTCGGCGCAGCCCACCCGGATCGAGTACGCGCCCGAGGTGGCCGCGGCGATGCAGCGGCGTCGGGTCGCGGCGATCGACGCCCAGCACCGGGATTCGGTGCTCACCTCGGTGGTGGACTCCGTCGAGGACACGGTGACCCGGCTGACCACCCGTGGACTGGTGGAGCTCGACGACTACGAACGCAAGGCCCTGGTGAAGGACTTGACGGTGGCCTTCTACACGGGACGGGGGGCGCCCGACCCCCAGTAGCCGCACGGATCCGTACCGGCGCGGCGCCCGGTTTCCCGGGCGCCGCGCCGACGCGTACCGGGGCGAACGGCGTACGGCGCCTGGTTCCCCGTGACCGGAATCGCTCCACCACCGGTATGGACATGTTCAACTAACGCTCGTAACCTGTGCCTTGGTCTAGACCGGAAATCAGTGCGTACGCCTCACAGAACCCCCACGTTCTTCAGGAGCGGCAGCATGCGAAAGAAGATGTACGCGGCCATGCTCGGCCTCGCCACCGTCGGTGCGATGTCGTTCGCCACGGGCAGTGCCAGCAGCCACGGGTACACCGAGGAGCCCACGAGCCGTCAGAAGGCGTGCTCCAACAGCGGTACCGTCAAGGGTTGCGGCTCGATCCAGTGGGAGCCGCAGAGCGTCGAGGGCCCGAAGGGCTTCCCGGCCAAGGGCCCCGCCGACGGCAAGATCTGTTCCGCCGGCAACGGTGGCTTCAGCGCTCTCGACCACCACAAGCAGCCCAACGGCAACCCGTGGCCCACCACGAAGTTGACGGGTGGTCAGAACTACAACTTCAAGTGGAAGTTCACCGCGGCTCACGCCACGACCGACTTCAAGTACTACATCACCAAGGACGGTTGGAACCAGAACGCCGCGCTCACCCGCGACGCCCTGGAGCCCGCCCCGTTCCTGACGGTGCCGTACAACGGTCAGCGCCCGCCGTTCAGCTTCTCCCACTCGGGTCAGGTGCCCACCGGCAAGTCCGGCAGCCACGTGGTCCTGGCGGTGTGGACGGTCCACGACACCCCGAACGCCTTCTACGCCTGCTCGGACGTCAGCTTCTGACGCACTGAGCTGACGTAGCAACGCACGTCGGCAGCGGGTCGGTACGGGTTCCCGTACCGACCCGGGGTCCCCCCGCGACCCCCCACTCCCAGGATCTCCCCGTACGTCGCCCGTGGCCGCGCGACGTACGGGGGAATCGACGCGGGGGGACCTCATGAACGCCTTCCTCTCCTCCGTACCGCTCGTCATCGCCGGCATCGCGATCGCCGCGGCGGTGGCGATCGTCTTCCGCGCCCGGGAACGCAGCCGGGCCTGGAACAGCGGGCTGGTCGCCGAGGCCCGCTGCCTCGACGTCCACACCACGAGGCACCGCAGCGACGACCGTTCGCGCACCGTGCGGCACTTCGTCTTCGAGTTCACCACGGACGAGGGCCGCACCGTGCGGTTCGAGGAGGAGGACCTGCCCGGCACGATCCTGGCGGGCGATGTGGTGTCCGTCCACTTCCGGCCCCGTTCACGACTTCCGGGGGAAGACGACCCCATCGGGCGACTCCTCCGCTAAACCCCCGCCCACCCGGGCACGGTCCCGGTGGTCGCCCCACGAGGGGCGGTCGGACCACCGGCCCCGCGGACGCCCCGAGGGCGCGACACCGCGGGCCGGTCACTGAGAGGCGGACGAACCGTGAGCGTGTTCCAGACCGGCAAGGTGCAGCTGAGCTCCTCCAACCCCGTGGCGACCACCGGCGGGGACACCTCCACCTTCACCCAGGTCGTCTTCCCCAGCGCCTTCCCCGATGGGTCATCGGTGATCGTCATCCCGTTCGTCCAGACCTTCAACGGCCCGGACACCCCCGGCCTGCGGATCGCCGACGTCACCACCGTGGGCTTCAAGATCCGCATCAACGAGCTCCACGCCAACGGCAAGGTCACCTCGGACGGCACCCACACCACCGAGACGGTGGGCTGGATCGCCTCCACGGTCTGATCGGGCGGTAGAGCACGACGATGGGCCCCTCGCGAAGGCGAATTCGAGGGGCTCTACCGTCGACACACGAGGACGCCGCCCATGCAGGTGATCCGGAAGGAACCCCGCTCCCGGATGGCGGCGGTGACCAGTTCGGCGGCCCGCTCGACGGTCGAGGAGAACGGCACACCGCACTCCTCCGCCCAGGCTTCGTACGACGCCAGGTGGGCGACGACCGGGGCCGGGGCGGTCACCTCGATGACACCGGGCAGCTCCCGCACCCGTACGTCCTCGAAGACCGTGCCCAGGAGCCCCGGGGCCTGCTCCAGCGAGAAGCGGGCGCTGAGCGAGACGCGGGCGGGCCCTTCGCGGACGCCGAGCACATCGCCCGCGGCCCGCCGCCACAGCGCGTCGAGTTCGTGTTTGTCGCGTTCGCCGTTGGTCGAGGCCACCAGCACGCCCCCGGGCCGCAGCACCCGGGCCGCTTCGGCGATCGCGGCCCTGATGTCCGGTAGGTGGTAGAGCATGTGCATGGCCAGGACGGCATCGAAGGTGCCACCGGCGAACGGGAGCGCCGCCGCGTCCGCCACCAATACCGTTCCGGGCACGCCGGCCAGGATGCCCGCGGAGAGGTCGACACCGACCACTGGCCGCTCGGGGCGCTCCCGGCGCAGGCGCTCGACGAACCTCCCGTTGCCGCAACCGACGTCGATCACCGCACCGTCGACATCCGCCAGTTCTCGGACCACCATCCCCGGCAGGTCGTATCGAGGTCGCTGCCAACCGTAGAGCGACTGCCGGGCCGCCAGGTGCCGCTGATCACCGTATGCGGCCCGGGTCAGCAGCCCGGGGTCGGTGACGGCGGTGTCGGGCCGCGGGGCATCGGTCATCGGAGGGGCTCCGTCGGATCTTCGAGGGCCGGGTGGCGACATGCTTCCCGCACGCTCTCATGGAGGCCGCGAGCAACGGGCGATCCCGTGTAGGGGGGGCGCACCGAGACGCACCGCGAGGGCCCGCAACCGTCGTGCGATGCTCGCGGTGCGCTGCTGGGGCGCAGCGTCGAGGACCACGGTCAACTTCTCTGCGGCTCCGTCGACGTCACCGTTGACCAGATGGGCTCTGGCCAGGTCCAAGTGGGAGGCGAGCAGGTCCCCGACGGACCGGTCTTCCGCCGGTGCGGTCCGGTACTGGGCGATCGCCCGCAGGGAGGCGTCCACGGCATGTGGAAGGTGCCGGGCGCTGTCCAGGTCGAGTAGCGCGGTCCCCGCGTACGCCCACTGCTTGGCCTCCCAATAGCCTCAGGCGCCCCTCCCGAAGGAGGAGCGCCTGAGCCAGGAACACCTGAAGTGCGCCGCCAGGGACTCGAACCCCGGACCCGCTGATTAAGAGTCAGCTGCTCTAACCAACTGAGCTAGCGGCGCCTGCTGACGGGAAAATCATACCCCCTGCCTGGGGGTGCTCCCGACCCGCCCGTTCCGGGGCGGGCGGGCTCAGAGGGCGAGGGCCAGCAGGACGGAGGCGGCGGCGCGGTTGAGGGCGTCCGCGGCGGGGCGCAGGCGGTGGGTCTGTTCGACGGGCAGGGACAGGGCGAGGCAGCCGACCGCGGCGCCCGCCGTCAGGGGGACGGCCGCGCAGACGGTGCCGACCGCGTACTCCTGGAGGTCGAGCACGGGCACGGTCGGGGGCTGGCCGGAGAGCCGGGTGGCCAGGACCCGTTCGTTGGTGATCGTCCGGGAGGTGAGCCGGGCGGGGCGGTGGCGGGACAGGTGCTCGCGGCGGGCCTCGGCGTCGAGCTGGGACAGCAGGCACTTGCCGATGGCGCTGGCGTGCCCGGTGGCGCCGAAGGCGACCCACTCGTTGACGGCGGGGGTGTCGGGGGCGTCCGCGAGGTGGGGCACCCGGACCTCCCCGCCGAGGTACCGGCCCACGTACACGGCGGCGCCGAGGTCGGTGCGCAGTCGGTCGAGGACGTCCTGGAGGGATTCCCGACCGGCCCCGGAGCCGTCGCCGAGCCGGCCGAGGGCCTCGCCGCGCAGGTAGGCGCCGTCGGGGGCCTGGACGAGGTAGCCCTCGCGGCGGAGCATCCGCAGCAGTCCGGTGAGCGGCGGCCCGCTGGAGCGGGTGGCGCGGGACAGTTCGGCCTCGGTGACCCCGTCGGGGCGGGTGGAGAGCAGGTCGAGTATCCGCAGGGCGCGCTGCACCGAGTGGTACGGGGCGGTCGACTCGTGCTGAAGCGCCACTGCGTCCCCCTGGACGGGTCCCGGTCCATGCTGCTGGGCACCGTCCACGATAGCCGTCGGAGCCCTGCCCGAAGGGGGCTGTTGCGGAGATGGGCGACTGTGGTTGACGGGATGGTTGCGGCTCCGAACAGGGGTGATAGTGCCGAGGCATATGCCTTCGGCGTGCCCCGTATCGCCCGTCAGGGTGGTGCCCCCGACCGTGACGCCGGCATCGGCCGGGGGCACCTCACAGCACTGCGCTCAGGAACTCCCGGGTCCGCTCCAGCTCCGGCTCGCTGAAGATCTTCTCCGGGGGCCCCGACTCGATCACCCGTCCCTCGTCGAACATCAACACCTGGTCGGAGATGTCCCGGGCGAAGGACATCTCGTGGGTCACGCACATCAGGGTGATGTCGGTGGAGCGAGCCACGTCCCGCAGCACGTCCAGCACCCCCGCGACCAGCTCGGGGTCGAGCGCCGAGGTCACCTCGTCCAGCAGCAGCACTTCGGGGCGCATGGCCAGCGCGCGGGCGATCGCCACCCGCTGCTGCTGCCCGCCGGACAGCTGCGAGGGGTAGGCGTCGCAGCGGTCGGCGAGACCCACCATGTCCAGCAGCTCCCGGCCCCGCTGCTCGGCCTCGTCGCGGGAGAGCCCGAGGACGGTCACCGGGGCCTCGGTGACGTTGCGCAGCACCTTCATGTTGGGGAACAGGTTGAAGTGCTGGAACACCATGCCGATGTTCTTGCGGACCTCGCGGACGTGCTTCTCCCGGGCGGGGACGAGCCTGCCGCCCCGTTCCTCGTGGGTCAGGTAGCGCCCGCCGACCGCGATCCGGCCCTCGTCGGGCGTGAGCAGGGTCATCAGCAGCCGCAGGATCGTCGTCTTGCCGGAGCCGGAGGGGCCGATCAGGGTGACGTGCTCGCCCCGCCCGACCGTGAAGTCGAGGTGGTCCAGGACGGTGGTCCGCCCGAACCTCTTGGTCACGTCCTCGAAGCGGACCAGTTCCTCGGCCGCGGCGCCGGCCGGAGCGGACCCGGGCGCGGGGGAGGGATCGGGGGCGGGACCGGCCGGGGTGGTGGGTTCAGTGGACAAGGCGGCGCTCCAGGGATCGGATCAGCAGCGAGGACGGATAGGCGATGAGGACGAAGGCGATCCCGACGACGGTCAGCGCCTCGGTGTACTGGAAGGTGTCGGCGGCCTCCAGGCGGGCCCGCTGGAGCAGTTCCAGCACCCCGATCCCGGCGAGCAGCGGGGTGTCCTTCAACATGGCGATGACGTAGTTGCCGAGTGCCGGGACCACCCGCCGCACGGCTTGCGGCAGGATCACCGCCGTCCACGTCCTGCGCCGCGGCAGGCTCAGCGCCCGGGCCGCCTCCCACTGCCCGACCGGTACGGCGTCGATGCCCGCCCGGTACACCTGCGCGGTGTACGTCGAGTAGTGCAGGCCGATGGCCACGATGCCGGTGGTGAGCGCCGAGAACTGGACGCCCCACTCGGGGAGGACGAAGTAGAGGAAGAACAGCTGCACCAGCAGCGGGGTGTTGCGGACGAACTCGGTGAACGCGCCCACCGGCCAGCGCAGCCAGCGGCTCGGGGCGCGCAGGGCCAGCGCCCACACCAGCCCCAGGGCGAACGAGATCAGCGAGCCGAGCACCAACACCCGGAGGGTGACCAGGACCCCGTCCCAGAAGTGCGGCAGGAAGTCGACGACGGCGGACCAGTCCCAGGAGCCGCCCGCGGCGGCCAGGTAGCGGGTCATGCGGCACCCCCGCCCGCGCCGGCCGGGACCGGCGCCTTGCCGAGGCCCGCCCGGGTCCGGCGTTCCAGGGCCTTCATGCCCCGGGTGAGGACGAACGCGATCACGAAGTAGACCACCAGGGTGATCCCGTACACCTGGGCGCTGTCCTGGGTCGCCAGGCGCACCAGGTAGGCGGCGAACGACACGTCGCCGATGCCCAGCAGCGACACCAGCGCGGTGCCCTTCAGCAGCTCGATCAGCAGGTTGCACAGCGGCGGGATCATCTCCGGCACCGCCTGCGGCAGCAGGATCAGCCGCAGCCGCTGCCAGGGGGTGAAGCTGAGCGCCACGCCCGCCTCGCGCTGGGCCGGGGCGACCGCGTTCAGGGCGCCCCGGACGACCTCCGCGCCGTAGGCGCCGTAGGAGAGGCCGAGGGCGAGGACGGCCGCCCACATCGGCACCAGGGCCCAGCCGACGAGTTGCGGCAGCACGAAGAACAGCCAGAACATCAGCACCAGCGCCGAGGTGCCGCGGAACACCTCGGTGTAGAAGCCGGCCAGGAAGCGCACCGGCTTCGACCGGTGGGTGCGGGCGGTGCCGATCGCGAACGCGACGACGGTCGCCAGGGCGGCGCTGTACAGGGTGAGCTGGAGGGTGGTCCAGATGCCGGGCAGCATCCAGTTCTGCCAGAGTCCGGAGGTCATGCGCACAACTCCTCGGCGGTCAGGTCCGTCATCTCCGCCTCGGTGAAGCCGAAGGGGCGCAGGATGCGGAAGAGCTCGCCGTTGTCCTTCATCCGGTGGATCTCGCCGTTGAAGGCGTCCCGCAAGGTGGTGTCGGCGGGCCGGAAGGTGAAGCCGCCGCCGTCGACGCGTTCCTTCCCGTCCACCACCGGGGCGAAGGGTTCGGTGGCCTCGGCGCGCCGGCTGCGGCGGGCGACCTGCCGGGTGGTGAGGGCGGTGCCGCCGAACACGTCGATCCGGCCGGACTCCACCGCGTTGAGCCCCGCCACCTGGTCCTGGAGGACCACGACGTCCCGTTCCGGGTAGCCGGCGGCGACCGCGTACCCGTGCTGGGCGTAGCCGGTGCCGGTGCCGAAGCGGGCCTTCCGGCCGACGACGTCGGCGTAGTCGCGCAGGCCCAGCGGGTTGCCCCTGCGCACGATGAACGAGTCCAGCATCTGGTACTCGGGGTCGGAGAAGATGACCTGCTGGCAGCGCTCCTTGTTGATGTACATGCCGGCGGAGACCACGTCGAACTGCTGGGTCTTCAGGCCGGGGATCAGCGAGCTGAAGTCGGTGGCCACGGGCTGCACCTTCGGCACGCCCAACCGCTGGAAGATCACTTTGGCCAGTTCCACCGCTTCCCCGGTGAACTCGCCGTCCTCGTCGACGTAGCCGTAGGGCACCTCCCCGGCGATGCCGAGGCGGGCGGTGCCCTGGGAGCGCAGCCGGGCGAGGGTGTCACCGGTGGGCACCCGGGAGCAGCCCGCGGCGCCCAGCGCCCCCGCCGCGCCGAGCACGACGACCCCGCTGAGCAGGGTCCTCCGGCGCGGCCGGGGGCCGGCTATCGCCGACGGCCCGGGCCGTGCGCTGCCGGCCGCGGGGCCGGGCGGACGCCCGGCGGATGAGTGGTCTCTCAGTGGTGGGGCCATGGGCGCGCGGCTACCCCGGCCCCACCGACTCATGCCGATGGGTTCGCGCCCCGATCAGTCGGCGACGGGCTCCGGGCGCCAGCGGGAGGAGTCCGTCGCGGTGGCCGGCGGCTCGGGCGCGGGGACCCCGGCGATCCCGGCCGCGTACAGGGCGTGCGCGAGCCGTAGCACGGTGGCGTCGGCGAACCGGGCGCCCACGATCTGCAAGCCGATCGGCAGCCCCTCGGCGTCCAGCCCGACCGGGACGCTCGCCGCGGGCTGGGTGGTCATGTTGAACGGGTACGTGAACGGGGTCCAGCCGGTCCAGCGGCGCAGCCCGCTGCCGGGCGGGACCTCGACGCCGGCCGCGAACGCGGTCAGCGGCAGGGTGGGGGTGACCAGCAGGTCGTGGCGGCGGTGGAAGAGGCCCATCCGGCGGCCGAGGTCGGCCCGGGCGTCCCGCGCGGTCAGGTACTCCCGCGCCGAGACGCGTTCCCCGGCCGCGCGCACCGCCCGCAGCTCCGGCTCGACCAGGGCGAGCTGGGCGGGGCCCAGGGCCCGGGTCACATGGGCGACCCCGCTGAACCACAGGGTGTGGAAGGCGTCCACCCGGTCGGTGAGGTCCGGGTCGGTCTCCGTCACATGGGCGCCGAGCCCGGCCAGGGCCTCCACCGCGCGCCGCACCGCGGCGGCCACCTGCGGTTGGACGGCGACCTGCCCGCCGAGGGAGGGGGAGAACGCCACCCGGAGTCCGCGCACCCCCTCGGCCGGGTCGCGGAAGGTGCCCGAGGGGGGCGCGGCCCGGTCCCAGTCGCGGGGGTCGGCGCCGCCGAGCACGTCCAGCAGCAGGGCGCCGTCCGCGGCGTCCCGGGCCATCGGCCCCACGTGGGAGAGGGTGCCGAAGGCACTGGCCGGGTACACCGGAACCACCCCGTACGTGGGCTTCAGCCCGAACACCCCGCAGCAGGCGGCCGGGATGCGGACGCTGCCGCCGCCGTCGGTGCCCACCGACAGCGGGCCGGCTCCGGCCGCGAGGGCCGCGGCGCTGCCCCCGCTGGAGCCGCCGGCGGTGCGGCCCACGTCGTACGGGTTGCGGGTGATCCCGGTCAGCGGGGAGTCCGTCACGCCCTTCCAACCGAACTCGGGGGTGGTGGTGCGGCCGGTGAACACGGCGCCGTGCTCGCGCAGCCGGGCCACCGCGGGAGCGTCCTCGTCGGCGAGCCGGGCCGCCGGATCGACGGTGCGCGAACCCCGCAGGGTGGGCACCCCGTGCTGCGGCAGGAGGTCCTTGACGCTGACCGGGACCCCGTCCAGCAGGCCCGCCGGTCGGCCGCGCCGCCACCGTTCGGCGGAGGCCCGGGCGGCGTCGAGCGCCCGGTCCGCGTCCAGCCGCACGAACGCGTTCAGCGCGGGCTGCACCTCCTCGCAGCGGCGCAGCACCGCCTCCGTCACCTCGACCGGACTGAACTCCCCCCTCCGGTACCCGTCCAACATCCGTACCGCCGACAGCCGCGCGAGCTGACGCATGACACCCCTCCCGTGGGCACGCCCCCCTTGATTCCGGGTCAGGCATACCCAGGGCCGCCCGCCCCGACCCGTGCGGGGCGCGGGGCGTCAACGGCGCAGCGCCCACCGCTGCACCGACTCGAACGGCCCGGCGGTGAAGCGGCGCAGCCACAGCGTGGAGCCGACCATCAGCACCGCGCACACCACCGTCCACAGGGCCAGCGGCCACCAGGGCCACCACTCCCCGCCGAGCCGGTGCGCCAGGCCCAGGCCGATGCCGTACGCGGCGAGCATGCACAGCAGGTTCTGGAGGACGTAGCCGGACAGGGCGGTGCGTCCCACGTTGGTCAGGCCGCGCAGCAGCGGACCGGGGGCGCGGCCGGCGCGGGTGGCCCGGTCGACCAGCAGCCCGACCAGGCCCAGGTAGCCGAGCGCGGTGAGCGGCCCGACCACGTACCGGTCGAGCAGGAAGAACTCGGAGCCGGCCAGCGGCAGCGCCACCGACAGCGGCAGCCCGAGGCCCAGGCCCCAGCCCAGCAGCCGGTTGCGGATGCGGCGCCCGGTGTCGTCGGCGCCGAACGCGCCCGCCCGGAAGAGCCGCACGCCCAGCAGGAAGAGGAACACCAGCAGTGCGAAGGAGAGCACCGGCTCCATCCGCAGGAACAGCACGTTGTCCAGGCGGAAGCCGATCTGCTCCGGGTAGCCGCCGTGCGCGTACAGGTCGATCACCTCGCGCTCCGCCGAGCGGTCCACCTCCTCCGCCTCGGGGCCCATCGCCGCCAGCCCCGCCGTCAGCACCGCCATCAACGCCAGGTGCACCCCGGCCGCCGTCCACATGACCCGGTCCCGGGCCCGCTGCGAGCGGGTCAGCAGCCAGGCCACCAGCAGCGCGGTCACCGCGTACCCCATGAGCACGTCCCAGGCGAACACCAGCAGGAAGTGCACGGTGCCCTCGGCGAACAGGAACAGCGCCCGCCACCGGTACCGTCCCGGCCAGGGCTGGCCGCGGCGCGCGGCGGAGGCGTACTGGATGGCGAGGCCCACCCCGAACAGCACCGTCAACAGGGACAGGAACTTGCCGTTCGCCAACAGCCTCACCGTGCCCTCGACCGCGTCGGGGAAGGAGGCGAACGAGGTCTCCCCGGCGGTGGTGAACAGCGCGCCCTCCCCGCCGGGGGAGGCGAAGATCCACACGTTGGTCGCCAGGGTGCCCAGGATCGCCACCCCCCGCACCACGTCGAGGAGAGGGTTGCGGGGCTTCCGTTGCACCGGAGCGGGCGGGGCCTCGGTCCGGCGGGGCGGCAGCGTCTCGGTCATGCCCCCATCGTTCCGCCGTCGCCCGGCCGGTACGTCGTGATCGTTGATGAACCACCGCTACACCGAAGGATGTATCCGACCCGCCGGGGGGCCTCCTCCCGGCGGGCCGCGGACGCCCCGCCGGGGCATCCTGGGGGGAGGGCACCCCGGCCCGCCGCGAAGGAGGCGTACGTGACCTCGCTGGGATTCCTGTACCCGGAAGGCACCGCGGCGGACGACTACGTGCGCGTCGAGCAACTGCTGGGCGGCGGGATCAGACTGCACGCGGTCCGCGCCGCGCCCGCCTCCGTCGACGCCTCCGACCCCGCCGCCACGGCCCCGGACGGCCCCGGGCCCGCCCTGACCGCCGTCCCGGTGCCCCCGGACGGCGAACGCCTCGCCCCCGCCGTCGAGGAACTGCGGCTGGCCGGCGCCGAGGCCCTGGTCTGGGCCGGCCCCGGATTCGCCCTCGGCCGGGAAGGCGCCCTCGCCCAGGTGCGCGCCCTCGCCCGGGCCGCCGGGCTGCCCGCCTCCAGCACCTCCTTCGCCTTCGCCCACGCGGTGCGCGAGCTGGGCGTCGAACGCCTCGCGGTGGCCCCCGTGTACGGGCCCGAGCTGACCGAACGCTTCACCCGGTTCCTGACCGCCGAGTCCGGCGCCCGGGTGGTGTCCGCCCCCAGCGCCACCGGCAACCCCGCCCCCGCGGACGGGCTGACCGCGCTCACCGAACTGGCCCGCGCCGCCGACGTCCCCGAGGCGACCGCCGTGCTGCTGCCGGGCACCCCGCTGCGCACCGCCGCCCACCTCACCGCGTTGGAGCAGCACCTCGGCAAACCGGTGCTCACCGCCAACCAGGTCACCGTCTGGGAGGCGCTGCGTCTCACCGACCGCCGGGTCAACGCCCCCCGCCTCGGCGCCCTCTTCACCCGCGAACCCCTGGTCCAGATGCCCGCGGACTGACCCCCACCCCGTTGACCTGCACTGCTCCACCCGGCCCGGCCACCGGCCCGGCGCCGGGGTGCGCGAGGATGGCAGCCGCCGCCCCGCGCGAGGAGAGACCCAGATGGCCGCCCAGACCCGCCCCCGCACCCCGAGGGTCCTCCTGCCGTCCCCGCTGCGCCGCACCGCCCCCGCCACGCCCACCGGGGGCCCGGGGGTCCCGGCGGCGGAGCGGTACCGCACCGTGTGGACGGTCCTCACCGTGTACGCGGTGGCCGCCGCCGCCCACCTCACCGCCCTGTTCGTCCTCGCCTCCGCCCGCGGCCTCGGCGGGGCGCACCGACGGCTGCTCTCCTGGGACGGCCAGCTGTACGCGGAGATAGCGGGCAGCGGGTACCCCGAGGAGATCACCTACGCCGACGGCGAGCCGCTCGGCAACAACCTCGCCTTCTTCCCGCTCTACCCCCTGCTGGCCCGCGCACTGCACACCGTCACCGGGCTCGACGTCCCCACGGCCGCCCTGGTCGTGACCCACCTGGCGCTCATCGGCGCCCTGTTCGCCGTGCACGGGCTGGTCGACGCGCTGTACGGGCGGCGCACCGCCGATGTCGCCCTGGTCCTCGTCGCCGTCGCCCAGCCGATGGCGGTCTCCCTCGTCATGGCCTACAGCGAAGCCCTGTTCCTGGCCCTCGCGGCCGGCGCGCTGCTCGCCGCCCACCGCCACCGCTGGCTCACCGCCGGCACCCTCGGGCTGCTCGCCGGCCTCACCCGCCCGGCCGCCGCCGCCCTGGCCCTGGCCCTGGCCGTCGCCGTCCTCGCGGAACTGCGCCGCACCCGCCGGCTCGCCTGGCGCCCCCTGGCGGGACTGGCCCTGGCCTGCGCCGGCACCCCCGGCTACCTGCTGTGGGTGGCCCACCGCACCGGCCGGCTCGACGGCTACTTCGTCGTCCAGGAAGCCGGCTGGGGCACCCACTGGGACAACGGCGCCGCCACCGTCGACTTCCTCCTCGACACCGTCCTGCGCGGCGAGGGCTGGGTGCCGCTCAGCACCGCGGGCCTGCTCCTGGCCGCCTGCGCGCTCACCGCGCTCGCCTGGCGCCGCCCCACCTGGCCGCCACTGCTCGGCTACGGCACGGCGATGCTGGTGCTGACCCTGGGCCAGTCGAACTTCTACCACTCCAAGCTGCGGCTGCTGGTGCCGGCGCTGCTGCTCCTGATCCCGCTCGCGCACGCCCTGGCCCGACTGCCCCGACGCCGTCTCGTCCCCGCGCTGACGGCTGCCGGGCTCTTCGGCGCCTGGTACGGGGCGCACATGCTGGTGGTGTGGACGTACGCGGTCTGACCCCGGTCCGTCCCACGATCCCCGGAACGACCGGTGCTGCCGGGAACAACCGGAGCACCCCTCCTGTTCAGTAGGTCGTCAAGGCGAGGACGAAGGCTGCCCCGGCACGGGTCCGCGGCAGGGGAGGGCACACGGTGGCAGTGACGACGAGCACGGTGCACGGCGAGGGCAACGGGTTGACCGCGGCGTCCGAGGGCGCCCCCGGCGCACGACCGGCCACCGCCGGCGCCCGCGACGGCATCAGCGGCCTGGGCCAGGGCACCGCCCCCGTCCCCCTGTCCGTCCTCGACCTGGCCACGGTCGGGGCCGGACACACCGCCTCCGACGCCCTGCGCACCAGTGTCGAACTCGCCCGTCGCACCGAAGCCCGCGGCTACCACCGCTACTGGGTCGCCGAACACCACTCGATGCCCGGCGTGGCCTCCTCGTCCCCCGCGGTGATCCTCGCCCACCTCGCCGCGCACACCGAGCGCATCCGCCTCGGCTCCGGCGGCATCATGCTCCCCAACCACGCCCCCCTGGTGATCGCCGAACAGTTCGGCACCCTGGAGGCGCTCGCCCCCGGCCGCGTCGACCTGGGCCTCGGTCGCGCCCCCGGCACCGACGGCGCCACCGCCGCCGCCCTGCGCCGCACCGACCGCCCCGGCGAGGGCGCCGAGGACTTCCCCGAGCAGGTCGCCGAACTGGTCCGCTTCCTCGACGACGACTTCCCGCCCGGCCACCCCTACGCCCGCATCCACGCCGTGCCCGGCCCCGTCCAGGCCACCGCCCCCGGCGGGGTGCAGTCCCCGCACCGGCCGCCCGTGTGGCTGCTCGGCTCCTCCGGCTTCAGCGCCCGCCTGGCCGGCTCCCTGGGGCTGCCGTTCGCCTTCGCCCACCACTTCTCGGCCCGCAACACCGTTCCCGCCCTCGACCTGTACCGGCAGGCGTTCCGCCCCTCGGCGGCGCTGGCCGAGCCCTACGCCCTGATCGGCGTCTCCGCCCTGGCCGCCGAGGACCCCGCCGAGGCCCGCCGCCAGGTGATGACCGCCGCCCTCAGCATGCTCCGGCTCCGCTCCGGCCGCCCCGGGCTGGTGCCCAGCCCCGAGGAGGCGGCGCACCACCCGTACACCCCGATGGAGCGCGAGTTCGTCGACACCTGGAACGCCGACGTGGTCCACGGCACCCCCGACGAGGTCCGCGCCGGCCTCGACGCGCTCCAGAAGCGCACCGGCGCCGACGAGTTGATGCTCGTCGCCAACGCCCACAGCGGCCCGGCCCGGCTCCGCTCCTACGAACTGATCGCGGACGCCTACGGGTTCCCGCGGGGGTGAGGGGCGGCGGCGCCGTCCGGGGTCTCGTCCGCCAGAACGTCGAGCGGATCGGCGCGGGTCGGCCCCGGTCGCCGTTGACCTGGCGACCGGGGCCGAACGCTGTACGTCTCCGGGGCGGGTGCCCGCCGGTTCGCGGGTGACGGGGGCGTGCCCACGGGGGCACACGCGATGCCCGTGTGGCACGGTGATCGGGCGCGCTGATCACTCCTCGGCGACGGGCGGTGAGGGAGACCGGGTGATCCCCTACTGGCGGTGCCAGGTGCCCCACCCGTTGACGGCGTCATGTTGGCGGTACCAGACGTTGCCGTCGTTGCCCACGATGGTGAGACGCGGGTACCACGTCTGCTGGTTGTGGACAGTGATGGGGCTCCGGGCCATGCCGTGGGTCGGCTTCCAGTTGGACCAGTTGCCGCCGCGGCTGCTGGTGATCCGGCTGTACACCCACCAGTCCGTGCCGACGTGGAACTCCTCTATCCGGCCGTCAGGGAAGTAGACCTTGGAGATCCCGTAGGCGCAGATGTACCGCGCACCACCGTCGTACGAGCACCCGCTCGCGGCCGGAGCGGCGGGGGCGGCGTTGGCGGGCGAGACGGTGACGCCGGTCACGGCCAGTCCCGAGAGGGCGACGGCGCCCAGTGAGAGGGCGGAGCGACGTAACAACGATATGGCCATCAGGGTCCTCTTCCTGTGGGTGAAGACGCGTTCAAGGCGGTGCCTTGGAGAGGAGTCCATCACCGGGGGGAATCCCCGACCAGGCAAAACCGTCCGCAAGAATGGGCTCTGCACCACTTTTGCGGGAACGGGACTCAACGCCCGTGTCCAGGGGCGGGCGGGCCACCGGGCCGGGCCGCGGAGCGGCGCGCCGGCCCCCGCCCCTACCGAGGCGGCCCCACCCGGGTGCCCAGCAGCGCGGGGATGAGGTCGGGGGCCACCGGGCGGGAGTAGAGCCAGCCCTGGCCGGTGTCGCAGCCGATGCGTTGGAGGCGGGACGCCTGGCCCGCGGTCTCCACGCACTCCGCGGTGACGGTGAGGCCGAGGCGGTGGGCGAGGTGGACCAGGGCCTCGACGATGACCTCGTCGGCGGGGTTGGGGTGGGTGCCGTCCTCGTAGCGGAAGCCGCGGACGAAGGAGCCGTCCAGCTTGAGGGCGGAGACGGGGAGGCGGCTGAGGTAGGCGAGGTTGGAGTAGCCGGTGCCGAAGTCGTCGATGGCGATCCGCACGCCCATGTCGCTGAGGGCCTGGAGGGCCTGGAGCGGGCGGCCGGCCGAGCCCATCACCGCGGACTCGGTCAGTTCCAACTGGAGGAGTCCCGGGGCGAGTCCGGTTTCGGTGAGGGTCTCCCGCACGTCGGCCACCAGGTCGGAGTCCCACACCTGCCGGACCGCCACGTTCACGCTGACGAAGACGGGCGGGGCCTCGGGGTGGTCGAGTTGCCAGCGCCGGGCCTGGCGACACGCGGTGCGCAGCACCCAGCGGCCCAGCGGCACGATGGACCCGTCCTCCTCGGCCAGGGAGATGAACCGATTCGGCGCCAGGGTGCCGAACTGGGGGTGCTCCCAGCGCACCAGGGCCTCGACCCCGTGCAGCGTGCCGTCCCCGAGCCCCACCAGCGGCTGGTAGGCGAGGGTGAACTCCTCGCGCTCCACCGCCGGGCGCAGGGCGGAGACGAGGGCCTGACGGGTCATCCGGTGGGCGTTGCGCTCCGGGTCGAAGAGGGTCCAGCGGGCCTTGCCGTCGGCCTTGGCCCAGTACAGCGTGGTGTCGGCGGCCTGCATCAAACCGGTGGCGGTGGTGCCTTCGGCGCGGCGTTCCACCACACCGATGGAGGCCGAGACCGACAGGCGTTGGCCGGCGATGTCGAAGGGCTCCTGGAGGGCGTGCAGCACGGCCCGGGCGAGGTCGGCGAGTTGCTCGGTGCCGGTGGAGTCCTCCACCAGCAGGGCGAACTCGTCCCCGCCGAGGCGGGCGACGAGCGGGGTGTTGGCACGTGCGAGTCCCGCCCGGTCGGCGCAGCGGGTGAGCCGGTCGGCGACGGCGGCGAGCAGGTGGTCGCCGACCCGGTGCCCGAGGGTGTCGTTGACGGCCTTGAACCCGTCGAGGTCCAGGTAGCACAGGCCGATCCGGCCGGTGCCCTCGTCCTCGTACGCCCCGTTCTCCAGCGCTGAGGCGAGCCGTTCGAAGAACAGGGTGCGGTTGGGGAGCCGGGTCACCGGGTCGTGCATCCGCAGGTGGCGCAGTCGGGACTGGAGTTCGCGGCGGGCGCTGATGTCGGAGACCGACAGCAGGGCGACGGCCGGGCCGGCCGGGGCGGGCAGGGGGGCGAGGGTGACGCGGGCCCAGAGGGCGTGTCCGTCCGCGTGTTTGAGTCGCCGGTCGCACCTCAGCCGGGCCCGCCGGCCGCGCAGGACCTCCTGGTAGGAGCGTCGGGTGCGGGCGTCGGCGGCGAGGTCCACCAGCTCGGCGGCCGGCCGGCCGACGGGGCCCCGGGAGCCGTCCGGGGCGGTGGCGCGGGCGAAGAGGGCGTGGAAGGCGTCGTTCGCGGTGATGACCGTGCCGTCCGCGCCGATGGCGGCCATCGCCAGCGGGGCGGAGCCGAACGCGGCGCGGTAGGGCTCGCCCGAGCCGCCCGCCGGAACGCCGGGGGCGGGGCGCCGCGGAGGTTCGACGGGGGGCGGGGGGCGATCGGGGCGACTGTGCGTGACGGTCGGGGGGACAGGGCCTGTCGTGGGCGTGGGACCTTCGGACGTTCCGCTCACCGCTCACTCCCGCAGTGCGTCGTTGCCGTCGTGCGTGGTCGTGCTCCGGGTCATCTCCCAGCCGGTGAGGGGTCGAACGCGCGGACGGGGCCGCAGAGGCCGGAATCACGCGGAAAACAGGCTGATCATAGAGGCTGCTCCGGAGTGCGAGCCACTCGCGCTCCGGTGCGCTCCGGTGTGCGCCGGTTGCTGAATCGTTCCTTCGTAGGGAGCGTGCGGCCCGCGTCGAGCCCCCGCTCCAGGGTGACGCTCGGTGATCGCCCGGATGGCCGGTACGGGCCGCGACCGGTTCCGGCGGGCGGCCCCGGGGCGGCGGCACCCCGCGCGGCCGTCGATCCCGCGCCGCCGGCCCGCGTCTCACCCGCCCGGGCCCCTTCAGCAGGGCGATCCCGGGCGAACCGGAACAAGGTGGGGGCGGTGCGGTCCCGCTGCCGTCCCCCGTCGTCCCCCGGAGGTCGTCGTGCCCCGTCCGTTCCGTGCCGCCCGCGCCGCGGTGCCGGGCATCCGGCGCGAACGCTCCTGGGCCCGCTCCACCGCCGCGGCCACCTCGCTGGCCGCCCTCGCGGCCACCTCCCTGGTCGCGGGCCCGGCCGTGGCCGAGGCACGCGCCGGCTCGTGCGCCCTGGAGCGCACCGATGCCCACCACTCGGAGGGGCTGGACACCTGGCACTCCGGCTACCCGCGGCCCGAGCGTGCGCTGGACGCGCTCATGGTCTTCCTCGCCTTCCCGGACTCTGTTCCGCTGGTCTCGCCGCAGGAACTCGCCGCCGACCACTTCCCGGCCACCGACCGCTTCTACGAGCAGGCGTCCTACGGGGCGTTCACCCTGCGACCGCATCCGCGCGAGGACTGGATCAGCATGCCGAAGCCGTCCACCGCCTATGCGATAGAACGGGACTGGAAGGCCAAGCACCGCACCGCCTACCTGCGCGACGCGGTCGCGGCGGTCGACCCGCACGTGGACTTCGGCGCCTACGACATCGTGTACTTCGTCGCCGATCCGGACGCCCCCGGCGTGGACTCGGACGCCACCAAGGTCGTCAACTTCGACCGGCCGCTGCGCGCGGACGGCACGGCCCTGCGGCGGATCGTCACCGTCTTCGAGCGCCATCCGCCCGACCGCAACGTCCTCGCCCACGAGACCGGCCACGTCTTCGACCTGCCCGACCTCTACCACCGCCCCGAGGACGAGACGGGCGACTGGGACACCCACGTCGGCGACTGGGACGTCATGGGCAGCCAGTTCGGGATGGCCCCGGACCTGTTCGCCTGGCACAAGTGGAAGCTCGGCTGGCTCGCCGACGACCAGGTGGTGTGCGTGGAGGGCCGCGACGAGTCCCCGCTGACCCTGGAGCCCGTCTCCGTCCGCCCCCCGGAGCCCGGGTCCGCCGCGGGCCCGGCCGTGGCGGGCGCCGCGGTGCTGGTGGGGCCGGTGGCCCGGGCGGTGGCTCCGGACGCGACCGCCGGTCCGCCCGGGCCGGGGCGCGGCACCAAGCTCGCGGTGGTCCGCACCGGCCGCACCACCGCGGTGGCGGTGGAGGCCCGGGCCGCGGTTGGCAACGACCGGACCACCTGCACCGAGGGCGTCCTGGTGTACCGGGTGCGCAGCGTCGCGGCCTCGGGCGAGGGTCCGGTGCGGGTGGTGGACGGGCATCCGGAGACGGACGCCTGCTGGGAACGGTCCGTGTACCCGCCGCTGGCGGACGCCCCGCTCGGCGCGGGGGAGGGCCTCACGGTCACCGACGGGCGGGTGCCGGTGCGGGTGGAGGTGACGGAGCGCACCCCGACGGGGGAGTGGGTGGTGCGGATCTCGACCGGGTGACGGCGGCCCGTGGTGGGGCATGCAAGAGGCCCCCCGCTGCTGCGGAGGGCCTCTGTCGTCTGTGCGCCGCCAGGGACTCGAACCCCGGACCCGCTGATTAAGAGTCAGCTGCTCTAACCAACTGAGCTAGCGGCGCCTGCTGACGTCGTAGACCTTAGCACCCTGGTCGGGGGCGGGTGAAATCGATGTTCGTCGGGCTGCCCGGGCCGCCCGGACGCAGGCCCAGACCAGTACCTCGGGCCCCGGTAGCCAGGGGCGTCGGGCGGCCGGGGGCACCACCCACCGGGACCCGGCCGGCTCGGGGACGGCCGGGGTGCTCGCATCGGCGGCGCTGGGGCCGCGGACCGGGGTCGGGCCGGTGGCGAGCGGGGGGACGGTCACCGCGTCGCCGGTGCCGTGGCAGAGCAGCGGCGGCACCGCGCCGAGGCCCGCGCCCCACTCCTCCCAGCGCAGCAGGGTGGGCAGTCGGTGGGCGGTGCCGGGCGCCGCGAACAGCAGGGTGCGACCCCGGTGGGTGGCGACGGGCCCGGAGCCGGGGCCCTCGCCCCAGAGCCGGTCCAGCAGGGCCCGGCCGAACAGCGCCGTGGTGTTCACCACGTCGAAGACGGTGCCGCAGGGCAGGACCAGCGGGACGGCGGGCCGGTCGGCCCAGCGGTCGAGCAGCTCCTGCGGATACGTTCCTGCGGAGGCCAGCCAGGCGGCGCCGGCCGCGGCCGCCTCCCCGGTGTCCGGCAGGGGCGCCGAGCCCTCGCCCGAGGGGGCGGGGCCGGCGGGCGGCCGCACGCGGGAACCCGGGGCGGCGGGGTCGGCGGAGCAGGAGCGGTCCCCGGGGACGGCGGCGTGAGGGTGGGTGCTCATGGCAGGCATGTTTACCCGCCGTGAGGGGTCGATTTCCGTGAGTTGCTGGAAAGTGAGACGCCAAGGGGCCGTGTGGGGTACCTTGCGCACCCTGCATATGACGAAAGCCCTTGCCCGGCGGGTGGTCCACGCCCGCCGAGGGGTCAGCGCTCGTCGGGCGGGGCGGCGCGCAGCAGGTCGCGCCCGTACTCCACCATCTTCACCGCGTACTCCTCGCTCCACTCCGCGCGCTCGGCGATCGCCGCCGGGGTGAGCCGGTCGAAGCGCCGCGGGTCCGCGAGCCGGGCCGCGGCGATGGCCTGGAACTCGACGGCCCGGTCGGTGGCGGTCCGGAAGGCGTGGGTCAGCTCGGTCGCCCGGGTCAGCAGCTGCCGGGGGTCCTCGATGGACTCCAGGTCGAAGAAGTGCTCCGGGTCGCCGGTGGCGGCGGTGGGCTCGAACAGCAGCGGGGCGGGCCGCATCCGTCGCTCGGCGCGGACGGGTTCGGACTCCGACATCTGCTGCCTCCCGGCGTGTACCGACGTGTCCCGGGGCGGGGTGCTTCCGGGCCGCCTCCCATTGTCCCCCGCCCCGCAAGACCGCGACGGGGCAGGCCGGGCGGGGGAGAACGGTTCCCCGGGTCAGGCCGGCGGCGTCCAGGTCACCCGGTGGTGCGAGAGGTGGTCCCAGGTGGCCATCATGGCGTCCCACCCGTCCGGGAACTTCAGCGTGACGCCCAGCGCGACCGGCTCCGTGGACGGATGGTCGTCCAACAACTCGGTCACCCCGCCCCGGCAGACCACGATGCAGGCGTGCCGGTGCCGGGACGCCAGCACGCACAGCCGGCCCGTCTCCAGGTGGAACGCGGTCGCGTCGGGCCGCCCCGACAGCGGGTGCAGCACCACGGTGACGTCGTACTCACGGCCCTGCAAGCGGTTGGCGGTGTCCACGGTCACCCCGGCCACCCCCAGGTCGACGAGGGCCGCGCGCACCGCCGCCGCCTGGTCGCGGTGCGCGGTGCCCACCGCGATCCGGCCGGCGGTGAGCGGCACCGGGTCGGGCCCCCGCTCCGAGACCGTCGCCCCGCCCCGGTCCAGCAGCCGGCGCACCACCAGGGCCACCGCGCGCACCGCCTCCGGGTCGGTGCGCGGGGTGTGCCGGGGCGGCAGTTCCAGCAGGCCCCAGCCGGAGGCGGCGGCCTCGTCGATCACCCGGTCCGGGCCCGAACCGTCCGAGGCCGACGCGAAGGCCAGCGCCCGGTCCCCGGCCCGGGTCCCGCTGCGGAACGGGGTGTACGGGTAGAACGCCGACGACACCAGCGGCGCCGCCGAGGCGGGCAGCCGCCAGGAGACCGGGAGCCGGTGCTGCGGCAGCTCCGGATTGTGCGCCAGCAGGGTGGAGACCGCACTCGCCGACGGGTCGTAGGAGAGCCCCGCCCACTGCTCCGCCCCGACGATCGAGAACGGGTCGAGCTGCCCCGGGTCGCCCACGAACAGCGCCCGCTCGAAGAGGTTCGCCACCGCGAGCAAGCCGTCCGAACGCATCTGGTACGCCTCGTCGACGATCGCGTGCCCCCACGGCTCCACGCCCTTCACATGGGCCCACTTGGCGGCCGTGGAGATCACCACGTCGAAACCGGCGAGGTCGGCCGCCCGGGTGGCGGTCCGCACCTGCGGCAACGCGTCCAACGCCTTGTCGTAGGCGTCCGGGTCGCTGCTGTGCAGCCGCCCCACCGGCAGGTCCGGCGCCTTCTCGGCGAGCCGCAGCACCAGGTCGTCCACCTGGGCGTTGGTCTGCGCGACCACCATCAGCGGACGACCGGCGGCGGCGAGTTCCAGCGCGGCGCGCACCACCAGCGTCGACTTCCCGGCGCCGGGCGGGGAGTCCACCACCACGCCCCGGTGCGCGCCGCGCAGGGTGTCGGCCAGGATCGCCTCGGTGGCGCGGTGCGCGGCGGCGCCCGGGTCGTCCACCGCCTCCGGGGCGGCCGGATGGCGGATGCCGCTGGTCAGGCTCACAGGATGTCCTCTCCGGTCACCGGGTCGGGCCGTTCGGGGCCGGCCTCCCCGGGCGGGCCGCCGTGGGTCCAGGGGGTGTCCTCCGGCTCGGGCAGCTTGGGCCCGCCGCGCTGGTCGTGCTCGAAGAGCGTCCAGCAGGGCCGGTCGCCCTTCTCCGGGACGGAACCGGGCTCCGGCTCCCTGCCCCGGCCCATCCGGTCGACGATCCGCAGCACCAGGGTGACGGTGCCGTCCGCCGTCTCCGCCGCGGGCTCGCCGTCCTCCTCGACGTACCCCACGAACCGGGCCGTCTGCGGCTTGCCGGCCAGCGAACGGTACGCCTTGGTGCCCTCGGCGAGGTGCGGCCGGTCCGCGGTGCGCACCGTGACCAGCGGGCGGGGCGTCGGGCGCTTGCCCTCGCCGTAGGCCATCTCCACGTCGACCACCTCGCCCGCGAACGCCTCCCCGGCGAGCCGGCGGGCCGCCATCACCAGCGGGTCGTCCAGCGCCTCCTGGGCGTCCAGCCGGGCCTGCTCCCGCTCCCGGGCGGCCAGCTTGTTCGCGGCGGTCACCGCGTCGTCGCGGCGCGGCTGCGGGGGCTCGCCGGCCAGCACCCGGTCCCGGTGGCCGGTGAACGACCAGCGGTCCCGGGTCCAGCGCTCCTGCACCCGGGCGCCCGCCGGCAAGGTGCACAGCAGGTCCAGGCCCCGCCACACCGCGTCCCAGGTGGGCCGGGTGCGGCTGACCACCAGGGCCCGCAAGGCGTGCTCCGCCTCGGTGAGCGCGCCGAGCCGGGCGTCCGCCTCGGCGCCGTCCTCGGCCGCCGCCAGCGCGGTGCGGGCCCGGTCGTAGCGTTCGATCGCGGGGGCCAGCAGCTTGTTGTCGAACGCGGGGTCGGTCGCCGGACCGGCCGGCGGGTGCAGCAACTGGCCCTCCGCGTCCCGGGCCAGCTCGGCGCGGAGCGCCGCCGCCGCGCCGGAGGTGCCCTCGGGCGCCTCCAGCCACGCCAGCAACGCCCCCAGGTGCTGGTCCTCCACCGCGGACTGGCCGGTCGCCCAGTGCCGGGCGAGCAGGTCCGTCATGGCCAACAGCAGCGAGGAGCCCGGCACCCGCGCCCGCTCCCCGAAGTGCGTCAGCCAGCGCCCCAGCAGCGGCACCCGCGGCGGCGCCGGGTACGGGGCGTCCGGGTCCTGCTCCAGGGTGCGGCGGAACCGCATCGACCGGCCGAGCAGCCGCACGAAGTCCACGCCGCCGCGGCCGGGCACGATGATCTGCGGGGCGTCCGCGCACAACTCGACCTCGACCTTGACCCGCTTGCCGGTCTCCGGGTCGGTCTCGGCGCGCTCGGCGACCTCCACCGAGCCGGCGAAGTCCTCGACGTACGGCAGCACCGCGTCGGCGAGGGCGGCCAGGAACGCGGAACGCAGCTCCCGGTCCCGGGGCTGCGGCACGAACAGCACCCGCGGCGCGGTGCGCTCCGTCCCCACCAGCGCGGCGAGCGGCGCCCCCGCCTCACCGGCGGTGGTCAACGGGACGAGCACCAGCGGCCGGTGCGACAGATGACGGTGGCGGACCGTGGTCAGCGGCTGGGCGCGCCCGCTGCGGACCGCCTCCAGGCGGGCGAGCTGGCCGATCAGCGACATCCGGGACCCCCTCGGGCCGCACCCGGACCGGGGACCGGACGCGGGGCGCTCAGCACGCGGCGGCCCCCGCCCCGGCCAGGGCCTCGGTGCGCAGCGCCGCCGCCCGCCGCAGCGCGGCGACGGTCGGATCGGCCGGGTCCCCGCGCCGGCCCTCGGCGGCGGCGAGCACCTCCGCGACGGTCCTCAGCCCGCCCAACTCGCCGCGGAGCGAGCGGCCCAGCGCGGTCACTGCGTCCGCCGCCCGGGCCCGGGAGCGGCAGTGGAAGGCCAGCTCGCACGCGGAGAGGCACTCGGGCGCGTAGGCCGCGGGCACCGCCGCCACGGCCGCGTCGAGCGCCCCGCCCGGCTGCTCCACGTCGAAGGTGGCCCCGGCGGGCAGGTGCCGGGCGAGGTCCTCGACCCGGGTGAGCCGGGCCAGCTGGCGCCGGGTCACCGAGCGCTGCTTGCGCACGTCGACGGCGGCCGCCGTCGGCAGGTTGGAGAAGTCCTTCGGACACACCAGCAGGACGTGGTGGCCCACCTCGGGCGCCGGCGCGAGCTGCTCGGCGACCTCTTCCAGGGCCAGCACGTAGACGGCGGCCTGTCGGGCCGCGGCCCCCACCTTCGCCGGCTCCGCCGCCCCGTCGACCATGGGGAAGGACTTGATCTCGACGACGGACCAGCGCCCGTCGGGGTGGACGACGACCGCGTCGGGCTCCAGGAACGCGGGGGTGCCCGCCACGTCCAGCACCAGCATCGGATGGTCGAGCAGCGTCCAGGACCCGCGGGCCCGGGCCGCCTCGCGCAGCGCCAGGGCGGTGCGCGCCACCCGGGCCCCGGGCCCGCCGTCCGGGGCGAGCACCGGCACCCGCACCGCCTCGGCGACGGGAGCGGGGGCGGTCGGGTCCAGTTCCGCGTGCGCGAGGCGCAGCAGGGCTCCCCCGCCGTCGCCCTTCACCCGGGCCTCGAAGGCGTGTCCCCGCACGATGGCGAACTGCGACTGGCCGGCCACCGCGGGCGCCCCGAGCCGGGCGGCGACCTTCGCCTTGTCGACGCCCGCCCCGTCCAGCAGGGCCCGCCGGCCGCACCCCGGGTTCACCGCGAGGGCGGCCAGGGAGCGGGCGTCCATGGCCCGGGCCGGTGCCGGGCCGCGCAGCTCAGCGAGCCGGTGCCGGAGCGCCGTCCCGGCTGTCGGAGGGGCGGGAACCCGGTCCGGCCGGCTCGGCGGACTGCTGGCGCTGTCGGGGAAATCGCTCACCCGCCGCAGTCTGGCACTCGCCACCGACAATCGGGGAACTTCCGGCCGAACGACCGCCCGCGGACGCCATCGCCACGGAGGGCGCCAGCGCGGCGGTCCGGGTCGTGAAACGGGCCGTCGTCCGGTCGACGAGCCGCAGCGCGGGCCGGGTGAGCAGCAGTCCGAGGCCCATCACCGCGGCGCCGGCGACCGCGTCGAGGAAGTAGTGGTTGGCGGTGCCCATCACCACGACCGTCGTCACCAGCGGGTACGCCACCGCGGCGGTCCGCATCAGCGGGCCCCGCCCGTACTTCCACAGGATCACCCCGCACCACAGCGCCCACCCCACGTGCAGGGACGGCATCGCGGCGTACTGGTTGGTCATGCCGCCCATGCCGCGCGGGGCGCTGGCCTCCGCGCCCCACCAGCCGTAGGAGCTGTACTGCGCCATGGTGTCGACGAAGCCGTGGCCCACGGAGAGCAGCCGCGGCGGGCAGGTGGGCACCAGGGTGAAGGCGATCAGGCCGAGGAAGGTGGAGATCAGCAGCCAGCTGCGGGCCGCCCGGTACTCCACCCGGCGGGAGCGGAACAGCCACACCAGGAGCACCGGCGTCACCGCGTAGTGCAGCGACGCGTACCAGAAGTCGGCCGGCACCCCGATCCAGGCGTGCTCCGTGAAGAGCCGGTTCAGCGGGTGCTCGGCGTTGAGGGAGAGCGCCTTCTCGGCCCGGAGTATCGCCAGTCCGTGGTCGACGGCGGTGGTCACGTCACCGCGGGCGAGCAGCCGACCCGCCGTGTAGGCGAGGTAGACGAGCAGGACGAGCACCAGCTCGGTCCACCAGCGGCGCGGGGGCGCGGCCCCGGGTGCCGGTCCGGTCGCCGTCCGGATGTCGGACGGTCCGCGCTTCGGCATCCAAGGTCTCCTCACTCCTGCGTGCTGCCTTGACGGCCCGTCCACCCTACGGTGTGCGGGCGCGGGACGCGGGTTGACGCCCCCGGACGGCGAGGACGCCCGAACCGTTCGACCGGTTGCCCGCCGGACGGCCTCCCGCCGTCCCGCCCGCCGTCCGGCGGAGCCCGCACGGCGTTCTCCCGGGCGGCGGAACGCGGGCCGACCGGGGGTGGTTCAGGCGGGCCGGGGCAGCGCGGCGTACCGGTCCAGGAACGCGCCCACCCCCGCCGAACGGCGGTGGGGCAGCAGGACCCGGGCGGTGGCCGCCACCATCGACTGGACGCGCGAGGACTGCACCTCGTCCAGCAGGCCGAGCACCCGCTCCCCGGCCGCCGCCGCCTCGTCGGGGCGGCCCGCCCGGGCCAGGTCGTCGGCCAGTTCCGCGGTGTACAGCGCGGTGTTGCGCACGAAGTGGGGGTCCTGGAGGCGGACCGCGCGCTCCGCGTGGCCGGCCGCCCGCGACCACTCGCCCAGCGCCGACCAGCACTGCGCCTCCAGCCCGGCGAACTCGGCGGCGCCGTAGAAGGACATCCACTCGGGCGACGCCCCGTGCTCGGCGTCCCCGTGCGTCCGGCCGCGCTCGAACAGCACCCGGGCCCGGGCCAGCGCCCGGGAGCAGCGGGCCCGGTCGCCGAGGCCGGCCCAGCCGCCCGCCTCCCGCAGCGCCAGCAGGGACAGCAGCAGCGCCGAGCCGAGGCCCCGGGCGGCCCGCTGCCCGGCCTGGGCGGTCCGCACCGCCTCCCTGGGGTGGCCGGCGTCCCGGGCCAGGAAGGACGTGTTGCAGAAGGCGTGCGCCTCCACGCCCGCGTCCCCGCACATCCGGGCGGTCGCCAGCGCCTCGGCGTAGTGCGAGCGGGCGTCCGCGAAGCGGCCGGAGTCGTGGGCGAGCCAGCCCACCGAGATGGCGAGTTCGCCGGCGCCCGCGTGCAGCCGGTCGGCGGTCGACTGGCGGGCGGTGGCCGCGTCGAGGAGTTCGAACGCGGTCCGCAGCGGGGCGGCGGCCCGCCGGTACAGGCCGTCCGCGCCGTGCCGGTCGTCCAGCACCCGGATGCGCCGCACGGCCTCCTCCACGGCCGCGGCCTCGGCGGCCCCGGCCCGCCCGCCGGGCTTCGGTCCGTCGGGGGCGTCCAGCGGACCGAGGCCCACCGGTGGGGGCGGGGCCGCCGCGGCCGTGCACACGTGTCGCCGCGCCCGGTGCGCCTCGGGGCGGGGGCCCGGCGCGCGGGCGTCGGGCGCGGGGGAGGGGCCGGGTACGCGGG
>NZ_JBEOWM010000023.1:0-111193 GCF_040296045.1 Streptomyces sp. NPDC002490 | reverse complement strand
GGCCCGGAACACCGCCGCCCGCCCGGGGCGGTCGTGACCAGCGGGGACGTCGGTGGGGCCGGGCCGGCCGGGCCGGGCGGGCACCCGGCGCACCGGGTGGCGGAGGGGCCGACGCACGACGGGGGAAACGGCCGTGCGGGCCCTTGCGCGCCACCGGTGAACGGATTTGGGGGAACGGCGGGCGAGCGTGTAATGTCTTCCTCGCTCGCCCCAATAGCTCAGTCGGCAGAGCGTCTCCATGGTAAGGAGAAGGTCAACGGTTCGATTCCGTTTTGGGGCTCTGGTGTGTGAGGTCTCCCGCTCTCGGGCGGGGGGCTGCAACGCATCACAGCGGTGTAGCTCAGTCGGTAGAGCAAGCGGCTCATAATCGCTGTGTCACCGGTTCAAGTCCGGTCACCGCTACTGATAGTAGCCGATTGCGGGGTCGGTCCTTCGATCGGCTACTCTTTCTTGCGTTAATACCATTCCATCCGTTCGTCAAGGAGCACTCACGTGGCTGCCACCGACGTCCGCCCGAAGATCACGCTGGCCTGCGTGGAGTGCAAGGAGCGGAACTACATCACCAAGAAGAACCGGCGTAACAACCCGGACCGACTGGAGATGAAGAAGCACTGCCCGCGTTGCAACGCGCACACCGCGCACCGCGAAACGCGATAATTCAGGCTCGTACGCGAGGCCGTCCCCACGTTCCGGGGGCGGCCTCGCGTCGTTGTTCCGCAGTACTCCAGCACGTACGTCCGCGCGTGGCCGTGTGACGGAAGACCAGGAGGTGCCGCGCCCATGGCGCTCGATCAGTCCTTCGTGGGGCGGAGCTACCCGCCCACCGAGCCGTACGAGGTGGCCCGCGAGAAGATCCGGGAGTTCGCCGAGGCCGTCGGCGACGCCAACCCGGTGTACACCGACCCCGAGGCCGCGAAGGCGCTGGGGCACCCGGACGTGATCGCCCCGCCGACCTTCGTCTTCGCGATCACCTTCAAGGCCGCGGGCGAGGTCATCGCCGATCCGCAGCTGGGCCTCGACTACAGCCGGGTCGTCCACGGGGACCAGCGGTTCGCCTACCGCCGTCCGGTCCGGGCGGGCGACCGGTTGACGGTCACCAGCACCATCGAGGGCGTCAAGTCCATGGCCGGCAACGACATCCTGGACGTCCGGGGCGAGGTCCACGACGAGAGCGGCGAGCACGTGGTGACCGCCTGGACCAAGCTGGTGGCCCGCGCGGCCGAGGAGGCGTGACGATGACGACGCAGAACACGAGGGTGCCCTCCTACGACGAGGTCGAGGTGGGCACCGAGCTCCCCGCGGCCACCTTCCCGGTGACCCGCGCCGCACTGGTGCGGTACGCGGGCGCCTCCGGCGACTTCAACCCGATCCACTGGAACGAGCGCTTCGCCAAGGAGGTCGGGCTGCCGGACGTGATCGCGCACGGCATGTTCACCATGGCCGAGGCGATCCGGGTGGTCACCGACTGGACCGGCGACCCCGGCACCGTGGTCGAGTACGGCGTCCGCTTCACCAAGCCGGTCGTCGTCCCCGACGACGACGAGGGCGCCACCATCGAGGTCAGCGCGAAGATCGGCGCCAAGCTGGACGAGCGCCGGGTCCGGGTGGACCTCACGGCCACCGCCGCTGGGCAGAAGGTGCTCGGCATGTCCCGTGCGGTCGTGCAACTGGGCTGAGCCCCCGAGGGCACCCGTGGGCCGCCGTCCCGAGCCGGGCCGGCGGCCCACTGCCGTCCGTCGGCCCGGGCCGACGTCCGGGGAAGCCCCTCCCCGCTCACCGCCGCGCGGGACCGGGCGGAGAACGCGGCCCGAGCACCGGACCACGGGGCCGGTCGGGCTCCCGGCCCGCCCCGTAGTCTTGTCGGGTGCGCCAGACCCACGATGCCCCGCTCGCCCCGCTGACCACCTTCCGGCTCGGCGGGCCCGCCGCCACGCTGATCACCGCGACCACGGACGCCGAGGTCGTCGACGCGGTCCGGGCCGCGGACGACTCGGGCACCCCGCTGCTGCTCGTCGGCGGCGGCAGCAACCTGGTGATCGGGGACGCGGGCTTCGCGGGCACCGTCCTGCGGGTGGGGACCCGGGGGTTCCACCTCGACGGCACCCGGCTGGAGCTCGCCGCGGGCGAGGTCTGGACGGACGCGGTGGCCCGGGTGGTGGACGCCGGGCTCGCCGGGATCGAGTGCCTCGCCGGCATCCCCGGCTCCGCGGGCGCCACCCCGATCCAGAACGTCGGCGCGTACGGCCAGGAGGTGGCCTCCGTCATCGAGGAGGTCGTCGCCTACGACCGCCGGGCCCGGGAGACCGTCACCCTCAGCGGTGCGGAGTGCGCCTTCTCCTACCGGCACAGCCGCTTCAAGGACGACCCCGACCGGTACGTGGTCCTGCGGGTCCGGTTCGCCCTGGAGGACGCGGGCGGGCTGTCGGCGCCGATCCGGTACGCCGAGACTGCCCGGGTGCTGGGCGTCGGGGCGGGCGACCGGGTGCCGCTGGAGCGGGCCCGCGAGACCGTCCTCAAGCTGCGTGCGGGCAAGGGCATGGTGCTGGATCCCGAGGACCACGACACCTGGTCCGCCGGGTCCTTCTTCACCAACCCGATCCTCACCGACGCCGCCTTCGCCGCCTTCCGGGAGCGGGTCGCCGCCCGCCTCGGCCCGGACGCCGCCCCGCCCGCCTACCCGGCGGGGGAGGGGCGGACCAAGACCTCGGCCGCCTGGCTGATCGACCGCGCCGGCTTCGCCAAGGGGTACGGCACCGGGCCCGCCCGGATCTCCGGCAAGCACACCCTGGCCCTCACCAACCGGGGCGCGGCCACCACGGAGGACCTGCTGGCGCTGGCCCGCGAGGTGGTGGCCGGGGTGCGGGAGGCGTTCGGCGTCACCCTGGTCAACGAGCCCGTGATGGTGGGCGTCCGCCTCTGACCGGCGCCCGGACTCAGACCCTCGGGCGGTCCGTCCGGTAGAGGTGGTGCAGCGGGTCGTCCTGCGGGTGGTCCGGCTCCAGCGGGCCGCTGCCCACCCGGCGCAGGCCCGCGCGCTCCAGGGCCCGCCAGGAGCGGCGGTTGGCAGCGACCACCGGGACGATCACGCAGGAGGCGTCCCGGTCGGCGGCCCACAGCTCGGCGAGGGCCGCGGCGATCATCCGGGGGCCGAGCCCCTGCCCGGTGCGTTCGGCCGGGCCGATCAGGTAGTCGACGGTGTGGGCGCCCGCGGGCACCTCGACCAGGGCGGCGAGGGCGTCCCGGTAGTCGGGGTAGTCGGCGAGGCGCACCCGCTGCACCAGACCCACCGGTTCGCCGTCCAGGAGGGCGAGCAGGTCGCGCGAGGGCTCCTCGCCGCGGGCCGCCGGACCGAAGTCCCGGGCCACCGCCGCGGGCGAGGGGTCGTGGTGCCACCAGCGCGCCACGTGCGGTCGGGCGAGCCGGTCGCCCAGCAACGGGAAGTCGGCTTCGGCCAGCCGACGGAACGCGATCATCCGGCCCCTCCGCCGTGGTTCAGTCCGCCACGCCCACCGCCTGCCGGACCGTCCCGCGGTCGTCGATCATGGCCAGCATGGCATGCGCCACGTCCGCCCGGTTGAGGGTCCGGCCGGACTTCGGCCTCCCGCCGACCACGGTGCGGTACCGGCCGGTGCCCGGGCCGTCCAGCAGCCGGGGCGGGCGGACGGCGGTCCAGTCGGCCCTGCTCCCGGCCAGGGCCGCCTCCATCGCCCGCATGTCGGCGTAGGCCGCCCGGAAGACCACGTTCACCACGGCTTCCATGAGCCGGTCGACCAGCGGTTCGCCCGGCGGGGTGGGGGCCAGCGGGGAGGCGCTGACCACCAGCAGCCGCCGGACGTCCTCGGCGGCCATCGCCGCCAGCACCGCCCGGGTGAGCCGGGCGGTCACCCCGGGGTCCTTGCGGTCGCGCGGGCCGAGCGCGGAGAGCACCGCGTCCCGCCCGGCGACCGCGGCCCGCACCTGCTCGGGGGCGGTGAGGTCGGTGCCGAGCACCTCCAGGGTGCCGGGGTCCCCGGGCGCCGCCGTCACCGTGAGCCGGGCCGGGTCCCGCACCACCGCGGTCACCTCGTGGCCGGCGGCCAGGCCCTGTCGGACGATCTCCCGGCCGACCCCGCCGGTCGCGCCGAACACCGTGATCCTCATCAGCCCCTCCAAGGTGGGTAAGTATTCACTCACCCCTAGAGTGGGTACTCCCGCACCCACCCGTCAAGCGGAGCCCCCCCGTGCCCAACGACCGAACGGTCCCCGACCGACCGCCCGCCCGCACCCGCATCCTGGACGCCGCGCACGAACTGATGCGGACCGTCGGCATCGGCCGCGCCACCACCAAGGAGATCGCCCGCACCGCCGACTGCTCCGAGGCGGCCCTCTACAAGTACTTCACCAACAAGGAGGAGGTGTTCGTCACCGTCCTCGAAGAGCGGCTGCCACCGCTCGGCCCGCTGATGGAACGACTGGTCGGCGACCCGGGGACCGGTGAGGTCGAGGACAACCTCACCGAGATCGCCCGACTCGCCGCCCTCTTCTACGAGCAGAGCTTCCCGATCGGCGTCTCCCTCTTCGCCGAGATGCGGCTCAAACGGCGCCACGACGACGCCCTGCGGCAGATCGGTGCCGGACCCCACCTGCTCATCGACGGACTCGCCGAGTACCTCCGCGCCGAACAGCGGGCCGGCCGCGTCCACCCGGACGCCGACCCCCACTCCGCCGCGGCCCTCCTCATGGGCGCCTGCTGCCAGCGCGCCTTCGTCTACGACGCCACGGAGTCCGGCACGCCCCCGCAGTCCCTGGACGAATTCGCCCGGTCCGCCGCCCGCACCCTGCTCGCCGGACTCCGCTGAGCCCGACCGGGGCCCGGGTCAGGACACCGGAGCGGCCGGCGGCGCGGTCAGCCAGGCGTCGACGCCGCCCAGCAGGCGCTCCCGCTCCTCGCGGGGCGCCGCCGAGGCCCTGATCGACTGCCGGGCCAGCTCCGCCAGCTCCGGATCGGAGAACCCGTGCACGGTCCGGGCGACCTCGTACTGCTCGGTGAGCCGCGCCCCGAACAACAGCGGGTCGTCGGCGCCCAGCGCCAGCGGCACCCCCGCGTCGAACATGGTCCGCAACGGTACGTCCGCCGCCTTGTCGTACACCCCGAGCGCCACGTTCGAGGTCGGGCAGACCTCGCAGGTCACCCCCCGGTCGGCGAGCCGCTTCAACAGCCGGGGGTCCTCCGCCGCCCGCACCCCGTGGCCCACCCGGTCCGCGTGCAGGTCGTCCAGGCAGTCCCGGACCGAGGCCGGACCGGTCAGCTCCCCGCCGTGCGGCGCGGACAGCAGGCCGCCCTCGCGGGCGATGGCGAACGCCCGGTCGAAGTCCCTGGCCATGCCCCGCCGCTCGTCGTTGGAGAGCCCGAAGCCGACGACGCCCCGGTCCGCGTAGCGCACCGCGAGCCGGGCCAGGGTGCGGGCGTCCAGGGGGTGCTTCATCCGGTTGGCGGCGACCAGCACCCGCATCCCGAGCCCGGTGTCCCGCGCGGCGGTGTCCACCGCGTCCAGGATGATCTCCAGCGCGGGGATCAGCCCGCCCAGCCGGGGCGCGTACGAGGTCGGGTCGACCTGGATCTCCAGCCAGCCGGAGCCCGCGCGCAGGTCCTCCTCGGCGGCCTCCCGCACCAGCCGCTGGATGTCCTCCGGATCGCGCAGGCAGGACCGGGCCATGTCGTACAGCCGCTGGAAGCGGAACCAGCCGCGCTCGTCCGTGGCGCGCAGCACCGGGGGTTCGGCCCCGGTCAGCGCGGGGGGCAGGTGCACCCCGTGCTTGTCCGCCAGTTCCAACAGGGTGGCGGGCCGCATCGAGCCCGTGAAGTGCAGATGCAGATGCGCCTTCGGCAGGGTGCCGAGGTCTCGAACGTGCTCCATCCCAGGATCCTGCCGCACCGGACGCCCCGCCGGTACCGGCTTTCCCCGTTCGGGTCCTTGCCCGAACGAAGGAGCGGGCTCCCACCAGGGGGAGCCCGCTCCGATGTGACGCACGTGACGTGTGCGCAGCAGAGTGGCCAGCGTGACCGGGAGCACCCCGTAACGTTACGGGGTGCCCCAGTTTCAGTCGGTGGCCTCCGCCAGCAGCTTCTGGATGCGGGACACGCCCTCGGCCAGGTCCTCGTCGCCGAGCGCGTACGACAGCCGCAGGTAGCCCGGGGTGCCGAAGGCCTCGCCGGGCACCACCGCCACCTCGACCTCGTCCAGGATCAGCGCGGCCAGCTCCACGCTGCTGGTCGGCCGCTGGCCCCGGATCTCCTTGCCGAGCAGCGCCTTCACCGACGGGTACACGTAGAAGGCGCCCTCCGGCTCCGGGCAGACCACGCCGTCGATCTCGTTCAGCATCCGCACGATCGTCCGCCGGCGCCGGTCGAACGCCTCCCGCATCTCGGCCACCGCCGTCAGGTCGCCGGAGACCGCGGCGAGCGCGGCGGCCTGGGCGACGTTGGAGACGTTGGAGGTGGCGTGCGACTGGAGGTTGGTCGCGGCCTTGACCACGTCCTTCGGACCGATCAGCCAGCCCACCCGCCAGCCGGTCATGGCGTACGTCTTGGCGACGCCGTTGACCACGATGCACTTGTCGCGCAGCTCCGGCACCACGGTGGGCAGCGAGGTGAACACGGCGTCGCCGTAGACTAGGTGCTCGTAGATCTCGTCGGTGAGCACCCACAGCCCGTGCTCGACGGCCCAGCGGCCGATCGCCTCGGTGTCCTCGGCGCTGTAGACGGCGCCGGTCGGGTTGGAGGGCGAGACGAACAGCAGGACCTTGGTCCGCTCGGTGCGCGCGGCCTCCAGCTGCTCGACGGTCACCCGGTAGCCGCTGGTCTCGTCGGTGACCACGTCGACCGGGACGCCGCCGGCGAGCCGGATCGACTCCGGGTAGGTGGTCCAGTACGGCGCCGGGACGATGACCTCGTCGCCCGGGTCGAGGATCGCGGCGAACGCCTCGTAGATCGCCTGCTTGCCGCCGTTGGTCACCAGGACCTGCGCGGCCTCGACCTCGTAGCCGGAGTCGCGGAGCGTCTTCGCGGCGATGGCGGCCTTCAGCTCCGGGAGCCCACCGGCGGGGGTGTAGCGGTGGAACTTCGGGTTCTTGCACGCCTCGACGGCGGCTTCGACGATGTAGTCGGGCGTCGGGAAGTCGGGCTCGCCGGCGCCGAAGCCGATCACCGGACGCCCGGCGGCCTTGAGGGCCTTGGCCTTGGCGTCGACGGCGAGGGTCGCGGACTCGGAGATCGCACCGATCCGGGCGGAGACCCGGCGTTCGGTCGGGGAGGTTGCAGCGCTCATGCGCCCCATGGTTCCAGACCCGGAGCCGGCCCGGTACGCGGGTTTCACCCACTGGGCAGCGGGCCCGGGAACGCCGCTGCGGGCGCCCTCGACGGCCCCCGCGGCGGCCGCTGTTCGACGTCGGCGCGCAGAACACGTACACTCTCTCCTCGTTGGCCGACACCGGCCGCACCCGTCGATCGCACACCCCGCGGTCGCCCGGATGCGGTACGTTGGGGCGAACCAAAGGGTCGTAGCTCAATTGGTAGAGCACTGGTCTCCAAAACCAGCGGTTGGGGGTTCAAGTCCCTCCGGCCCTGCAAGTCCCACCTCCCCTTCCGGATGTGTGGATGTGTGGCACGTACGTACGCAATGCACCGCCGTGCGGCTCAACCGGGCGCGGCACGGCCGACCCGGGAATCAGGTGAGGAAGAGTGACGGACGCCGTGGGCTCCATCGACATGCCTGATGCTCAGGACGACGACGCTCCGGATTCGGAGAAGAAGGCGCGCAAGGGCGGGAAGCGCGGCAAGAAGGGTCCCTTCGGCCGCCTCGCCCTGTTCTACCGCCAGATCGTCGCGGAACTGCGCAAGGTCGTCTGGCCGACGCGCTCGCAGCTCACCACCTACACGATCGTCGTGATCATCTTCGTGGTCATCATGATCGGTATCGTGAGCGTGCTGGACCTCGGCCTCGACCGAGTCGCGAAGTACGTCTTCGGCTGATGCCGGAAGCACAGCCCTCAGCGAAGGACGCCGACCTCGGCGTCCCTTTCGCGTTGTTCCACCCCTCTGTAACCAGGAAGAAGCAGCCACCGTGTCTGACCCGAACCTGAACGACGCCGTCGAGTCCGATGAGGTCGCTGCGGAGTCCGTGAAGTCCGCCGAGGCCGGCGGGTCCACCGAGGACGAGCGTGACGTCGTCGAGGGCGTCGACGTCGACGAGGCCCGGGCCGAGGACGACACCGAGGTCGACGGAACGGTCGAGGCCGAGGACGAGGCGGACGGGACCGACCAGGACGCCGAGGCCGAGGCCGCGGATGACGCCGAGGCCGACGCCGTGGAGGAGCCCGAGCCGGTGGACCCGGTCGCCGCCCTCCGCGAGGAGCTGCGCACCCTGCCCGGCGAGTGGTACGTGATCCACACCTACGCGGGCTACGAGAAGCGCGTGAAGGCCAACCTGGAGCAGCGCGCCGTCTCGCTGAACGTCGAGGAGTTCATCTACCAGGCCGAAGTGCCCGAGGAAGAGATCGTCCAGATCAAGAACGGCGAGCGCAAGAACGTCCGCCAGAACAAGCTCCCCGGTTACGTCCTGGTCCGCATGGACCTCACCAACGAGTCCTGGGGCGTCGTCCGCAACACCCCGGGCGTCACCGGCTTCGTCGGCAACGCCTACGACCCGTACCCGCTGACCCTGGACGAGATCGTCAAGATGCTCGCCCCGGAGGCCGAGGCCAAGGCCGCCCGCGAGGCCGCCGACGCCGAGGGCCGCCCGGTGCCGCAGCGCAAGGTCGAGGTCCAGGTGCTGGACTTCGAGGTCGGCGACTCGGTCACCGTCACGGACGGCCCGTTCGCCACCCTCCAGGCCACGATCAACGAGATCAACGCCGACTCGAAGAAGGTCAAGGGCCTGGTCGAGATCTTCGGTCGCGAGACCCCGGTCGAGCTGAGCTTCGACCAGATCCAGAAGAACTGACGCCGCCGGGCCGGTCGACCTCCGGGCCGCCCGGCCCCGCAGACGACTTCCGACCAGGTCAGAACGGTCCCCGCGACCGTTCTGACCTGTCGGTTTTTCTCCGCACCGCGCTACCCGTTATCGTTGTGCGGTATGCCTCCATCCGGATGATCGGCTGGAGCGCTCACACCTCTCACTAGGACCCGGAGAGAGCAATGCCTCCCAAGAAGAAGAAGGTCACGGGGCTGATCAAGCTCCAGATCCAGGCCGGTGCCGCCAACCCGGCTCCGCCGGTCGGCCCCGCGCTGGGTCAGCACGGCGTCAACATCATGGAGTTCTGCAAGGCCTACAACGCCGCGACCGAGTCGCAGCGCGGTTGGGTCATCCCGGTGGAGATCACGGTCTACGAGGACCGTTCCTTCACCTTCATCACCAAGACCCCGCCGGCCGCGAAGATGATCCTCAAGGCCGCGGGCGTGGAGAAGGGCTCCGGCGAGCCGCACAAGACCAAGGTCGCCAAGATCACCCAGGCGCAGGTCCGCGAGATCGCCACCACCAAGATGCCCGACCTCAACGCCAACGACCTGGACGCCGCCGCGAAGATCATCGCGGGCACCGCCCGGTCCATGGGTGTCACGGTCGAGGACTGACCTCCCGTAGCCGCTCGGGCCCCGCGCCCGGACGGATGCGAACCCGTACGACCTTCCAGAAAGTGGCAGGGCCCGCGCCGGCCCGCACCACGACTCCGTTCCCGTCCGGCGGTTCGACCGCCCGACGACACTCTGTACAGGAGCAGAAGTGAAGCGCAGCAAGTCCCTCCGCGCCGCTGACGCCAAGATCGACCGGGACCGGCTCTACGCCCCGCTCGAAGCCGTGCGTCTCGCCAAGGAGACCTCGACGTCCAAGTTCGACGGCACCGTCGAGGTCGCCTTCCGGCTCGGTGTCGACCCCCGCAAGGCGGACCAGATGGTCCGTGGCACCGTGAACCTCCCGCACGGCACCGGCAAGACCGCCCGGGTCCTGGTCTTCGCGACCGGTGAGCGTGCCGAGGCCGCGCGTGCCGCGGGCGCCGACATCGTCGGCTCCGACGAACTGATCGACGAGATCTCCAAGGGCCAGCGGCTCAACGAGTTCGACGCCGTCGTCGCCACCCCGGACCTCATGGGCAAGGTCGGTCGTCTCGGCCGCGTCCTCGGCCCGCGTGGTCTGATGCCGAACCCGAAGACCGGCACCGTGACCCCGGACGTGGCCAAGGCCGTGACCGAGATCAAGGGCGGCAAGATCGAGTTCCGCGTCGACAAGCACTCGAACCTCCACTTCATCATCGGCAAGGTGTCCTTCGACGACACCAAGCTGGTGGAGAACTACGGCGCCGCGCTGGAGGAGATCCTCCGTCTGAAGCCGTCCGCCGCCAAGGGTCGCTACATCAAGAAGGCCGCCATCACCACCACGGTCGGCCCCAGCGTTCCCGTGGACGCCAACCGCACCCGCAACCTCCTCGTCGAGGAGGACCCGGCCGCCGTCTGAGCGACCGGGCACGCGACCGCGTGACCGCAGGGCCCCGTACCGTCCGGTTCTCCGGCGGCACGGGGCCCTGCGCCGTTCCTCGGGCGTTCGGCCCCGCCTGCGCTAGCGTGCCCACCAGCGGCACCCACACGGGGGAACGGGGGCGGGGACCATGCGGCGCAACACGCGACGGACCGGCTACGGGCGGACGCGCGCCACCGGGACGTTCCGCGCCCCGGCGCGCCGGGTCGGCCGGCGCCACACCTGGCTCTCGTGGGGGGCGCTCTCGCTGGCCCCGCTGCTGCTGGGCGTCGGCGGCGGCTTCCTCGCCCTGTCCGCCTGCACCGACGGGGGCGCCCCGGCGACCCGCCCCGCGGCCACCGCCTCCCCGGCGCCCCGGGAAGTGCTCCGGGCACTGCGCACCGCCGCGGAACGCACCCGGGCCGCGGGGTCCGCACGGGTCAGTGCGGTCATGGCGCTGGACGGCACGGTGTCCACCGAGACCACCGGGGTGCTCGGCTGGTCGGACGGACTGCACGGCACCCTCGCCATCCGCTACACGGGCGGCAC
The DNA here is from genome assembly GCF_040296045.1 of Streptomyces sp. NPDC002490. Lineage (NCBI taxonomy): Bacteria > Bacillati > Actinomycetota > Actinomycetes > Kitasatosporales > Streptomycetaceae > Streptomyces > Streptomyces sp. NPDC002490. The sequence goes on along the minus strand of NZ_JBEOWM010000023.1, from coordinate 100,157 downwards.
CCTCACCGAGACCCTGCAGGAGTGGGGCGCGGACGCCACCGAGGCGCGGTACGTGGACGGCGCCTACTACGCGCGGATGGGCGACGCCTTCGCCGCCCGCACCGGCGGTCGGCACTGGATACGGCACGACGCCGCCCGCGGGGCCTCCGCCGCCGACGTGAGTCCGGGCGGCTCGATGGAACTCCTGCTGCTCGCCCCGGACGTCCGGGAAGCCGGGCGTGCGGTGGTCCGCGGGGTCGCGACCACCCGCTATGCGGGGACCGTCCGCCCGGCGGAGCTGCCCACCCGGGGGCCGGCCGCCGAGCGGGCGGAGGCGGTGCGCGAACGCCTGCGGGCCGCGGGGATCACGGAGGAGCGGATCGAGGTGTGGGTGGACTCCGCGGGCCGACTGGTGAAGCGCACGGAGCGCAGCCGCACCGCGGCCGGCGTGCTGCGCAGCACCGCGCACTACCGCGACTTCGGGGCGCGGGTGACGGCCCGCCCCGCCCCCGACCCCGCGGACACCGTGGAGTACGAGGCGCTGGTGCACGGCGCCCGCTGACGGCGGACGCACCCCCGCCGGGGACGATTTGCCTGGCGCGCACCCGGTCCCGTACGCTTCCCGAGAAGCCAAAGACCGCTGGTTGTTTGCCGCGTGCCCGTCCGGGTCGCGGTGGCCGAAGGTTCGCTGAACTGCGAACGACCCGCGCAGGTGACGTGGAACTGCTCCTGGACGGGTATCCCGTATCCGTTCGGTAGAGCTACGCCCCGTGCCCTGCGCCGGGGCGTTTTGTTTTCCTCAGTCCTCCTTCGGGTCCGCGCGGTCCGAATCACCCGGAAGGAGGCCGAGGCTCATGGCGAGGCCCGACAAGGCTGACGCGGTTGCCGAGCTGACGGACAAGTTCCGCAGCTCGAACGCCGCCGTGCTGACCGAGTACCGCGGTCTCACCGTGGCACAGCTCAAGCAGCTGCGCCGTTCGCTCGGTGAGAACGCCCAGTACGCCGTGGTGAAGAACACGCTGACCAAGATCGCTGCCAATGAGGCCGGGATCTCGACGCTCGACGACCTGTTCAACGGTCCGACGGCGGTCGCCTTCGTCACCGGTGACCCGGTGGAGTCGGCGAAGGGTCTTCGTGACTTCGCCAAGGACAACCCGAATCTCATCATCAAGGGCGGTGTCCTTGACGGCAAGGCGCTGTCCGCCGATGAGATCAAGAAGCTTGCGGACCTTGAGTCCCGCGAGGTTCTGCTCGCCAAGCTGGCGGGTGCCATGAAGGGCAAGCAGTCCCAGGCTGCCGCGCTCTTCCAGGCGCTTCCCTCGAAGTTCGTCCGCACCGCGGAGGCGCTTCGTGCCAAGAAGGCCGAGGGCGAGCAGGGCGGTGCCGAGTAACTCGGCTCGCACTTTGACCGCCGCCGCCTGACGCATCCGCGTCGGTGCGGGGACGGTCGCCGCGGGCCCGACGTACGCCCGCCTGACATGTACATCCGGCACCTGCCGAATTAGTGGAAGGATCGCCCATCATGGCGAAGCTCAGCCAGGAAGACCTGCTCGCGCAGTTCGACGAGATGACCCTCATCGAGCTCTCCGAGTTCGTGAAGGCGTTCGAGGAGCGTTTCGACGTCACCGCCGCCGCCCCGGTCGCCGTTGCCGCTGGTGCCCCCGGCGCCCCGGCCGCCGAGGCCGCCGAGGAGCAGGACGAGTTCGACGTCATCCTCACCGGCGCCGGCGAGAAGAAGATCCAGGTCATCAAGGTCGTGCGCGAGCTGACCTCCCTGGGTCTGAAGGAGGCCAAGGACCTCGTCGACGGCACCCCGAAGCCCGTCCTGGAGAAGGTCGCCAAGGACGCCGCCGAGAAGGCCGCCGAGTCCCTCAAGGCCGCCGGCGCCTCCGTCGAGGTCAAGTGACCCCACGGGAGTCCAGCGGACTCCCGCACGAGTGCGGCGCCCCCGCGGCGCCCCTCGTCCGCCTCTCGCTGTAACGCGGAGGCCCCCAACGGCGATCACCCAAGTGGGTGGTCGCCGTTCGGCGTTCCGTCCCTCGTCCGAAGGGCTGCTTGCGCAGTGCGTGACGACGAGTATGGTGATCTTCGTTGTGCGCGCGGTAGCCCTGGTGACGGTCCGCCCGGCAACGGCGGTCAGTGACGTTCGCGGCACCCGGTTCGCACGAGGGGGCCTTGACGAACCGCACGCAGCGCGCAATTCTCAGGACGCGTCGTCACTACGATCCGAACTCCGAGGCATGGATCGGCGGCGAAGAGGGCAGTATCGATGTGCGTCGAGGACGTGACGGACGGCAGGCGTGGGAGAGCACAGAGGGTGTCAGTAAACCCGCACTGGACATCAGTGGGCCTTGTGGCTACACTGACCCTTTGCGCTGCCTGTTAGCTGCCTCCTGCCCGTCACCAGGGGCATGCCCATGCTTGAGCACCGAGTCGAAAACCGTCCCTGACCTGGGATTTCGTGTGGACGTCTCGTCGTGTCCAGGCGGGGGACCGGTACGCGCGTAGTGAGTCCGAGCCCTCGGAAGGACCCCTCTTGGCCGCCTCGCGCACTGCCTCGACCGCGAATACGAACAACGGCGCCAGCACCGCCCCGCTGCGCATCTCCTTTGCAAAGATCAAGGAGCCCCTTGAGGTTCCGAACCTTCTTGCGCTGCAAACCGAGAGCTTTGACTGGCTGCTCGGCAACGACGCGTGGAAGGCTCGTGTCGAGGCGGCTCTGGACAGCGGACAGGACGTCCCCACCAAGTCCGGTCTGGAGGAGATCTTCGAGGAGATCTCCCCGATCGAGGACTTCTCCGGGTCGATGTCCCTGACCTTCCGCGACCACCGCTTCGAGCCGCCGAAGAACTCCATCGACGAGTGCAAGGAGCGCGACTTCACCTTCGCCGCGCCGCTCTTCGTCACCGCCGAGTTCACCAACAACGAGACCGGCGAGATCAAGTCCCAGACGGTCTTCATGGGCGACTTCCCGCTCATGACCAACAAGGGCACCTTCGTCATCAACGGCACCGAGCGCGTCGTGGTGTCGCAGCTCGTCCGTTCGCCCGGCGTCTACTTCGACTCCTCCATCGACAAGACGTCCGACAAGGACATCTTCTCCGCCAAGATCATCCCTTCCCGGGGCGCCTGGCTGGAGATGGAGATCGACAAGCGCGACATGGTCGGCGTCCGCATCGACCGCAAGCGCAAGCAGTCCGTCACCGTCCTCCTGAAGGCGCTCGGCTGGACCACCGAGCAGATCCTGGAGGAGTTCGGCGAGTACGAGTCCATGCGCGCCACCCTGGAGAAGGACCACACCCAGGGCCAGGACGACGCGCTGCTGGACATCTACCGCAAGCTGCGTCCGGGCGAGCCCCCCACGCGCGAGGCCGCCCAGACCCTGCTGGAGAACCTCTACTTCAACCCGAAGCGCTACGACCTCGCGAAGGTCGGCCGCTACAAGGTCAACAAGAAGCTCGGCGCCGACGAGCCGCTCGACGCCGGCGTGCTCACCACCGACGACGTCATCGCGACCATCAAGTACCTGGTCAAGTTGCACGCCGGGGAGACCGAGACGGTCGGCGAGTCCGGCCGCACGATCGTCGTCGAGACCGACGACATCGACCACTTCGGCAACCGTCGCCTGCGCAACGTCGGCGAGCTGATCCAGAACCAGGTCCGTACGGGTCTCGCCCGCATGGAGCGCGTCGTGCGCGAGCGCATGACCACCCAGGACGTCGAGGCGATCACGCCGCAGACCCTGATCAACATCCGGCCGGTCGTCGCCTCCATCAAGGAGTTCTTCGGCACCAGCCAGCTGTCCCAGTTCATGGACCAGAACAACCCGCTGTCGGGGCTCACCCACAAGCGCCGCCTCTCGGCGCTCGGCCCGGGTGGCCTCTCCCGCGAGCGGGCCGGCTTCGAGGTCCGTGACGTGCACCCCTCGCACTACGGCCGCATGTGCCCGATCGAGACCCCCGAAGGCCCGAACATCGGTCTGATCGGCTCGCTCGCCTCCTACGGCCGCGTCAACGCCTTCGGCTTCGTGGAGACCCCGTACCGCAAGGTCGTCGACGGCCAGGTCACCGACGAGGTCGACTACCTGACCGCCGACGAGGAGGACCGCTTCGTCATCGCGCAGGCCAACGCCCGGCTCACCGACGAACTCCGGTTCGCCGAGAACCGCGTGCTGGTCCGCCGCCGCGGCGGCGAGGTCGACTACGTGCCCGGCACCGACGTCGACTACATGGACGTCTCCCCGCGCCAGATGGTGTCCGTCGCCACCGCGATGATCCCCTTCCTGGAGCACGACGACGCCAACCGCGCGCTCATGGGCGCCAACATGATGCGCCAGGCCGTGCCGCTCATCAAGGCGGAGGCCCCGCTCGTCGGCACCGGCATGGAGTACCGCTGCGCCACCGACGCCGGCGACGTCATCAAGGCCGCGAAGGACGGTGTCGTCCAGGAGGTCTCCGCCGACTACGTCACCGTCACCAACGACGACGGCACGTACACCACGTACCGGGTCGCGAAGTTCTCGCGCTCCAACCAGGGCACCTCGGTCAACCAGAAGGTCATCGTGGCCGAGGGCGACCGGGTCATCGAGGGCCAGGTCCTCGCCGACGGTCCCGCCACCGAGAACGGCGAGATGGCGCTCGGCAAGAACCTGCTCGTCGCGTTCATGCCGTGGGAGGGCCACAACTACGAGGACGCGATCATCCTGTCGCAGCGCCTCGTCCAGGACGACGTCCTCTCCTCGATCCACATCGAGGAGCACGAGGTCGACGCCCGTGACACCAAGCTCGGCCCCGAGGAGATCACCCGGGACATCCCGAACGTCTCCGAAGAGGTCCTCGCCGACCTCGACGAGCGCGGCATCATCCGCATCGGCGCCGAGGTCATCGGCGGCGACATCCTCGTCGGCAAGGTCACGCCCAAGGGCGAGACCGAGCTGACCCCCGAGGAGCGCCTGCTCCGCGCGATCTTCGGCGAGAAGGCCCGTGAGGTCCGCGACACCTCGCTGAAGGTGCCGCACGGCGAGACCGGCAAGGTCATCGGCGTCCGCGTCTTCGACCGCGAGGAGGGCGACGAGCTGCCGCCCGGCGTCAACCAGCTGGTCCGGGTGTACGTCGCCCAGAAGCGGAAGATCACGGACGGCGACAAGCTCGCCGGACGCCACGGCAACAAGGGCGTCATCTCCAAGATCCTCCCGATCGAGGACATGCCGTTCATGGAGGACGGCACCCCCGTCGACATCATCCTCAACCCGCTCGGCGTCCCGTCCCGGATGAACCCGGGACAGGTCCTGGAGATCCACCTCGGCTGGCTCGCCAGCCAGGGCTGGGACGTCTCCGGCCTCGCCGACGACTGGGCGCAGCGCCTCCAGGCCATCGAGGCCGACCAGGTCGCCCCGCGCACCAACGTCGCCACCCCCGTCTTCGACGGCGCCCGCGAGGACGAGCTCGCCGGCCTGCTGAAGCACACCATCCCCAACCGCGACGGCGACCGCATGGTCCTCCCGTCCGGCAAGGCGCAGCTGTACGACGGTCGCTCCGGCGAGCCGTTCCCGGACCCGATCTCCGTCGGGTACATGTACATCCTCAAGCTGCACCACCTGGTCGACGACAAGCTGCACGCCCGGTCGACCGGTCCGTACTCGATGATCACCCAGCAGCCGCTGGGTGGTAAGGCCCAGTTCGGTGGCCAGCGCTTCGGTGAGATGGAGGTGTGGGCGCTGGAGGCTTACGGCGCCGCCTACGCCCTCCAGGAGCTGCTGACCATCAAGTCCGACGACGTCACCGGCCGCGTGAAGGTCTACGAGGCCATCGTCAAGGGCGAGAACATCCCCGAGCCCGGCATCCCCGAGTCCTTCAAGGTGCTCATCAAGGAGATGCAGTCCCTGTGCCTCAACGTGGAGGTGCTGTCCTCGGACGGCATGTCCATCGAGATGCGCGACACCGACGAGGACGTCTTCCGCGCGGCGGAGGAACTCGGCATCGACCTGTCCCGGCGCGAGCCGAGCAGCGTCGAAGAGGTCTGACGGGTCCGGCCGGGACCGCCCCAGGGCGGTCCCGGCCGCAGCCCCGGACCCCGTACAGACCACAAGACACAACCCTGAGAGGGATTGACGCATAGTGCTCGACGTCAACTTCTTCGACGAGCTTCGGATCGGCCTGGCCACCGCGGACGACATCCGCCAGTGGAGCCACGGCGAGGTCAAGAAGCCCGAAACGATCAACTACCGCACCCTGAAGCCCGAGAAGGACGGACTCTTCTGCGAGAAGATCTTCGGTCCGACCCGGGACTGGGAGTGCTACTGCGGCAAGTACAAGCGCGTCCGCTTCAAGGGCATCATCTGTGAGCGCTGTGGCGTCGAGGTCACCCGCGCCAAGGTGCGCCGCGAGCGGATGGGCCACATCGAGCTGGCCGCCCCCGTCACCCACATCTGGTACTTCAAGGGCGTTCCCTCGCGCCTGGGCTACCTGCTGGACCTCGCGCCGAAGGACCTGGAGAAGGTCATCTACTTCGCCGCGTACATGATCACGTACGTGGACGACGAGCGCCGCACCCGCGACCTCCCGTCGCTGGAGGCCCACGTCTCCGTCGAGCGCCAGCAGATCGAGAACCGGCGCGACGCCGACCTCGAAGCCCGCGCCAAGAAGCTGGAGACCGACCTCGCCGAGCTGGAGGCCGAGGGCGCCAAGGCCGACGTGCGCCGCAAGGTCCGCGAGGGCGCCGAGCGCGAGATGAAGCAGCTCCGCGACCGCGCCCAGCGCGAGATCGACCGCCTCGACGAGGTGTGGACCCGCTTCAAGAACCTCAAGGTCCAGGACCTGGAGGGCGACGAGCTCCTCTACCGCGAGCTGCGCGACCGCTTCGGCACCTACTTCGACGGCTCGATGGGCGCCGCCGCGCTCCAGAAGCGCCTGGAGTCCTTCGACCTGGAGGAGGAGGCCGAGCGCCTCCGCGAGATCATCCGCACCGGCAAGGGCCAGAAGAAGACCCGTGCCCTCAAGCGGCTCAAGGTCGTCTCCGCCTTCCTCCAGACCAGCAACAGCCCCAAGGGCATGGTGCTGGACTGCGTCCCGGTCATCCCGCCGGACCTGCGTCCGATGGTGCAGCTGGACGGTGGCCGCTTCGCGACCTCCGACCTGAACGACCTGTACCGCCGGGTCATCAACCGGAACAACCGCCTGAAGCGCCTGCTCGACCTCGGTGCCCCCGAGATCATCGTGAACAACGAGAAGCGGATGCTCCAGGAGGCCGTCGACGCGCTGTTCGACAACGGCCGCCGCGGCCGTCCGGTCACCGGCCCGGGCAACCGCCCGCTGAAGTCGCTCTCCGACATGCTCAAGGGCAAGCAGGGCCGCTTCCGTCAGAACCTGCTCGGCAAGCGCGTCGACTACTCGGCCCGTTCCGTGATCGTCGTCGGCCCCCAGCTGAAGCTGCACCAGTGCGGCCTGCCCAAGGCCATGGCGCTGGAGCTCTTCAAGCCGTTCGTGATGAAGCGCCTGGTGGACCTGAACCACGCGCAGAACATCAAGTCGGCCAAGCGCATGGTCGAGCGCGGTCGCACCGTGGTGTACGACGTCCTCGAAGAGGTCATCGCCGAGCACCCGGTGCTGCTGAACCGCGCCCCGACCCTGCACCGTCTGGGCATCCAGGCGTTCGAGCCGCAGCTCGTCGAGGGCAAGGCCATCCAGATCCACCCGCTCGTCTGCACCGCGTTCAACGCGGACTTCGACGGTGACCAGATGGCCGTCCACCTGCCGCTCTCCGCGGAGGCGCAGGCCGAGGCCCGCATCCTGATGCTGTCCTCGAACAACATCCTCAAGCCCGCCGACGGCCGCCCGGTCACGATGCCGACCCAGGACATGGTCCTCGGTCTGTTCTTCCTGACCACCGACGGCGAGATGCGCGACGTCAAGGGCGAGGAGCGTTCCTTCGCCTCCGTCGCCGAGGCCATCATGGCCTTCGACGCGGGCGAGCTGTCCCTCCAGTCCCGGGTGGACATCCGCTTCCCGGTGGGCACCATCCCGCCGCGCGGCTGGACCCCGCCCGTCGAGGAGGCCGGCCCCGACGGCTTCGGCGGCGAGTGGCAGCAGGGCGACACCTTCCGACTGCGGACCACCCTGGGCCGTGCGCTCTTCAACGAGCTGCTGCCCGAGGACTACCCGTTCGTCGACTACGAGGTGGGCAAGAAGCAGCTCTCCGAGATCGTCAACGACCTCGCCGAGCGCTACCCCAAGGTCATCGTGGGCGCGACCCTCGACAACCTGAAGGCGTCCGGCTTCTACTGGGCGACCCGCTCCGGCGTCACCGTCGCCATCTCCGACGTGGTCGTGCCCGAGGCGAAGAAGGCCCTGGTCGCCGAGTACGAGTCGCGGGACGAGAAGGTCCAGAAGCAGTACGAGCGCGGTCTGATCACCAAGGAAGAGCGCACTCAGGAGCTCATCAAGATCTGGACCGAGGCGACCAACAAGGTCGCCGAGGCGATGAACGACAACTTCCCGAAGACGAACCCGATCTTCATGATGGTGAACTCGGGCGCGCGCGGAAACATGATGCAGATGCGTCAGATCGCCGGTATGCGCGGTCTGGTGTCGAACGCCAAGAACGAGACCATCCCGCGGCCCATCAAGGCGTCGTTCCGCGAGGGCCTGTCCGTGCTGGAGTACTTCATCTCCACCCACGGCGCCCGCAAGGGTCTGGCGGACACCGCGCTGCGGACCGCCGACTCGGGTTACCTCACCCGTCGTCTGGTGGACGTCTCCCAGGACGTCATCATCCGCGAGGAGGACTGCGGCACCGAGCGCGGCCTCAAGCTGCGGATCGCCAACCACGGTGCGGACGGCGTGCTGCGCAAGGCCGAGGACGTCGAGACCAGCGTCTACGCCCGCATGCTGGCCGAGGACGTCGTCATCGACGGCAAGGTCATCGCGCCGGCCAACGTCGACCTCGGCGACGTGCTGATCGACCAGCTCGTGCACCACGGGGTCGAGGAGGTCAAGACCCGCTCGATCCTGACCTGCGAGTCCGCCGTCGGCACCTGCGCCATGTGCTACGGCCGTTCGCTGGCCACCGGCAAGCTGGTCGACATCGGCGAGGCGGTCGGCATCATCGCCGCCCAGTCCATCGGTGAGCCCGGCACCCAGCTGACGATGCGGACCTTCCACACCGGTGGTGTGGCCGGTGACGACATCACCCAGGGTCTGCCGCGTGTCGTCGAGCTCTTCGAGGCCCGTACGCCCAAGGGCGTCGCCCCCATCTCGGAGGCGGCCGGTCGGGTCCGGATCGAGGAGACCGAGAAGACCAAGAAGATCGTCGTCACCCCGGACGACGGCAGCGAAGAGACGGCCTACCCGATCTCGAAGCGCGCCAAGCTCATGGTCCGCGAGGGCGACCACGTCGAGGTGGGCGAGAAGCTCACCTACGGTGCGACCAACCCGCACGACGTGCTGCGCATCCTCGGCCAGCGGGCCGTGCAGGTCCACCTGGTCGGCGAGGTCCAGAAGGTCTACAACTCGCAGGGCGTGTCGATCCACGACAAGCACATCGAGATCATCATCCGGCAGATGCTGCGCCGCGTGACGATCATCGAGTCCGGTGACGCCGAGCTGCTGCCCGGCGAGCTGGTGGAGCGGTCGAAGTTCGAGACCGAGAACCGCCGCGTGGTCCAGGAGGGCGGTCACCCGGCCTCCGGTCGTCCGCAGCTCATGGGCATCACCAAGGCCTCGCTGGCCACCGAGTCGTGGCTGTCGGCGGCCTCCTTCCAGGAGACGACCAGGGTCCTCACGGACGCGGCGATCAACGCCAAGTCCGACTCCCTGATCGGCCTCAAGGAGAACGTCATCATCGGCAAGCTCATCCCGGCCGGTACGGGTCTGGCCCGTTACCGCAACATCCGGGTGGAGCCCACCGAGGAGGCGAAGGCCGCGATGTACTCGGCCGTCGGCTACGACGACATCGACTACTCGCCGTTCGGCACCGGGTCGGGTCAGGCCGTCCCGCTGGAGGACTACGACTACGGTCCGTACAACCAGTAACCGTGCCGTGCGTCCGCGTGCGCACGTCGAGCCGGAGGGCGGACACCCGTGGGGTGTCCGCCCTCCGGGCGTTCCTGCTGGTGGCAGCGGTGCGGCCGGGGCGGGTGCGAGGTTCGCAAACGACCGGACCAATATCATTTTGACCACGGTGTGGACGGTCGGTACGCTCATACCTTGTGCCTGGGGTGTGCCCTGGCCCCCGTGCGTGTCCTCAACCGTACGGGTGGTCGTAGGAGGCCACCGCAATCCGTGCTCTCCCGTCCGTTGGGCGGAACCGCGGCATTCGACACACCCGACCGCGTGGGTCGGTGACGTTCCAGGTTAGCTTCATGATCGGCACACAGAAACCGGAGAAGTAGTGCCTACGATCCAGCAGCTGGTCCGCAAGGGCCGGCAGGACAAGGTCGAGAAGAACAAGACGCCCGCACTGGACGGCTCGCCCCAGCGCCGCGGCGTCTGCACGCGTGTGTTCACGACCACCCCGAAGAAGCCGAACTCGGCCCTGCGGAAGGTCGCGCGTGTGCGTCTGACCTCCGGTATCGAGGTCACGGCCTACATCCCGGGTGAGGGACACAACCTGCAGGAGCACTCCATCGTGCTCGTGCGTGGTGGCCGTGTGAAGGACCTGCCGGGTGTTCGTTACAAGATCATCCGTGGTTCCCTGGACACCCAGGGCGTCAAGAACCGCAAGCAGGCCCGCAGCCGCTACGGCGCCAAGAAGGAGAAGTAAGAATGCCTCGTAAGGGCCCCGCCCCGAAGCGCCCGGTCATCATCGACCCGGTCTACGGTTCTCCTCTGGTGACCTCCCTCATCAACAAGGTGCTGCTGAACGGCAAGCGCTCCACCGCCGAGCGCATCGTGTACGGCGCCATGGAGGGCCTGCGCGACAAGACCGGCAACGACCCGGTCATCACGCTGAAGCGCGCGCTGGAGAACATCAAGCCGACCCTTGAGGTCAAGTCCCGCCGCGTCGGTGGCGCCACCTACCAGGTGCCGATCGAGGTCAAGCCCGGTCGTGCCAACACCCTGGCGCTGCGCTGGCTGGTCGGTTACTCGCGTGCGCGTCGCGAGAAGACGATGACCGAGCGTCTCCTCAACGAGCTCCTCGACGCCTCGAACGGCCTCGGTGCCGCGGTGAAGAAGCGCGAGGACACGCACAAGATGGCCGAGTCCAACAAGGCCTTCGCGCACTACCGCTGGTAGTCGCTTCCCCCATCGAGAACCGAGAGAAGACTGAGCCTTATGGCTACCACTTCGCTTGACCTGGCCAGGGTGCGCAACATCGGCATCATGGCTCACATCGACGCGGGCAAGACGACGACCACCGAGCGCATCCTGTACTACACCGGTGTGTCGTACAAGATCGGTGAGGTCCACGACGGTGCAGCCACCATGGACTGGATGGAGCAGGAGCAGGAGCGTGGCATCACGATCACCTCTGCTGCCACCACCTGTCACTGGCAGCTGGAGGACGTCGACCACACCATCAACATCATCGACACCCCCGGCCACGTCGACTTCACCGTCGAGGTGGAGCGCTCGCTGCGCGTCCTCGACGGTGCCGTGACGGTGTTCGACGGTGTCGCCGGTGTCGAGCCCCAGTCCGAGACCGTGTGGCGTCAGGCGGACCGCTACGGCGTTCCGCGCATCTGCTTCGTCAACAAGCTCGACCGCACGGGTGCCGAGTTCCACCGCTGCGTCGACATGATCGTGGACCGCCTCGGCGCCACCCCGATCGTCATGCAGCTCCCGATCGGTGCCGAGGCCGACTTCCGCGGCCTCGTGGACCTGGTCCGCATGAAGGCGCTCGTGTGGTCCGCCGAGACCGCGCTCGGCGAGGCGTACGACGTCGTCGACATCCCGGAGACGCACACCGAGGCCGCCGACGAGTGGCGCGCCAAGCTCCTGGAGACCGTCGCCGAGAACGACGAGGCCATGATGGAGCTGTACCTGGAGGGCGAGGAGCCCTCCGAGGAGCAGCTGTACGCGGCCATCCGTCGCATCACCATCGGCTCCGGCAAGGGCGACGGCACCACCATCACCCCCGTGTTCTGCGGGACCGCGTTCAAGAACAAGGGCGTGCAGCCCCTGCTCGACGCGGTGGTGCGCTACCTGCCGTCCCCGCTGGACATCGAGGCCATCGAGGGCCAGTCGGTGTCCAACCCGGACGAGGTCATCCGGCGCAAGCCGTCCGAGGACGAGCCGCTGGCCGCTCTCGCGTTCAAGATCGCGAGCGACCCGCACCTCGGCAAGCTGACCTTCGTCCGCGTGTACTCCGGTCGCATGGAGTCGGGTTCTCAGGTGCAGAACTCGGTGAAGGGCCGCAAGGAGCGCATCGGCAAGATCTACCGGATGCACGCCAACAAGCGTGAGGAGATCGACTCGGTGGGTGCCGGCGACATCGTCGCCGTCATGGGTCTGAAGCAGACCACCACCGGTGAGACCCTCGCCGACCCGGCGAACCCGGTCATCCTGGAGTCGATGGACTTCCCGGCCCCGGTCATCGAGGTCGCCATCGAGCCCAAGTCCAAGGGTGACCAGGAGAAGCTGGGCGTCGCCATCCAGCGTCTTGCCGAGGAGGACCCGTCCTTCCGCGTCAAGACCAACGAGGAGACCGGCCAGACCATCATCGCCGGCATGGGCGAACTGCACCTCGACGTGCTGGTCGACCGCATGCGCCGCGAGTTCAAGGTCGAGGCCAACGTCGGCAAGCCGCAGGTGGCCTACCGCGAGACGCTGCGCAAGGCGGTCGAGCGGCTCGACTACACCCACAAGAAGCAGACCGGTGGTTCCGGTCAGTTCGCGAAGGTGCAGATCGCGCTGGAGCCGCTTGAGGGCGACGGCTACGAGTTCGTCAACAAGGTCACCGGCGGTCGTGTCCCGCGGGAGTACATCCCGTCCGTGGACGCGGGTTGCCAGGAGGCCATGGACTTCGGCGTGCTCGCCGGCTACCCGCTCACGGGTGTCCGGGTCATCCTCCTCGACGGTGCCTACCACGAGGTCGACTCCTCCGAGATGGCCTTCAAGATCGCCGGTTCGATGGCCTTCAAGGAGGCCGCCCGCAAGGCCAGCCCGGCCCTGCTGGAGCCGATGATGAAGGTCGAGGTGACGACGCCCGAGGACTACATGGGTGACGTCATCGGTGACATCAACTCCCGTCGCGGTCAGATCCAGTCCATGGAAGACCGTCACGGTGCCAAGCTCGTCACGGGCCTGGTCCCGCTGTCGGAGATGTTCGGCTACGTCGGCGACCTCCGCAGCAAGACGTCGGGTCGCGCGAGCTACTCGATGCAGTTCGACTCCTACGCCGAGGTTCCGCGGAACGTCGCCGAGGAGATCATCGCGAAGGCCAAGGGCGAGTAGCTCGACCGAGCGCACGCTTTAGGCTTGACTCCGGAGCCACCGGGGTGCCCGCCACAGCCATGGCGGGTGCCCCCCGGCCCCGGGCTTTCCAGCAAAGATCACCTGGCGCCGATGAAGTAAGGCGTACAGAACCACTCCCAGGAGGACCCCAGTGGCGAAGGCGAAGTTCGAGCGGACTAAGCCGCACGTCAACATCGGCACCATCGGTCACATCGACCACGGTAAGACGACCCTCACGGCCGCCATTACCAAGGTGCTGCACGACGCGTACCCGGACCTGAACGAGGCTTCGGCCTTCGACCAGATCGACAAGGCGCCGGAAGAGCGTCAGCGCGGTATCACCATCTCCATCGCGCACGTCGAGTACCAGACCGAGACGCGCCACTACGCGCACGTCGACTGCCCCGGTCACGCGGACTACATCAAGAACATGATCACGGGTGCCGCGCAGATGGACGGCGCCATCCTCGTGGTCGCCGCCACCGACGGCCCGATGCCGCAGACCAAGGAGCACGTGCTCCTGGCCCGCCAGGTCGGCGTTCCGTACATCGTCGTCGCCCTGAACAAGGCCGACATGGTGGACGACGAGGAGATCCTGGAGCTCGTCGAGCTCGAGGTCCGCGAGCTGCTCTCCGAGTACGAGTTCCCGGGCGACGACCTGCCGGTCGTCAAGGTCTCCGCGCTCAAGGCGCTGGAGGGCGACAAGGAGTGGGGCCAGACCGTCCTCGACCTGATGAAGGCCGTCGACGAGTCCATCCCGCAGCCCGAGCGTGACGTCGACAAGCCGTTCCTCATGCCCATCGAGGACGTCTTCACGATCACCGGTCGTGGCACCGTCGTCACCGGTCGTATCGAGCGCGGCATCCTCAAGGTCAACGAGACCGTCGACATCGTCGGCATCAAGACCGAGAAGACCACCACCACGGTCACCGGCATCGAGATGTTCCGCAAGCTGCTCGACGAGGGCCAGGCCGGTGAGAACGTCGGTCTGCTGCTCCGCGGCATCAAGCGCGAGGACGTCGAGCGCGGCCAGGTCATCATCAAGCCGGGCTCGGTCACCCCGCACACCGAGTTCGAGGCGCAGGCGTACATCCTGTCGAAGGACGAGGGTGGTCGCCACACCCCGTTCTTCAACAACTACCGCCCGCAGTTCTACTTCCGTACGACGGACGTGACCGGCGTCGTGACCCTCCCCGAGGGCACCGAGATGGTCATGCCGGGCGACAACACCCAGATGACGGTGGAGCTCATCCAGCCCGTCGCCATGGAAGAGGGCCTGAAGTTCGCCATCCGCGAGGGTGGCCGGACCGTCGGCGCCGGCCAGGTCACCAAGATCAACAAGTGACCTGACGCGCGTCAGCGCAAGCTCGGAGGGCCCGTACGACCCGTGTGGTCGTACGGGCCCTTCGGATTTCCCGGGGCGGGTCAGCGACCCGCCGCCGCGTGCCCCCGGCCGGGGCCGCCGGGCAGCGCGAGCAGTGCGACCGCCCCGAGCGCGACCACGCCCGCGGCGACGGTCAACGCCAGGGAGAAGCCTCCCGCCGCCTCCGTCCCGTGCCCTCGTGCGGCCAGCGGCACCAGGACCGCCAGTCCCACCGCGCCCCCGATCTGCTGGACCGAGTTCAGCACTGCCGAGCCGATCCCGGCGTCCTCCCCGGTGGTGCCGGTGAGCGCGGCGACCGTCAGCGCGGGCAGGCTCAGCCCGCACCCCAGGGCGGTGACGAGCATCCCCGGCAGCACCCCGGACACGTACCCGTTACCCGCCGCCACCCCCGAGAGCGTCAGCAGCCCCGCCGCCGTCACCAGCAGCGACCCGGTCAGCGCGGTGCGCATCCCGAACCGGGCCACCGCCCGCCGGGAGAGCCACAATCCGGTGAGGATCGCGGCCCCGTACGGCAGGTACGCGAGCCCGGCGGTCAGCGGCCGGTAGCCGAGTACGGTCTGCACCTGCAGCATCAGCAGGAACGCCATCGCGTACAGCGCGGCGGACAACAGCAGGCTCGCTCCGTTGGCCACGAGCCGGAACCGGGACGCCAGGTACGACGACGGCAGCAGCGGTTGCGCGGTCCGATGCTCCCACCACCCGAACCCGGCGGCCAGCGCCCCGGCCAGGGCCAGCGCCGGCACCGCCGTCCGGTCCGTCCACCCCGCCTCCCCGGCCCGCAGCAGACCGTAGACCAGGGCCACCACCGCCCCGGTGCCGAGGACCGCGCCCGGCACGTCGAGCCGGGGCGGTCGGTCGGCCCGGCTCTCCCGGACCAGTCGGGGCAGCAGCGTCACCGCCACCAGGACCACCGGCAGGTTGACCAGGAAGACCCAGCGCCAGGACGCCAACCCGGTCAGCGCCCCGGAGACCACCACGCCCAGAGTGCCGCCGAGCCCCGCGACCGCGCCCCAGATCCCGAACGCCCGCGCGCGTTCGCCGGGCTCCGGGTACAGGAGGGCGACCATCGCCAGCGCGGCCGGGCTCGCCATGGCGGCCCCCGCGCCCTGCGCGAACCGGCCGGTCACCAGCTGCCACGGCTCCCGGGCCAGCCCGCACAGCAGGCTCGCCGCCCCGAAGAGGGCCACCCCGGTGAGGAACACCCGACGGCGGCCGAGGAGGTCGGAGAGTCGCCCGCACAGCAGGAGCAGTCCGCCGAAGGCGAGGAAGTAGGCGTTGACGACCCAGACCAGTCCGGCCGTGCCGAAGGCGAGGTCCTCCCGGATGCTGGGCAGCGCCACGCTCACCACGGTGTCGTCCAGGACGAGCATGAACTGCACCAGGCAGAGGACGGCGAGCGCGGCGCCGCGGGGTGCGGAGGTCCGGCCCGGGGCGGCGGGGCCGGACGGACCGCCGGGGTCACCGGGCCGGGAACGCGGTGGACGGGGGGCGGAAACGGAGTGGTCGTCGGGCATACGGCGACGCTACGTACGCGCCCTCGTTGGCTGCGAGAGGCTATGGGGCCAGGTGATAGCGGCTTGGGGCCATACCCTGGAGGGGTGGATCAGAAGCCCCGGAACCGCACGCCGCAGGAGACGTTCACCGCCGTCCCGGACGCCGTCGGCGCCCTCGTCGTGGGGAGCTTCCCGCTGGCGCCGGGGCAGTGGTTCGTCCCGCACCGGCACCCCGAGCACCACCAGTTGGCGTGGGCGCGTCGCGGGGTGCTGGGGGTCGGCGTGGGCGACGCCTCCTGGGTGCTGCCGCGCACCCGGGCGCTGTGGCTGCCGGCGGGGATCGAGCACCGGACCGGCGCCTCGCGCGACGCGGTGCTCCACGGCCTCTACTTCGCGGTGGACCGCTGCCCGCTGGACTGGCCGGAGCCCACTCCCGTCGCGGTGGACGGACTCCTGGCCCGGCTGTTGACCTACCTGGCCCGCGACGACCTGACCGACGGCGCCCGGCTGCGGGGCGAGGCCGTGGTCTGGGACCTGCTGCGTCCGCTGCCCACCGTCCCCATCGAGGTGCCGACTCCGAAGGACGACCGGGTCCGGGCGGTGGCGGAGGCGCTGTTGGCCGATCCGGCCGACCCGCGCGGTCTGGAAGCCCACGCGAGGGCCGTGGGGGCGAGCCGCCGCACCCTGACCCGGCTCTTCGCCCGGGACACGGGCATGACCTTCGACCGCTGGCGGACCCAGGCACGGCTGTGCGCGGCGCTGCCCCTGCTGGCAGAGGGCCAGCCGGTCGCCCGGGTCGCCCGGGCCGTCGGGTACGCGACCCCGAGCGCCTTCCTCGCGGCCTTCCGGCGGACCGTGGGGACCTCACCGGGGCGGTACCTGCACGGGGCGGAGGAGGACGACCCGAACGGGTGAGCGGCGACGGGCGGGGGCGGCCGAGAGGTCCTTCGCGGAGGCGGACCGGTCCGCGAAGGACGGCGGCGAGTCGGGGTGCCTACGCCTCGGTGCCCCCGCTGTCGGGCGCCTCTGCCGGGGAAGCGTCGTCCGTGAACAGGTCGTCCACCGTGGTGGCGGTGAGGGCCTTGGCGAGCCAGGCGGTGAGGGTCTCGGCGTCGGTGGTGCCGGTGATGCGTTCGCGGGCCTCGTCGCTGACGGTCAGACCGCGCATCTCCAGGACGTCCACGAGCGCTTCGGCCCGGCCTTCACCCTTGCCCTTGAGGTAGGTCTCCTCGATGATCGTGCCCCGGCCGGGGAAGTAGGTGGCGACGCTCATCATGTTCCTCCAGGTTTCGCGAGCCGGGGTGTCTCCCAGGCCGAGTTCCAGCAGTTCACGGAAGTAGAGGGCGGTCTCGACCTCGACCTGGCCGAGCGCCCTGGCCAATGCGTCCAGTATCGGGGTGATGTCCCGGTGCTCGCCATGAGTCATCGCGGAGAACGTGGCGAGCGCGAGGTTCCTGCTGGCCTCGGCCACGTCGGTGATGACCGGGATGTTGTCCGGGCCGAGGACGAGGGGATGCGTGCTCAGGGCCGTCCAGCCCTCGATGCCGGTCCGGAACGGACCGGTGGCCCACTTCGCCGTGGCGCGGTCGTGGCAGACGACGAGGAGGAGCACCGGCAGCTTGTGCTTGGCTTGGAGGAAGGCCAGGTAGTAGGCCCAACTCGCAGCCTTCTCCGGGTCCCGGCGGCGCTGGGCCTCGATGGCGAGGAGGAAACGGGTGCCGTCCGAGGACTCGACCCGTAGAACGCTGTCGACTCTGCGTTCCACGGGTCGGATCTCGGTGGCGTCGCCGGTCAGGGCTTCGACGGCGACCTTGCTCGACAGGGGGACCCCGAGGACGCGGAACACCGGAACGAGTAGCTCGGGGCGTTCCTGGAAGATCCGGTGCGCGGCCTCGTGAGAGGAAGTGACCATGGGGCCAGAGCGTAAGGAGCGGAGTTCACCGTGGGTGATGATTCGATGATCGTTCAGTGATTCGAGTGAATGTGATCATCTGGTTGACGTCACCGGCTCCGGCCTCGCCGCGGGAGCCCCTTCGACGAGCGGCTCGCGGCCTGCGTACCCGCACGGCCCGGCTCCCGTCCGGAGGCGTCCGGTGCGTACGACGGGTGCCGGAGCCCGGTACGGGACGGACCCGCACCGGGCTCCGGCCGGGGCTCAGCCCCGGTGCCGCCACCAGAAGGAGCCGGGGTCGAAGTGCCGGGTCACCCCGAGTCGGCGCCACAACGGGGCCAGGACCGTGCGGAGTTCGGGGTCTGCGTGGACGAAGGCGTTCGGCAGGAGGACGTCGAACCGCTGCGGTGCGGCGGTGAGGAGCGCCGCCAACAGGTACTGCTCGTTGTACAGCCGCCACCGCCAGGCGCTCGGGTAGTCGCCGGGCAGCATGATGTCGTGGACCTGGACCAGCACCCCGGGCTTGATGCGGGGCAGCAGCTCGGAGAAGAACACCAGGACGTCCGAGCCCATGTGGAGCCGGTGGGAGCCGTCGAGGAAGAGGACGTCACCGGGCTCCAGCTCCGCGAAGACCGCGTGGTCGGCGTCTTGGAGCGGCACTCGGACGACCTCGTCGCAGAGGGCGTCGATCTGCGCCCGTGGTTGCGGGTCGATCGAGGTGATCCGGGTCGACAGGCCCAGGTCGGTGATCGCCCGGCGGACGAACTTGGTGGAGTTGCCGGAGCCGATCTCCAGGTACCGGGCGGGCCGGTGTTCGGCGAGCATCCCGTAGAGGCCGACCGCGTCCAGCGGGGACAGCCAGCTGTTGCCCCAGTACGGGGTGGACCCCCGCTCCAGCCCCTCCACCGGTATGCGGGCCAGGAGGTCGGCGTGGTCGAGGAACCCGGCCAGCCGCTTCGCGTACGCCTCGCGCCCCTCCTCCAACAGCTCCCGCACGGGCGCCGACTCCGGTCGCGGTCGGGGGGTGACCAGGTGGTCCAGGAACACCGGCTTCACGAACCCGGTGGCCCACAGGGCGAGGCCGTGGGCGAGGGGCCGGTGCTCCAGCCGGTCCAGCCCGCGTTGGAGCACGGGGAACCGTTCGAGCAGGGTGGGGGAGGGCTCGCGGACGGCGGTCGGAGTCTGTGCGCGCAAGGGAGAGTTGCCTTTCGGACGATGGCGGCCGGCAAGGACGTGCTCTGGGTCGTACGCGTGCGGTGGTCGATCGGGACCGGATGATCCTTTCCCCGGACCGATCATGGGTATCCCCGGTGTTGACGTTCGCGGCGCAGCCGCTCCCCGCTCCGGGCCTCGGCGCCGGGCCGGGGCGAGCAGGCCCGTGGTGTCCGTGGCGTCGTTCGACGTCCCCGGCGGGTCGGTCGCCCGGATCCGGGTGGGTCCGCGAGCCGGAGGGGCTGCGGCCGTGGGAGCGGGTGCCCCCGCGGGGCTGGTGTGGGCGCCTGGGGCGTGGGGTACCCTCTTCGGCTCGATTGGCCAGGGTCGTACCCCGTGTGGCAGACTGTTCGGGTTGCTCGGTTGAGTATCGATGCTGCGCGCCTCCCGCCGGGAGGACCGGAAGCGAGTCCCACAGTACTCGTCGCCCTAACTGCCGTAAGGCAGCGCTGGGGCGGACGTACGGGAATCTTCCGGGAAGTGTCAGCGGGGTGCCGACCAGGCGCCCGGTGGGTGGTTTCATCCCCGGCCCGCGGTCCCGTGACCGCGTTCCCCTCGTAGGGAAGTCCCCCCAAGGGACATCCCTGTCAGCGGGACCGCGACACGCCCGACCGCGTGGGTCGGCGGAGGGAACCGGGAACGGCTCCCCGGGTTCCAAGAGCGTTTCCAAGAGACAGGACTACGAAGTAGCCATGGCGGGACAGAAGATCCGCATCCGGCTCAAGGCCTACGACCACGAGGTCATCGACTCCTCGGCGAAGAAGATCGTCGAGACGGTGACCCGCACTGGTGCGTCGGTCGCGGGCCCGGTGCCGCTGCCCACTGAGAAGAACGTGTACTGCGTCATCAAGTCGCCGCACAAGTACAAGGACTCGCGCGAGCACTTCGAGATGCGCACGCACAAGCGCCTGATCGACATCCTCGACCCGACGCCCAAGACCGTTGACTCTCTGATGCGACTCGACCTGCCGGCCGGTGTCGACATCGAGATCAAGCTCTGAGGGGTCGGTGTAACGAGATGACCAAGCAGATCAAGGGCATCCTGGGCGAGAAGCTCGGCATGACCCAGGTCTGGGACGAGAACAACCGTGTCGTCCCCGTGACCGTGGTCAAGGCCGGACCCTGCATCGTCACCCAGGTCCGTACGAATGACGCCGACGGCTACGAGTCGGTCCAGATCGCCTTCGGCGAGATCGACCCGCGCAAGGTGAACAAGCCCCTCAAGGGCCACTTCGCCAAGGCCGACGTCACCCCGCGCCGCCACCTCGTCGAGATCCGTACCGCTGACGCCAGCGAGTACGCCCTCGGCCAGGAGCTCACCGCCGAGACCTTCGAGGCGGGCGTCAAGGTCGACGTCACCGGCAAGAGCAAGGGCAAGGGCTTCGCCGGTGTCATGAAGCGCCACAACTTCCGTGGCCTCGGCGCCGGGCACGGCACCCAGCGCAAGCACCGCTCGCCGGGCTCCATCGGTGGCTGCGCCACCCCGGGCCGCGTGTTCAAGGGCCTGCGCATGGCGGGCCGCATGGGCAACGAGCGGGTCACCACCCAGAACCTGACCGTCCACGCCGTTGACGCGGAGAAGGGTCTGCTGCTCATCAAGGGCGCGGTTCCCGGTCCGAACGGCGGCCTCGTCCTGGTCCGTACCGCGGCCAAGGGGGCCTGAGGTAACCGATGAGCACCATTGACATCCTTTCGCCTGCTGGCGACAAGGCCGGGACCGTCGAACTCCCCGCGGAGATCTTCGACGCGAAGGTCAGCATCCCGCTGATCCACCAGGTCGTCGTCGCGCAGCTGGCCGCGGCCCGTCAGGGCACGCACAAGACCAAGACCCGCGGCGAGGTCCGCGGCGGTGGGCGCAAGCCGTACCGCCAGAAGGGCACCGGCCGCGCCCGTCAGGGTTCGACCCGCGCTCCGCAGTTCGCCGGTGGTGGCGTCGTGCACGGTCCCGTGCCGCGCGACTACTCGCAGCGGACCCCCAAGAAGATGAAGGCCGCCGCCCTGCGCGGTGCCCTCACCGACCGGGCCCGCAGCAACCGCATCCACGTCGTCACCGGCGTGATCGAGGGCGCGAACCCGTCCACCAAGGCCGCCCGGACGCTGTTCGGCAAGATCAGCGAGCGCAAGAACCTGCTCCTGGTCGTCGACCGCGCCGACGAGGCCGCGTGGCTCTCCGCCCGCAACCTGCCCCAGGTGCACATCCTGGAGCCGGGCCAGCTGAACACGTACGACGTGATCCGCTCCGAGGACGTGGTCTTCACCCAGGCCGCCTTCGAGTCCTTCGTGTCCGGCCCCGCCACGGCCACTGAGACCGAAGGGAGTGACGCCTGATGGCCACGCGTCACCCGAGCATTGCCTCCAAGGCGGCCAAGGCCGCCAAGGCCGCGCGCGTCGCCAAGGCGAAGCGCCACGAGGCCGAGGGCAAGAACACCGTCGAGACCCCGCTGAGTAAGTCCTTCACGGACCCCCGTGACGTGCTGCTCAAGCCGGTCGTCTCCGAGAAGAGCTACGCGCTGCTCGACGAGAACAAGTACACGTTCGTCGTCGACCCGCGGGCCAACAAGACCCAGATCAAGCAGGCCGTCCAGGCGGTCTTCGAGGTCAAGGTCACCGGGGTCAACACGATCAACCGCCAGGGCAAGCGCAAGCGCACCCGCACCGGTTTCGGCAAGCGCGCCAACACGAAGCGCGCCATCGTGACCCTCGCCGAGGGCGACCGTATCGACATCTTCGGCCAGGCCTCCTAACGGAGCGCCCTGGTCCGATATCGGACGAGGACTGAGAAATGGGTATCCGCAAGTACAAGCCGACGACTCCGGGCCGTCGTGGCTCCAGCGTCGCCGACTTCGTCGAGATCACGCGGTCCACGCCGGAGAAGTCGCTGGTCCGCCCCCTGCACAGCAAGGGCGGCCGTAACAACGCCGGTCGTGTGACCGTTCGCCACCAGGGTGGCGGACACAAGCGCGCCTACCGCGTGATCGACTTCCGTCGGCACGACAAGGACGGCGTGCCGGCGAAGGTCGCGCACATCGAGTACGACCCCAACCGCACCGCGCGCATCGCGCTGCTGCACTACGCGGACGGCGAGAAGCGCTACATCCTCGCCCCGCGCAACCTGCAGCAGGGCGACCGCGTCGAGAACGGTCCCGGGGCCGACATCAAGCCGGGCAACAACCTCGCCCTGCGCAACATCCCGGTCGGTACCACGATCCACGCGATCGAGCTCCGTCCGGGCGGCGGCGCCAAGTTCGCCCGCTCCGCGGGCGCCTCGGTGCAGCTGCTGGCCAAGGAGGGCGCCATGGCGCACCTCCGCATGCCCTCCGGCGAGATCCGCCTGGTCGACGTGCGCTGCCGCGCCACCGTCGGCGAGGTCGGCAACGCCGAGCAGTCGAACATCAACTGGGGCAAGGCCGGCCGCAAGCGCTGGCTGGGCGTTCGCCCGACCGTTCGCGGTGTGGCGATGAACCCGGTCGACCACCCGCACGGTGGTGGTGAGGGCAAGACCTCCGGTGGTCGCCACCCGGTCTCCCCGTGGGGTCAGAAGGAGGGTCGTACTCGTTCGCCCAAGAAGGCGTCGAACAAGTACATCGTCCGCCGCCGCAAGACGAACAAGAAGCGCTAGGAGCGGGTTTAGATGCCGCGGAGTCTCAAGAAGGGGCCCTTCGTCGACGACCACCTGATCAAGAAGGTGGACGTCCAGAACGAAGCAGGCACCAAGAACGTCATCAAGACCTGGTCCCGCCGCTCGATGATCGTCCCGGCCATGCTCGGCCACACGATCGCGGTGCACAACGGCAAGACCCACATCCCGGTGTTCGTCACCGAGTCGATGGTCGGCCACAAGCTCGGCGAGTTCTCGCCGACGCGCACCTTCCGGGGTCACGTCAAGGACGACCGGAAGTCGAAGCGCCGCTAACAGCGGGGTGAACGACCATGACGAACGTGTCAGACACTGAAGGGACAACCATGGAAGCCAGGGCCCAGGCGCGGTACATCCGCGTCACGCCCATGAAGGCCCGCCGCGTGGTGGACCTGATCCGTGGCATGGACGCCACGGAGGCTCAGGCGGTCCTGCGTTTCGCCCCGCAGGCCGCGAGCGTGCCGGTCGGCAAGGTGCTGGACAGCGCCATCGCCAACGCCGCGCACAACTACGACCACACGGACGCCTCTTCGCTCTTCGTGAGCGAGGCGTTCGTCGACGAGGGCCCGACCCTGAAGCGGTTCCGTCCGCGCGCCCAGGGCCGCGCCTACCGGATCCGCAAGCGGACCAGCCACATCACCGTGGTCGTCAGCAGCAAGGAAGGAACCCGGTAATGGGCCAGAAGGTTAACCCGCATGGGTTCCGGCTCGGTATCACCACGGACTTCAAGTCCCGCTGGTACGCCGACAAGCTGTACAAGGACTACGTCAAGGAAGACGTCGCCATCCGTCGGATGATGACGTCCGGCATGGAGCGCGCCGGCATCTCCAAGGTGGAGATCGAGCGCACCCGTGACCGCGTCCGCGTGGACATCCACACCGCGCGTCCGGGCATCGTCATCGGCCGCCGCGGCGCCGAGGCCGACCGCATCCGCGGTGACCTGGAGAAGCTGACCGGCAAGCAGGTCCAGCTGAACATCCTTGAGGTCAAGAACCCGGAGACGGACGCTCAGCTGGTGGCCCAGGCCGTCGCCGAGCAGCTGTCCTCCCGCGTCTCCTTCCGCCGTGCCATGCGCAAGAGCATGCAGTCGGCGATGAAGGCCGGCGCCAAGGGCATCAAGATCCAGTGCGGTGGCCGTCTCGGCGGCGCCGAGATGTCCCGCTCGGAGTTCTACCGCGAGGGCCGGGTGCCCCTGCACACGCTCCGTGCCAACGTGGACTACGGCTTCTTCGAGGCCAAGACCACCTTCGGCCGCATCGGCGTCAAGGTGTGGATCTACAAGGGCGACGTCAAGAACATCGCCGAGGTCCGCGCCGAGAACGCCGCCGCCCGTGCCGGCAACCGTCCGGCCCGTGGTGGCGCCGACCGTCCCGCCGGCCGTGGTGGCCGCGGTGGCGAGCGCGGTGGCCGTGGCCGTCGGCCGCAGCAGCAGTCCGCCGGCGCCGAGGCCCCCAAGGCCGAGGCTCCCGCCGAGACCGCCGCTCCGGCCGCTGAGTCCGCGTCGACTACTAGTGGCGGAACGGAGAGCTGACCCATGCTGATCCCCCGTAGGGTCAAGCACCGCAAGCAGCACCACCCCAAGCGGCGTGGTCAGGCCAAGGGCGGCACGACCGTCGCGTTCGGCGAGTACGGCATCCAGGCCCTCACGCCGGCGTACGTGACGAACCGTCAGATCGAGGCCGCTCGTATCGCGATGACCCGTCACATCAAGCGTGGCGGCAAGGTCTGGATCAACATCTACCCGGACCGTCCGCTCACGAAGAAGCCCGCCGAGACCCGCATGGGTTCCGGTAAGGGTTCGCCGGAGTGGTGGGTCGCGAACGTCCACCCGGGCCGGGTGATGTTCGAGCTGTCCTACCCGAACGAGAAGATTGCGCGTGAGGCGCTTACCCGCGCTGCTCACAAGCTTCCGATGAAGTGCCGCATTGTCCGGCGCGAGGCAGGTGAAGCGTGATGTCGGCCGGTACCAAGGCGTCCGAGCTGCGCGAGCTGGGCAACGAGGAGCTCCTCAACAAGCTCCGCGAGGCCAAGGAAGAGCTGTTCAACCTCCGCTTCCAGGCGGCGACGGGCCAGCTTGAGAACCACGGTCGGCTCAAGGCCGTCCGCAAGGACATCGCCCGGATCTACACCCTCATGCGTGAGCGTGAGCTCGGCATCGAGACGGTGGAGAACGCCTGATGAGCGAGAAGAACGTGACTGAAGAGACCGCCGCCCGCGGCTTCCGCAAGACCCGCGAGGGTCTTGTCGTCAGCGACAAGATGGACAAGACCGTCGTCGTCGCCGTCGAGGACCGCGTCAAGCACGCCCTGTACGGCAAGGTCATCCGCCGTACCAACAAGCTCAAGGCGCACGACGAGCAGAACGCCGCGGGCGTCGGCGACCGCGTCCTCCTGATGGAGACCCGGCCGCTGTCCGCGACGAAGCGCTGGCGCATCGTCGAGATCCTCGAGAAGGCCAAGTAATCAGCTCGAAGGGGTAACCCTTCGAGTCCCGTTCCGCCAGGCTCCGGGGGCCGCTGCAAGCGGCCCCCGGGGAACCGGCAGACAAACAGGAGATAGACGTGATCCAGCAGGAGTCGCGACTGCGCGTCGCCGACAACACGGGCGCGAAGGAGATCCTTTGCATCCGTGTTCTCGGTGGCTCCGGTCGTCGCTACGCGGGCATCGGTGACGTCATCGTCGCCACCGTCAAGGACGCGATCCCCGGTGGCAACGTGAAGAAGGGTGACGTCGTCAAGGCCGTCATCGTTCGCACCGTCAAGGAGCGCCGCCGTCCCGACGGCTCGTACATCCGCTTCGACGAGAACGCCGCCGTCATTCTGAAGAACGACGGCGACCCCCGCGGCACCCGTATCTTCGGCCCGGTCGGCCGTGAGCTGCGCGAGAAGAAGTTCATGAAGATCATCTCGCTCGCGCCGGAGGTGCTGTAAGCATGAAGATCAAGAAGGGCGACCTGGTACAGGTCATCACCGGCAAGGACAAGGGCAAGCAGGGCAAGGTCATCGCGGCCTTCCCCCGCGAGGACCGCGTCCTGGTCGAGGGTGTCAACCGGGTCAAGAAGCACACCAAGGCCGGTCCGACGGCGCGCGGCTCGCAGGCCGGCGGCATCGTGACCACCGAGGCGCCGATCCACGTGAGCAACGTCCAGCTCGTCGTGGAGAAGGACGGCAAGAAGGTCGTCACCCGCGTCGGTTACCGCTTCGACGACGAGGGCAACAAGATCCGCGTTGCCAAGCGGACGGGTGAGGACATCTGATGACGACCACCATTCCGCGCCTCAAGACGAAGTACCGCGAGGAGATCATCGGCAAGCTGCGTGAGGAGTTCTCGCACGAGAACATCATGCAGGTGCCGGGCCTCGTCAAGATCGTGGTCAACATGGGTGTGGGCGACGCCGCCCGCGACTCCAAGCTGATCGAGGGCGCCATCAAGGACCTCACCACGATCACGGGTCAGAAGCCCGCCGTCACCAAGGCCCGCAAGTCCATCGCGCAGTTCAAGCTGCGTGAGGGCCAGCCGATCGGCGCCCACGTCACCCTCCGCGGTGACCGCATGTGGGAGTTCCTGGACCGCACCCTGTCGCTCGCGCTGCCGCGCATCCGCGACTTCCGCGGCCTGTCGCCGAAGCAGTTCGACGGCCGTGGCAACTACACCTTCGGTCTCACGGAGCAGGTCATGTTCCACGAGATCGACCAGGACAAGATCGACCGCGTCCGGGGTATGGACATCACCGTGGTGACCACGGCGACCAACGACGCTGAGGGCCGTGCGCTCCTTCGTCACCTCGGCTTCCCCTTCAAGGAGGCGTGAGCGAGATGGCGAAGAAGGCTCTGATTGCCAAGGCCGCCCGCAAGCCCAAGTTCGGTGTGCGCGCGTACACCCGCTGCCAGCGCTGCGGTCGTCCGCACTCCGTCTACCGCAAGTTCGGCCTGTGCCGCGTGTGCCTCCGTGAGATGGCTCACCGCGGCGAGCTGCCGGGCGTGACCAAGAGCAGCTGGTAGTTCCCCCTTTCGGGAACCACCGGACGCTCTCGGTAGGCATCGGTTCGGTAGGGGCCCGACCCTCCATGGCTTAGGCTGGGAGGGTTGGGCGTCTGCCGCCCGTCAAGCACGCGGGCCCGCGCGGCCCGCTGACAACGCTTACTACGCCGTAGGTCCCCGCGCCGCACCCGTCCCGCCCCTGTGTGGGGAGAGGGATGGCGCATACAGGAAACCCCGGCGAGAGAGGCCGAAGGCCAATTCATGACCATGACTGATCCGATCGCAGACATGCTGACGCGTCTGCGGAACGCGAACTCGGCGTACCACGACTCCGTGGGCATGCCGCACAGCAAGATCAAGTCGCACATCGCGGAGATCCTCCAGCAGGAGGGCTTCATCACGGGCTGGAAGGTCGAGGACGCCGAGGTCGGCAAGAACCTCGTCCTGGAGCTGAAGTTCGGCCCCAACCGTGAGCGCTCCATCGCGGGCATCAAGCGGATCTCCAAGCCCGGTCTCCGGGTGTACGCGAAGTCCACCAACCTGCCGAAGGTGCTCGGCGGCCTGGGCGTGGCCATCATCTCCACGTCGCACGGGCTCCTCACCGACAAGCAGGCCGGCAAGAAGGGCGTGGGTGGGGAAGTCCTCGCCTACGTCTGGTAGCGGAAGGGAACGGAGGAAACAGCTATGTCGCGCATTGGCAAGCTCCCCATCACGGTTCCCGCCGGCGTGGACGTCACCATCGACGGCCGTACGGTCCAGGTGAAGGGCCCCAAGGGCTCCCTGACCCACACGATCGTGGCCCCGATCGCGATCGAGAAGGGCGAGAACGGCACCCTCCAGGTGACCCGCCCCAACGACGAGCGGCAGAACAAGGCCCTGCACGGCCTGTCCCGCACGCTGGTGGCGAACATGATCACCGGCGTGACCGAGGGTTACGTGAAGAAGCTCGAGATCAGCGGTGTCGGCTACCGCGTCCAGGCGAAGGGCTCCAACCTGGAGTTCGCGCTGGGCTACAGCCACCCGATCACGGTCGAGGCGCCCGAGGGCATCGCCTTCAAGGTGGAGTCCCCGACCCGTCTCTCGGTCGAGGGCATCGACAAGCAGAAGGTCGGCGAGGTCGCGGCCAACATCCGCAAGCTTCGCAAGCCCGACCCGTACAAGGCCAAGGGCGTCAAGTACGAGGGCGAAGTCATCCGCCGCAAGGTCGGAAAGGCGGGTAAGTAAGCCATGGCATACGGCACGAAGATCGCCAAGGGCGACGCGTACAAGCGCGCCGCCATCAAGCGCCGCCACATCCGGATCCGCAAGAAGGTCTCCGGTACGGCCGAGCGTCCCCGTCTGGTCGTGACGCGTTCGAACCGTCACATCGTCGCCCAGGTCATCGACGACCTCAAGGGTCACACCCTTGCGTCCGCGTCGACCCTGGACACCAGCATCCGCGGTGGCGAGGGCGACAAGTCGGCGCAGGCCAAGCAGGTCGGCGCCCTGGTCGCCGAGCGTGCGAAGGCCGCCGGTGTCGAGACCGTCGTGTTCGACCGCGGTGGCAACCAGTACGCCGGGCGCATCGCCGCCCTGGCCGACGCCGCCCGCGAGGCCGGGCTCAAGTTCTAAGCCGGCTCGTAGCTAGCGGAAACAGAGAGAGGTAATTCCCATGGCTGGACCCCAGCGCCGCGGTGGCGGTGCCGGTGGCGGCGAGCGGCGGGACCGGAAGGGCCGTGACGGCGGCGCAGCTGCCGCCGAGAAGACCGCGTACGTTGAGCGCGTCGTCGCGATCAACCGCGTCGCCAAGGTTGTGAAGGGTGGTCGTCGCTTCAGCTTCACCGCGTTGGTCGTGGTGGGCGACGGTGACGGCACCGTGGGTGTCGGATACGGCAAGGCCAAGGAGGTGCCGGCCGCCATCGCCAAGGGCGTTGAGGAGGCCAAGAAGCACTTCTTCAAGGTCCCCCGCATCCAGGGCACCATCCCCCACCCGATCCAGGGCGAGAAGGCTGCGGGCGTCGTCCTGCTCAAGCCGGCTTCCCCCGGTACGGGTGTGATCGCCGGTGGTCCGGTGCGCGCCGTCCTGGAGTGCGCCGGCGTCCACGACATCCTGTCGAAGTCGCTCGGCTCCGACAACGCGATCAACATCGTGCACGCGACCG
Organism: Streptomyces sp. NPDC002490; assembly: GCF_040296045.1. Taxonomy (NCBI): domain Bacteria; kingdom Bacillati; phylum Actinomycetota; class Actinomycetes; order Kitasatosporales; family Streptomycetaceae; genus Streptomyces; species Streptomyces sp. NPDC002490. Next base: position 71,050 of record NZ_JBEOWM010000023.1, on the reverse strand, counting down.
TGGCGGCCCTGAAGGGCCTCCAGCGTCCCGAGGAGATCGCGGCCCGCCGCGGTCTGCCCCTTGAGGACGTGGCCCCCGCGGCCCTGCTCCGTGCGCGTGCCGGGGCGGGTGCGTAATGGCTCGCCTCAAGATCACGCAGACGAAGTCGTACATCGGCAGCAAGCAGAACCACCGTGACACCCTGCGTTCGCTCGGGCTCAAGCGCCTGAACGACGTGGTCGTCAAGGAGGACCGTCCCGAGTTCCGCGGCATGGTGCACACCGTCCGCCACCTCGTGACGGTCGAGGAGGTCGACTAATCATGGCGGAGCAGAACCCGCTGCGGGTGCACAACCTCCGTCCCGCCCCCGGTGCCAAGACCGCGAAGACCCGTGTCGGTCGTGGTGAGGCGTCGAAGGGTAAGACGGCCGGTCGTGGCACCAAGGGCACCAAGGCCCGTTACCAGGTTCCGGAGCGCTTCGAGGGTGGGCAGATGCCCCTCCACATGCGTCTCCCGAAGCTCAAGGGCTTCAAGAACCCCTTCCGGACCGAGTACCAGGTCGTGAACCTGGACAAGCTCGCCGCCCTCTACCCCGAGGGTGGGGAGGTCACCGTTGCCGACCTGGTCGCCAAGGGTGCCGTCCGCAAGAACAGCCTCGTCAAGGTCCTCGGACAGGGTGAGGTCTCCGTGGCGCTGACGGTGACGGTCGATGCCGTCTCCGGCTCCGCCAAGGAGAAGATCACCGCTGCCGGCGGTACCGTCACCGAGCTCGTCTGAGTCACGGTGAACTGAGCGATCCCACCGGGGATACCCCACAAAAGGGGTATCCCCGGTTGGTCGTTCCACGGGGCATACGCGCGCCGGTAAGGTGGCGAGCGTTGTTGTCTAGCTGTAACTCCACTCCTTTGTCGAAACCTCAAGACCGTCACCTCTGACGCACGTGCGCGGGGGTCGCAGGAGGCACCGTGCTCAGCGCGTTCTCCCGGGCGTTCAAGACGCCCGACCTGCGCAAGAAGCTGCTGTTCACTCTCGGCATCATCGTGATCTACCGGATCGGCACGCATGTGCCGATTCCCGGCGTCAACTACGAGAATGTCCAGTTCTGTGTGGACCAGGCGAAGTCGAGCCAGGGTCTGTTCGGTCTGGTCAACATGCTCAGTGGTGGCGCGCTGCTCCAGATCACGGTCTTCGCGCTCGGCATCATGCCGTACATCACGGCGAGCATCATTCTCCAGCTGCTGACGGTGGTCATCCCCCGACTGGAAGCCCTCAAGAAGGAGGGCCAGTCCGGCACCGCGAAGATCACCCAGTACACCCGGTACCTGACCATGGCGCTGGCCATCCTCCAGGGCACCGCCCTGGCCGCCACCGCCCGCACCGGCACCCTGTTCCAGGGCTGTGCGCGCGCCGGCGAGATCGTGCCGGACCAGTCGATCTTCGCCACCATCACGATGGTCATCGTGATGACGACCGGTGCGGCCGTCGTGATGTGGCTCGGCGAGCTGATCACCGACCGCGGCATCGGCAACGGAATGTCGATCCTGATGTTCATCTCGATCGCCGCGACCTTCCCCGCCTCGCTCTGGGCGATCAAGGAAGAGGGCAAGCTGGCCGACGGCTGGATCGAATTCGGCATCGTCATCCTGGTCGGCCTGGTGATGGTCGCCCTCGTGGTCTTCGTCGAGCAGGCCCAGCGCCGCATTCCGGTCCAGTACGCGAAGCGGATGATCGGTCGCCGTTCCTACGGCGGCACCTCCACCTACATTCCGCTGAAGGTCAACCAGGCGGGTGTGATCCCGGTCATCTTCGCCTCGTCACTGCTGTACATCCCGGCACTCGTGGCACAGTTCGCGGGCGGCACTTCCGGCTGGAAGACCTGGATCGAGCGCAACCTGACGGACATGGACTCGCCGTTCTACATCAGCACGTACTTCCTGCTGATCGTCTTCTTCGCGTTCTTCTACGTGGCGATCTCGTTTAACCCCGAGGAAGTCGCGGACAACATGAAGAAGTATGGTGGGTTCATCCCGGGCATCCGGGCTGGCCGACCGACGGCTGAGTACCTGAGTTACGTGCTCAACCGGATCACCTGGCCGGGTTCGCTGTATCTGGGGCTGATCGCTCTGGTGCCAACAATGGCGTTGGCGGGTTTCGGAGCCAACCAGAACTTCCCGTTCGGTGGCACCAGCATCCTCATCATCGTCGGCGTTGGTCTGGAGACGGTGAAGCAGATCGAGAGCCAGCTCCAGCAGCGCAATTACGAAGGGTTCCTCCGCTGATGCGAATCGTCCTCGTCGGGCCGCCCGGTGCGGGCAAGGGTACGCAGGCCGCGTTCCTCGCCAAGAACCTGTCGATCCCGCACATCTCCACGGGCGACCTCTTCCGTGCCAACATCAGTCAGGGCACGGAGCTCGGCAAGCAGGCCAAGGCGTACATGGACGCCGGGAACCTGGTGCCGGACGAGGTCACCATCGGGATGGCCAAGGACCGCATGGAACAGCCGGACGCCGAGGGCGGGTTCCTGCTCGACGGGTTCCCCCGCAACGTCTCGCAGGCCGAGTCGCTGGACGAGACGCTCGCCGCCGAGTCCATGAAGCTGGACGCGGTGCTCGACCTCGAGGTCCCCGAGGACGAGGTGGTCAAGCGGATCGCCGGCCGGCGCATCTGCCGCAAGGACTCCAGCCACGTGTTCCACGTGGTGTACAAGCAGCCCGCGGTGGAAGGCGTCTGCGACGTCTGCGGCGGGGAGCTGTACCAGCGCGAGGACGACAGCGAGACCACCGTGCGCAAGCGGCTGGAGGTCTACCACACGCAGACCGAGCCGATCATCGACTACTACCGGGAGCAGGGGCTGGTCGTGACCATCTCCGCGCTCGGCAAGGTCGACGAGGTGACCGCGCGGGCGATGGCCGCGCTGAAGCGCGACGACGCGTAGCACCCGGCGTCACCGCCACACCCACTCCGTCCGGGCCCCGGCCCGGGACCGGGGCCCCGCGCCCCGCTCCCGGCCCGGGGCCCGTTCGCGCTTTCCCGGGGCCGGGCCCCGGGTGCCCGGGGGCGGTGGGGGCGCGGGGAACGGGGCGAGCGGCCCCCGCCCAGGGAATATCGTGGGGGTGGACCGTCAACCGTTGCAGAAAGGCCCCTGCCGTCATGGTGCAGATCAAGACCCCCGACCAGATCGCCAAGATGAGGGCGGCGGGGCTGGTCGTGGCCGCGGTGCACGCGGCCACGCGTGAGGCCGCGGTGCCCGGGGCGACGACCAGGGACCTGGACCAGGTCGCCCGGAAGGTCCTCGCCGAGCACGGGGCGACGTCGAACTTCCTGGGGTACGGGGGCTTTCCCGCGACCATCTGCACCTCGGTGAACGAGGTGGTGGTGCACGGCATCCCCAGCGACGAGGTGGTCCTCAAGGACGGGGACGTGATCTCGGTGGACGCGGGCGCGGTGGTGGACGGCTGGCACGGCGACGCCGCGTTCACCGCGTTCGTGGGCTCGGGGCACGCGCCGGAGCTGGTGGAGCTGTCCCGGGTGACCGAGGAGTCGATGTGGGCGGGCATCGCCGCGATGAAGGCGGGGAACCGGCTGGTGGACGTCTCCCGGGCGATCGAGACCTACATCCGCCGGCAGCCGAAGGTCGGCGGCGGGAAGTACGGGATCGTCCAGGACTACGGCGGGCACGGCATCGGCACCGAGATGCACATGGAGCCGCACCTGCTGAACTACGTGGAGCGGCGCCGCGGCAAGGGGCCGAAGCTGGTGCCCGGGTTCTGTCTGGCGATCGAGCCGATGGTGTCGCTGGGCACCCCGAAGACGGCGGTGCTGGAGGACGACTGGACCGTGGTCAGCACGGACGGCAGCTGGTCCTCGCACTGGGAGCACTCGGTGGCGCTGACGGAGGAGGGCCCGCTGGTGCTCACCGCCCCGGACTGCGGTCGGGCGCGGCTCGCCGAGTACGGGGTCACGGCCGCCCCGGACCCGCTGGGCTGAGCCCCGGACCGCGCTGACGTGCGGGTCCGTCGTGGCGGCGGGGGCGTGTCGGGTCGCTTAAGGATCTCGCGGATGGGGCATCATTCCTCGATTCGTGTTTCCTGGTGCGCTGACGTAGACTGACTCGTCGGCTCTCGTGTACCCGTGTGTCCTCATGTGGACGGGCGGGGTTGAGCGTGGGCCGGCCAAGGTAGTCGATTCGAAGGGCGAAGCGTGGCCAAGAAGCAAGGTGCCATCGAGATCGAGGGCACTGTCGTCGAGTCTCTTCCGAACGCCATGTTCAAGGTCGAGCTCCAGAACGGCCACCAGGTCCTGGCACACATCAGCGGCAAGATGCGCATGCACTACATCCGCATCCTCCCTGACGACCGGGTCGTGGTGGAGCTGTCTCCGTACGACCTGACGCGTGGCCGGATCGTCTACCGCTACAAGTAGATCTTGCCCGCGCCCCGGGGTCGGACCGCACGGTCCGCGTCCGGGGTCGATGGCACTGACCCGGAGAACCTCACAACCATGAAGGTCAAGCCGAGCGTCAAGAAGATCTGCGACAAGTGCAGGGTGATCCGCCGTCACGGTCGGGTCATGGTCATCTGCGACAACCCGCGCCACAAGCAGCGCCAGGGCTGACGCACGACCGCACCTTCTGCACCCGCAGAACTCACGCGACGCAGCACGACGTGTACATACGCAGGACCCGGGCCGGCAACGGTCCGACACCCCCGGTCGGAGGCCGGGGACCCGCTCCGTACCACCCGCAAGGGTCGGCGGAGGGGAATCGTCCTGCGGAAGACCTCCGAAGAATCAAACTGGAGCCATTGAATGGCACGCGTTTCCGGTGTTGACATCCCGCGCGAAAAGCGCGTGGAGGTCGCCCTCACCTACGTGTTCGGCATCGGCCGGACCCTTTCCCAGCAGACGCTGGCCGAGACCGGTGTGAACCCGAACACCCGCGTTCGCGACCTCTCCGAGGAGGAGCTGGTCAAGATCCGCGAGTACGTGGACAACAACCTCAAGACCGAGGGTGACCTCCGTCGCGAGATCCAGGCGGACATCCGCCGCAAGGTCGAGATCGGCTGCTACCAGGGTCTGCGCCACCGCCGCGGCCTGCCCGTCCACGGACAGCGCACCAGCACCAACGCCCGCACCCGCAAGGGCCCGCGTCGCGCCATCGCCGGTAAGAAGAAGCCGGGCAAGAAGTAGTCCGCAGCGGACGCTAGTCAGCGGTCTTCGCTGTAGGACCGACCACCTCCCGTAGGAGAAGCAGATGCCCCCCAAGGGTCGTCAGGGTGCCGCCAAGAAGGTGCGCCGCAAGGAAAAGAAGAACGTCGCTCACGGCCACGCGCACATCAAGAGCACGTTCAACAACACGATCGTCTCGATCACGGACCCCACGGGCAACGTGATCTCCTGGGCCTCCGCCGGCCACGTCGGCTTCAAGGGCTCCCGCAAGTCGACCCCGTTCGCCGCGCAGATGGCCGCCGAGTCGGCCGCGCGCCGCGCGCAGGAGCACGGCATGCGCAAGGTCGACGTCTTCGTCAAGGGTCCCGGCTCCGGCCGTGAGACCGCGATCCGTTCGCTCCAGGCCACCGGCCTGGAGGTCGGCTCGATCCAGGACGTCACCCCCACCCCGCACAACGGCTGCCGCCCGCCCAAGCGGAGGCGTGTCTGACCCCAGGTGCGTCACGCACCCGTGGTCGATGCGGTGTCTCGGGCGACATGCTCCCTTCTCGGGGCATGTCGCCCGTACCCTTGTTCCACGCACCACCCGTCGGACGTCAAATAGCGGGCGTCCACGACCGAAGGATCTGATCCACACATGCTGATCGCTCAGCGTCCCTCGTTGACCGAAGAGGTCGTCGACGAGTTCCGTTCCCGGTTCGTGATCGAGCCGCTGGAGCCGGGCTTCGGCTACACCCTCGGCAACTCCCTGCGCCGTACGCTCCTCTCCTCGATCCCGGGTGCGGCGGTCACGTCGATCCGCGTCGACGGCGTCCTGCACGAGTTCACCACCGTGCCGGGCGTCAAGGAGGACGTCACCGACCAGATCCTCAACATCAAGCAGCTGGTCGTCTCCTCGGAGCACGACGAGCCGGTCGTGATGTACCTGCGCAAGCAGGGCCCCGGCCTGGTCACCGCCGCCGACATCGCGCCGCCGGCCGGTGTCGAGGTGCACAACCCCGACCTGGTCCTCGCCACCCTCAACGGCAAGGGCAAGCTGGAGATGGAGCTGACCGTCGAGCGCGGTCGCGGCTACGTCTCCGCCGTGCAGAACAAGCAGGTCGGCCAGGAGATCGGCCGCATCCCGGTCGACTCGATCTACTCGCCGGTCCTCAAGGTCACCTACAAGGTCGAGGCGACCCGAGTCGAGCAGCGCACCGACTTCGACAAGCTGATCGTCGACGTCGAGACCAAGCAGGCCATGCGCCCGCGCGACGCCATGGCGTCGGCCGGCAAGACCCTGGTCGAGCTCTTCGGCCTGGCCCGCGAGCTGAACATCGACGCCGAGGGCATCGACATGGGCCCGTCCCCCACGGACGCCGCCCTCGCCGCCGACCTGGCGCTGCCGATCGAGGAGCTGGAACTCACCGTCCGCTCCTACAACTGCCTCAAGCGCGAGGGCATCCACTCCGTGGGCGAGCTCGTCGCCCGCTCGGAGGCGGACCTCCTGGACATCCGCAACTTCGGTGCGAAGTCCATCGACGAGGTCAAGGCGAAGCTGGCCGGCATGGGCCTGGCCCTCAAGGACAGCCCGCCCGGATTCGACCCGACCGCCGCCGCCGACGCCTTCGGCGCCGACGACGACGCGGACGCCGGTTTCGTCGAGACCGAGCAGTACTAGTCGCCGCCCGGTGGGGCGCCGGTCCGTCCGGTGCCCCACCGGTGGGCGACCCCTGACCTTCCGCGGGGCGTCCGCCCCGCGGGAACTGTCACCGGTACCTGACACGGCCGGTGCAGCACACAAGGAGAAACACCATGCCGAAGCCCGCCAAGGGTGCCCGTCTGGGCGGCAGCGCCGCGCACGAGAAGCTGCTGCTGGCGAACCTCGCCAAGTCGCTCTTCGAGCACGGGCGCATCACCACCACCGAGGCCAAGGCCCGCCGTCTGCGGCCCTACGCCGAGCGTCTGGTCACCAAGGCGAAGAAGGGCGACCTTCACAACCGCCGTCAGGTGCTCCAGGTCATCACCGACAAGAGCGTCGTGCACACGCTCTTCACGGAGATCGGCCCGCGCTACGAGAACCGCCCGGGTGGCTACACCCGCATCACCAAGATCGGCAACCGTCGCGGCGACAACGCGCCGATGGCGGTCATCGAGCTGGTCGAGGCCCTGACCGTGGCCCAGCAGGCCACCGGTGAGGCCGAGGCGGCCACCAAGCGCGCCGTCAAGGAAGACGCCCTCAAGAAGGAGGCCGCCGAGGCCCCCGTCACCGAGGCCGTCGAGGACGCCAAGCCCGCCGATGGCGAGTCCAAGGACGCCTGACGCCTTCGCGCCGTGCAGAAGCGGGTCCGCCCCTCCGGGGGCGGGCCCGCTTCCGTCTGCCGGGGCGGGACCGCGGGTCGTCGTTGGTTGGGAGGATGGAACTGTGAGTGACGAGGTGGAGCCCGGGCACGTCCGGGTGCGGCTGGACCTGTCGTACGACGGGACGGAGTTCTCCGGCTGGGCCAAGCAGGCCCGGGGGCAGCGCACCGTGCAGGCCGTGGTGGAGGACGCGCTGCGGACCGTGACCCGGTCCGGCGGGGCGTCCTACGAGCTGACCGTGGCCGGACGCACCGACGCCGGGGTGCACGCCCGCGGCCAGGTGGCGCACGTGGACCTGCCGGCCGGGGTGTGGGAGGAGCACCGGGAGAAGCTGTTGAAGCGGCTCGCGGGGCGGCTCCCCAAGGACGTGCGGGTGTGGCGGGCCGAGGAGGCGCCGGCCGGGTTCAACGCCCGGTTCTCGGCGATCTGGCGCCGGTACGCGTACCGGGTCACCGACCACCCGGGCGGGGTCGACCCGCTGCTGCGCGGGCACGTGCTGTGGCACGACTGGCCGCTGGACGTCGAGGCCATGAACGAGGCCGCGCGCGGGCTGGTCGGGGAGCACGACTTCGCCGCGTACTGCAAGAAGCGGGAGGGCGCCACCACCATCCGCACCCTCCAGGAGCTGTGGCTGGAGCGGGGGAGCGACGGCGTCGTCACCGCCACGGTCCGGGCCGACGCGTTCTGCCACAACATGGTGCGCTCGCTGATCGGGGCGCTGCTGTTCGTCGGCGACGGGCACCGCGGCCCCGAGTGGCCCGCGAAGGTGCTGGCCGCCGGGGTGCGCGACTCCGCGGTGCACGTGGTGCGCCCGCACGGGCTGACCCTGGAGGAGGTCGCCTACCCCGCGGACGAACTGCTGGCCGCACGGAGCCGTGAGGCCCGCAACCGGCGCACCCTGCCCGGCACCGCCGGCGCGGGGTGCTGCTGACCGGGCGCCGGCGCCCGGCTCACAGGGGCTGCTCGGCGGCGGCCGCCGCCTGCGCCTCGCCGCGCCGGATGATCTGCCGGAAGGCGAACTCGGCGAGGTCGTCGCCGGTGCGGTAGACCGGACGGTCCTGGGGGGTGACGTTCTTGCCGCTGGTGTGGCCGGCGACGGTGAAGTAGGCGTAGCGGCCGTAGGAGTTCGCGGTGGTGCGGCAGACCGTGGTGTTGCAGAAGCCGGAGACGCCCGCGCCGCTGAGGGAGAGCAGGTTGCCCTTGTCCGTCTGGTCCTTGGCCCGGGTCGCCTGCGCCTCGGTGTCGAACAGGGCCACGCCGACGGTGACCGCGATGCCGTCCTTGCCGTAGGTGGCGCGCATCAGCCGGGTGCAGCCGTTGCGGGTGAGGACCTCGCCGAGGTCCCCGCGGGTCACCCCGGCGCACGCGGTGGTGGAGCCGGTGGCGCCCCGGCGGTACACGGTGCCGCCGAGGGTCACCTCGGGGCCGGGGAAGAGGCTCTCGGCGCTGATCGGGGCCTTGTCCTTGGCCGCGCTGGAGACGAAGTCCTTCGGGTTCGGCGGGGGCGGCGGCGTGGTCGCCGCGAAGGAGGGGGCCGGCCCGCCGGACTCGCTGGCGTACCCGGAGGGGGCCGTGGCGCTGGGGGCGGCGGCCGGGGAGTCCTCGCCGGTGGTGACGATCGCCACGGCGACCGCGGCGCCCACCGCGACGGTGGCCAGGGCGGCGCCGAGGACCACCAGCAACCGCTTGCGGCGGTTGTCGGTGGCGGAGGCGTCCGCCATGGCGGCCCAGTCCGGGGTGCCCGGTGCGTTCGCCAACCCCTGGTGCTGCCCGTGCTGCCCGTGCTGGCCCTGGTGCGCGCCGTCCCACGGACCCTGCGGTCCCCCGGGGCCGTGCGCGGGTCCCCCCTGCCCGAAGCTCATGGGCGGCAGTGTACTGAGGGGGCCGCCGGGGTGACTCCCCGTACCGGGGGAGTGCGGGCGGCGGGGGTTCCCGCGCGGTGTCGGGCACTCGTTTTGACCCGTCCGGGCGGTGCTGGGTATCCTGCTGGTTCGTTGTGTGTATTGGCTTGCTCATTCTCACGTGAGGGGCCCTTACACCGGTCCACCGGGCCGATGACCAGCGGCAAGCACTCGGTTTGCGTCACTGATGTGCGGCTAGGGCTGTCGTGATCGTCTTGGGTGGCCCTGTCAGGACCCATTCACTGAAGAAGCGAAGGCTACGAACCGTGCGTACGTACAGCCCCAAGCCCGGCGATGTCACCCGCCAGTGGCACGTCATCGATGCCCGGGACGTCGTCCTGGGCCGTCTGGCGTCGACCGCCGCCACCCTTCTGCGGGGCAAGCACAAGCCGATCTACGCCCCCCACGTTGACACCGGTGACTTCGTCATCATCATCAACGCGGACAAGGTGCACCTGTCCGGCAACAAGAAGACCCAGAAGATGGCGTACCGCCACTCCGGTTACCCGGGTGGTCTGCGCTCCGTCCGTTACGACGAGCTGCTCGCCAAGAACCCCGAGAAGGCCGTCGAGAAGGCCGTCAAGGGCATGCTGCCCAAGAACACCCTCGGCCGTCAGATGCTCTCGAAGCTGAAGGTCTACTCGGGCGACCAGCACCCGCACGCTGCGCAGCAGCCGGTGCCGTTCGAGTTCACCCAGGTCGCGCAGTAAGTCCGGCCACACCCCCTAAGACCGAAAAGAATCTGAGGAGAATCGTGGCCGAGACCACCGTTGAGCAGCCTCTGGACGACGCAGAGGCCGTCGACATCGAGCAGTACACCACCGAGACGGAGCTCCCCCTGGAGGGCGAGTACACGTCCGAGAGCCTGGCGTCGCACTTCGGCGACCCGCAGCCCGCCGCGGGCCTGGGCCGTCGCAAGAACGCCATCGCCCGCGTCCGGATCGTTCCGGGCACCGGCAAGTGGAAGATCAACGGTCGCACCCTTGAGGACTACTTCCCGAACAAGGTGCACCAGCAGGAAGTCAACGAGCCGTTCAAGGTGCTGGAGCTGGACGGTCGCTACGACGTCGTCGCCCGCATCGCCGGTGGCGGTGTCTCCGGTCAGGCCGGCGCCCTGCGCCTCGGCGTGGCCCGCGCCCTGAACGAGGCCGACGTGGACAACAACCGCGGCGCGCTGAAGAAGGCCGGCTTCCTCCGCCGCGACGACCGTGCGGTCGAGCGCAAGAAGGCCGGTCTGAAGAAGGCCCGCAAGGCTCCGCAGTACAGCAAGCGCTAGTCCCCCGCGGACCAGCCCGCTCGCACCACCCGTTCGCCCCGGCGGCACGCCCCTGTGCAGCCGGGGCGTTCGTGTGAGGGCGGTGCGGGGCGTATACAGGTGTCGAGAACACCGGGCCGATAACCGTACCGGCGGCCGGGTGTGTTCGGATGTGCGTACGCGCTCGCCCGGTCCGTCCGGCGGCGGTGACGGGGTGCGCGTGGTCATGGGGTGCGGAGCGCTGGGGCTCCGCACCCGTTTCACAGCTTCGGGGTGCCTCGTGATGGGGTGCGCGAATGTTCGGAGGACACCAGTGGGACGACTCTTCGGCACGGACGGCGTGCGCGGTGTCGCCAACGCGGATCTGACGGCCGAGCTGGCGCTCGGCCTCTCCGTCGCGGCGGCGCACGTGCTCGGCGAGGCGGGCAGTTTCGAGGGCCATCGCCCGGTCGCGGTGGTCGGCCGGGACCCGCGGGCGTCCGGGGAGTTCCTGGAGGCCGCGGTGGTCGCGGGCCTCGCCAGCGCCGGCGTCGACGTGCTGCGGGTCGGGGTGCTGCCCACGCCGGCCGTGGCGTACCTGACGGGCGCGCTCGGCGCGGACCTCGGCGTGATGCTCTCCGCCAGCCACAACGCCATGCCGGACAACGGCATCAAGTTCTTCGCCCGCGGCGGGCACAAGCTCGCCGACGAGCTGGAGGACCGCATCGAGGCCCAGTACGCGGCCGGTGCCGACTGGCAGCGGCCCACCGGGGCCGGCGTCGGCCGGGTCCGGGACTACGACGAGGGCTTCGACCAGTACGTGGCCCATCTGATCGGGGTGCTGCCCAACCGGTTGGACGGGCTGAAGGTCGTCCTGGACGAGGCGCACGGCGCCGCCGCCCGGGTCTCCCCGGAGGCGTTCGCCCGGGCCGGTGCCGAGGTCGTCACCATCGGTGCCGAACCCGACGGGCTCAACATCAACGACGGCTGCGGCTCCACCCACCTGGAGCAGCTGAAGGCCGCCGTGGTCCAGCACGGCGCGCACCTCGGCATCGCCCACGACGGCGACGCCGACCGCTGCCTGGCCGTCGACCACACGGGGGCCGAGGTGGACGGGGACCAGATCCTCGCCGTCCTCGCGCTGGCGCTGCGGGAGCGGGGGGCGCTGCGCTCCGACACCGTCGTCGCCACCGTGATGTCCAACCTGGGCTTCAAGCTGGCCATGGAGCGCGAGGGGCTGGCGTTCGTGCAGACCGGGGTGGGCGACCGCTACGTCCTGGAGGCGATGAAGGAGCACGGCTACGCGCTCGGCGGCGAACAGTCCGGGCACGTGATCATCCTCGACCACGCCACCACCGGGGACGGCACCCTGACCGGGCTGATGCTCGCCGCCCGGGTCGCCGACACCGGCCGCAGCCTCGCCGAACTGACCTCCGTGATGGAGCGGTTGCCGCAGGTCCTGGTCAACGTGCCGGACGTGGACAAGTCCCGGGTCGCCACCTCCGCCGAGCTGGCCGCCGCGGTCGTCGAGGCCGAGCGGGAGCTGGGCGAGACGGGCCGGGTGCTGCTGCGCTCCTCGGGCACCGAGCCGCTGGTGCGGGTGATGGTCGAGGCCGCCGACATCGACCAGGCCCGCTCGGTGGCCGGACGACTCGCGGACGCCGTCAAGTCCTCCTTGGGGTGAATCTCAGCCGCCGGAGCGACGACTTCCGGCGGCTTTTCCCCGCCCCCACCGCTTTGCGGTCCCCGCTGTCAACCCTGCCCCCTCCGTTCCCTTCTTTCCCTGCGAAGAACGAGAAGGGAACGAGGAGGCACGGGTGAACACGCGGAGTTGGAGAACCACGGCGATCGCCACCGGCGTCGTCGGTGCGCTGCTGGGAGCGATACCGGTGCAGGCGACGGCGGCCCCCGGCCCGGCGCCCCGGGCCGATCTGCGGGCGGACGTCGACCGCGACGGCCGGGTGGACGTGCGGGGCGCGTCCGACGTGGCGGGCGAGGACACCTGGACCCGCGGGCGCGGTGCGGTGGTCCTGCCGAACGTCGACGACGACGGCCGCCGCTGCACGATGACCGACGCCCGGGGCCGGCCGCTCTCCGACGCCTTGCTGGCCCGCTGTCACGACGCCGCGGACACCGTGCTGAACGGTGCCCGCGACGCCGAGGACCTGGCGCGGCTGCGGTCGGTGCCGCTGCCCTCGCTCGCCGACGGGGCGCACGGCACGGCCCGGGTGCAGGGCGAGGCCGCGAAGGCCCGGATCTTCGTGAAGCGGGCCGGCGGTTGGAAGCACCTGAAGCCCACCACCCGGCTCACCGCCGCCGAGCTGCGCCGCGGGGTGGAGCTCGGCGTCGAGGCCACCGACGTGGTGCGCGACGCGGCCCGTTGGGACGGCACGGTCCGGGTCCGGCTGACCGTCACCGAGGGCACCGCCACCACCCGGGACGACGTCACCCTGCGCACCGCGCCGGTGCTGACCCACCACCACCTCCAGCGGGCCAAGGAGGTGCTGGTCAGCAAGGTGTCCCGGGACCCGGACTACCCGGAGTGGTCCGAGGACCAGCACCGCTTCGTCCGGGGCCTGGAGCGCGAGGTCAAGGCGGCCGGGATCACCAAGCCGGTGCGCAAGTTGGCCACCAACGACGTGTGGGCGCAGGACTTCGTGGAGCCCGGCTACGTCAGCATGACCGGCGCGGACGGCCGGCCGCACGCCCTGCGGGTCATGATCCGCTCGGCCCAGGACCGCCCGGGCGGGCGGCAGTTGTACGCGAAGCTGCGCGGCCCGGACATCGGCGTGGTCCAGTTGGCGGGGCCCCACCCGTCCGACGAGTCGCAGACCCTCAACTCCATGGGCAACCTGGAGACCATCCCCCCCTACGCACACGGCGGGAAGTCGTACCCGGCCGGGCGGATCATCATGGGGGAGCGGGTCGGGGAGGGCATGCGCCCCGCGAAGTCGATGTCCACCTTCCTGGCCTCGCAGGGCGCGCAGTCGCCGCTGCTGCTGGACACCTCCTGGCTGGAGGTGGGCCACGTCGACGAGTTCGTCCAGTTCCTGCCCGCGGACACCCCGCGCGGCTGGCGCCTGGGACTCGCCGATCCGTCCGCCGGCCTCCAGCTGTTGAAGGACGCGCAGGCCGCGGGGAACGGCGGCAAGCGGATGTTCTCGGCGCCCGACAAGTTCGGCATCACGGTGCCGCGCACCACGATCGCCCAGAAGCTGGCCGACCCGACGTTCCTCGCCGACAACCAGCGGGCCGCCGACAAGATCGAGGCCAATCTGCGCGTCCTCCAGCGCGAGACGGGCCTCACCGACGCCGAGGTCGTGCGGGTGCCGGCGCTGTTCGCCCAGTACGAGATGCCGACCGGCCTCGCCCGGTCCGGGCGACTCGGCCGGCTGAACGCCGACGCCTGGTCCACGGTGCGGCCCGGGCTCGCCGACGCCGCCGAGCGCTCGGCGGCACCCGTCCCGACGGCGCCGCGCACCATCGCCTACGTGCCGGGCGCCGTCAACGGGATCGTGCTCAGCGACTCGCGGTACCTGGCGCCCAAGCAGTGGGGCCCGGTGATCGGCGGCAAGGACGTCTTCGGCGAGGCGGTGCGGAAGGCGTACGCCCGCGCCGGGTTCACCACCGCCTACCTGGATGACTACTACTCGTACCACCTCGGCGGCGGTGAGGTGCACTGCGGGACGAACGTCCTGCGGGACACCTCCCGCCCGTGGTGGCGCTCGTAGCCGGTGGCGGTACCGGAGTGCGCGGGGTCCCGACCGGGGCCCCGCGCACCCGTCAGCGGGCGGTCTTCGGCGCGGGGCCGTGGCGGCGGCCCCAGAACCACTTCTGGGCGATCAGGGTGAGCGTCCCGGCGAGGACGATCCCGCCGAGGTTGGCGAGGAGTTGCAGGGTCGACCCGGTGGTCTGGGCGTAGTCGCGGTAGCTGAAGGCGACGGCCGCGTTGGCGGCGGCGGGCACCGTGGTGACGGAGATGGCCACCCCGATCAGCGCCCCCGACTTGGCCGAGGTCAGCGAGAGGGTGCCGGCGACCCCGGCGAGGAACGCGACCACGAAGGACATCCAGTCGGGCTGCCAGATGAACGCGGTGTTGGGCCGGTCCGCCTCGATCATCTCCGTGGTGAACAGCCCCAGCGCGTCCATCAGCCAGGCGAAGCCGGCGGTGGCGGTCATCGCCAGCACGAAGCCGGCGAGCAGCGCCCACAGGGACCGCCCCACCAGCCCGGGCGCCCGGTGCACCAGGGCGGTGGAGATGCCGGCCAGCGGCCCGAACTCGGGCCCCACCGCCATGGCACCCACGATCAGGATGGCGTTGTCCAGCATCACCCCGCAGGCCGCGAGCATCGTCGCCACCGACAGGAACGCCACGTAGGTGACGGTGAGCGTGGACTCCTCGTGGGTCAGATCGGTCAGGTGCTCCCACAGCACGGCGTCGGCGCCCTCGCCGGGGGCGTCCTCCTCGGCCCGGTCGGCCCGCCGGGAGAGGGACAGGTCGATGTTCTCCACGGCGATCGACCCGCACTCGTCGATCCCGGCCTTGCGCAGCGCCGCGATCAGGTCGTCGCCGGCCTCCCGGGCGACGTCGCACATCACCACGTCGCCCTCGGGGTCGCGGGCCGCGCCGGTCAGCACGGCCAGATGGGTGGTGCCCACCGTGCCCTCGATCAGCCGGACCACCTCGTCGGTGCGGTCCGCCGGGGTGATCAGACGCAGATGCAGCATGCCTCACCCTAACCACGCGTCACACGGGCAACCAGGGCGCCGGTCAGAGCTTGCGCAGGCTCAGCCGCTGCACCTTGTGGTCCGGGCCCTTGCGCAGGATCAGGGTGGCCCGCCCCCGGGTGGGCGCCACGTTCTCCACCAGGTTGGGCTTGTTGATGGTCCGCCAGGTGGTGGCCGCGTAGGCGAGGGCCTCCTCCTCGGAGACCTGGGTGTAGCGGCGGAAGTACGAGTTCGGGTCCTGGAAGGCGGTCTCGCGCAGCTTGCGGAAGCGGCTCAGGTACCAGCGTTCGACGTCCTCCACCCGGGCGTCCACGTACACGCTGAAGTCGAAGTAGTCGGCGAGGCCCACCCGGGTGCGCCCGTCCCGGCCGGGCAGCGCCGGCTGGAGGACGTTGAGGCCCTCCACGATCAGGATGTCGGGCCGGCGGACGGTGAGCCGTTCACCGGGCACGATGTCGTAGATCAGGTGGGAGTAGACCGGCGCGCTCACCTCGTCCTTGCCGGCCTTCACGTCGGCGACGAACCGGGTCAGCGCCCGGCGGTCGTAGGACTCGGGGAAGCCCTTGCGGGAGGTCAGCCCGCGGGCCTCCAGTTCGCGCATCGGCAGCAGGAAGCCGTCCGTGGTGACCAGCTCCACCCGCGGGTGCTCGGGCCAGCGGGCCAGCAGCGCCTTCAGCAGCCGGGCGACCGTGGACTTGCCGACCGCCACCGAACCGGCGATCCCTATCACGAACGGCGTCCCCGACTGGGAGCCCTGTTCCCCGAGGAAGGTGTTGAGCGCGCTCCGCAGCCCGTCGGTGGCGCCCACGTACAGGTTCAGCAGCCGCGACAGCGGAAGGTAGATGTCCCGGACCTCGTCCAGGTCGATGACGTCCCCGAGGCCGCGCAGCTCCTCGACCTCGGCCGCGGAGAGCGGCAGCGGGGTCTTGTCACGCAGGGCGCTCCACTCGGCCCGGGTGAGGTCGAGGTACGGCGTGGCGTCCGGCCGGGAGCGGGGGGCCGGGTGGGGCGGCAGGGACACCGGGGAGATCACCTGATCATTGTCGCGGCTGTGCGACCCGGACGGGAGGTGGGGTACGTCACCCGGGGCGCGTCGCCCGGCGCGCCGGGCGCGGTGCACCCGGGCGGGCGAGCACGACCGCCGGCGGGCGGGCCGCCCCGCGGGGGCCGCGCCGCACGGACGGGACCGCGGGGCGCGCCGGGCGCACCGGACGGGGGTACGGTGACCGGGTGATCATCGGGGTGGGCATCGACGTGGCCGAGATCGAGCGGTTCGCCGCCGCGCTGGAGCGGACGCCGCACCTCGCCGAGCGGCTGTTCGTCCCGGCGGAGCTCTGCCTGCCGGACGGGGAGCGGCGCGGGGTCGCCTCGCTGGCCGCCCGGTTCGCGGCCAAGGAGGCGCTGGCCAAGGCGCTGGGGGCGCCGCCCGGACTGATCTGGACCGATGCCGAGGTGTGGGTGGAGGAGAACGGGCAGCCCCGGCTGCGGGTGCGCGGCACGGTCGCCGCCCGCGCCGAGGCCCTGGGCGTCCGCTCCTGGCACGTGTCCCTGAGCCATGACGCGGGGGTGGCCTCCGCGGTGGTCGTCGCCGAGGGCTGAGCGGCCGTCACCGGGCGGGGGCCAGCCGGCGCATTCCCCGGGGTCCGGGGCCGCCCGCTGCGGCAGACTCGTCCCATGCGCACCGCTCACCACGTGGAGACCGTCCGGAACGCCGAGGCCGCGCTGATGGCGCGGCTCCCGGAAGGGGAGTTGATGCGGCGGGCCGCCGCCGGGCTGGCCGCCGCCTGTGCCGATCTGCTGGGCCGGGTGTACGGGGCCCGGGTGGTGCTGCTCGTCGGCAGCGGTGACAACGGCGGTGACGCCCTGTACGCGGGCGCCCGCCTGGCCCGCCGGGGCGCCGGGGTCGGCGCGGTGCTCCTGGCCCCGGACCGCACCCACGCCGGGGGGCTCGCCGCGTTCACCGGGGCCGGCGGCCGGATCGCGGCGGACCCGTTCGCCGCGCTGGCCGGCGCCGATCTGGTGCTGGACGGCATCACCGGCATCGGCGGCCGGGGCGGGCTGCGCCCGGACGCGGTGCCGCTGGCCCGGGCGGCGCGCGGGGCGAACGCGGTGGTGGTGGCGGTGGACCTGCCGAGCGGCACCGAGGCCGACAGCGGCGAGGTGCGCGGGGAGGCGCTGCGCGCCGACGCGACCGTCACCTTCGGCACCCACAAGCCGGCGCTGCTGATCGACCCGGCCCGGGAGTACGCGGGCACCGTGCGGCTGGTCGACATCGGCCTGGGTCCGCACCTGCCGTCCGTCCCGGCGGTGGAGTCGCTGCACCACCGGGACGTGGCGCGGCTGCTGCCGGTGCCGACCGGGGAGAGCGACAAGTACCGGCGCGGGGTGGTCGGGGTGGTCGCCGGCTCCGCCCGCTACCCGGGGGCGGCGGTGCTCGCGGTGGCGGGCGCCCTGCGCGGCGGCGCCGGGGCCGTGCGGTACGTGGGGCGGGCCGCCGACGCGGTGATCGCCCGGTTCCCGGAGGCGCTGGTGCACGAGGGGCCGCCGACCCGGGCCGGCCGGGTGCAGGCGTGGGTGGTGGGCCCCGGCATCGGCGAGGGCGGCGACACGGTCGGCGCGGTGCAGGAGGTCCTCGACGCGGACGTGCCGGTCCTGGTGGACGCGGACGGGTTGCGCCCGCTGGACCCGGCCCGGGTCCGGGACCGGGGGGCGCCCACCCTGCTCACCCCGCACGCCGGGGAGGCGGCGGCGCTGCTCGGGGTGTCGCGGGGGCGGGTGGAGGCGGCCCGGCTCACCTCGGTGCGGGAGTTGGCGGCCCGGTTCGGGGCCACGGTCCTGTTGAAGGGCTCCACCACCCTGGTGGCGTCCCCGGACCCGGCGCAGCCGGTGCGGGCGAACCCGATGGGCACGCCGTGGCTGGCGACCGCCGGCAGCGGGGACGTGCTGTCGGGGCTCGCCGGCTCGCTGCTGGCGGCCGGGGTCGCCCCGCTGGACGCGGCCTCGGTCGCCGCGTACCTGCACGGCCTGGCGGCGCGCAGCGCGGCGGAGCGCGGGGTGCCGTTGACCGCGGACGAGGTCGCCGGGGCGCTCCCCGCCGCCTGGGCCTCGCTGCTCGGTGCGTGACGCGCCCCACACCCGGGCGGGCGGGGGAGCCGGTGCAGGGGCGGGAAGCGGGGTCTCTGAGACAATCGGCGCGATGAGCCAGACACCACCGCAGCCCAGCCGCGTCCGCGCCGAGATCGACCTGGACGCGCTGCGCGCCAACGTCCGCGCCCTGCGGGCCCGGGCGCCCCGCTCCGCCCTGATGGCCGTCGTGAAGTCCGACGGCTACGGGCACGGGGCGCTGCCCTGTGCGCGGGCCGCGATCGAGGCCGGCGCCGAGTGGTTGGGCACCGCCACTCCGCAGGAGGCGCTGGCGTTGCGGGCGGCGGGCGTCGGCGGCCGGATCATGTGCTGGTTGTGGACGCCGGGCGACCCGTGGCGGGAGGCCGTGGAGGCGGACCTGGACGTGTCGGTGAGCGGGATGTGGGCGCTGGCCGAGGTGACCGCCGCGGCCCGGGAGGCGGGCCGGCCCGCCCGGGTCCACCTGAAGGCGGACACCGGTCTGGGCCGCAACGGCTGCCTCCCCGCCGACTGGCCCGAGTTGGTGGCCGCGGCGCTCGCCGGCGAGGCCGCCGGGGACCTGCGGGTGGTCGGCCTGTGGTCGCACCTGGCCTGTGCCGACGAGCCCGGCCACGCCTCGGTCGCCGACCAGTTGGGGACGTTCCGCCGGATGGTGGCCCACGCGGAGGGCGAGGGGGTGCGCCCCGAGGTGCGGCACCTGGCCAACTCGCCGGCCGTGCTGACCCTGCCGGACACCCACTTCGACCTGGTGCGCACCGGCATCGCGATGTACGGGGTGTCGCCCGCCCCGGAGTTGGGCACCGCCGCCGAGCTGGGGCTGCGGCCGGTGATGACGCTCAGCGCCTCGCTGGCCCTGGTCAAACGGGCGCCGGCCGGACACGGCGTCAGTTACGGCCACCGGTACGTCACCGGACGGGAGACGGTCCTCGGGCTGGTCCCGGTCGGCTACGGCGACGGCGTTCCGCGGCACGCCTCGGGGCGGGGCCCGGTGCTGGTCGGCGGGGAGTGGCGGCGGGTCGCGGGCCGGATCGCGATGGACCAGTTCGTGGTGGACCTCGACGGGCAGAAGCTCCAGGAGGGCGCGGAGGCGGTGCTGTTCGGCCCGGGCGACCGGGGCGAGCCCACCGTCCAGGACTGGGCCGAGGCCGCGGACACCATCGCCTACGAGATCGTCACCCGGATCGGCTCCCGGGTGCCCCGGGTGTACCGGGGGGCGTCCGAGTGAGCGGGGACGCCGCGGCCCGGGCGGTGGCGAGCGTCGCCGCGCGGGCGGGCGGCGGCTGGCGCCGGGGCGCGGGCATCGCCCTCGGGGTGGTCGCGGCGGCCGGCGTGGCGGGCGTGGCGATCGAACGGCTGACCGTCAGCCGCGGGGTGCGCCGGGAGGCGCGGCTCGCGCTCGACGCGGCCGGCCCGTACGGCACCCTGCGCGGCACCCCGGGCACGGCCCTCGCCGAGGACGGCACCGCCCTGTACTACGAGGTCGACGAGCCGGAGCCGGCCGCCGCGGCGGCCGGGGTCACGGTGGTGTTCAGCCACGGCTTCTGCCTGAACCAGGACTCCTGGCACTTCCAGCGGGCCGCGCTGCGCGGCGCGGTCCGCACCGTCCACTGGGACCTGCGCGGGCACGGTCGTTCGGGGCGCGGAGCGCCCGGCGAGCCGGTCACCATCGACCGGCTCGGCCGGGACCTGAGGGCGGTCATCGACGCGGCGGCCCCCGAGGGGCCGCTGGTCCTGGTGGGGCACTCGACGGGCGGCATGACGGTGATGGCCCTCGCCGAGCAGTACCCGGAGCTGGTCCGGGACCGGGTCGTCGGGGTCGCCCTGGTGGGGACCTCCGCCGGGCGGCTGGCCGAGGTCGACTACGGCCTGCCGGCGGCCGGCGCGTACGCGGTGCACCGGGTGCTGCCCGGGGCGCTGCGGGTGCTGGGCGGCCGGGCCGAGCTGACGGAGCTGGTGGAGCGGGGCCGCCGGGCCACCGCCGACCTGTTCACCGGGGTCGTCAAGCGGTACTCCTTCGCCGGCCGCGAGGTGGACCCGGCGGTGGCCCGGTTCGCCGAGCGGATGATCGAGGCCACCCCCTTCGAGGTGGTCGCCGAGTTCCACCCGGCGTTCGCCGCGCACGACAAGACGGCGGCGCTGGCCCGGTTCGCCGGGCTGCCGGTGCTGGTGCTCGCCGGCGAGCAGGACCTCATCACGCCCCCGGAGCACAGCGAGGCCGTCGCCGAGGCGCTCCCGGACGCCGCACTGGTCCTGCTGCCCGAGGCCGGCCACCTGGTGATGCTGGAGCACCCGGACGCGGTCACCGACCGGCTCCTGGAGCTGCTCGCCCGGGCCGGGGCGGTCCCCGCAGCGACTACCGTGGACGGCTATGGAACCAAGCGCGCAGCGAGCGGAACCGCGGGCGACGACGGCTGAGCCGGTCACCGCGTCGATCACCGTCACGTCCCCCGAGCGGATGCGGGAGCTGGGCCTGCGCCTCGCCGGGCTGCTCGCCCCGGGCGACCTGGTGATGCTCACCGGCGAGCTGGGCGCCGGCAAGACCACCCTGACCCGGGGCGTCGGCGAGGGCCTCGGGGTGCGGGGTGCGGTGACCTCGCCGACCTTCGTGATCGCCCGGGTGCATCCGAGCCTGGTCGGGGGGCCGGCGCTGGTCCACGTGGACGCCTACCGGCTGGGCGGCGGGCTGGACGAGATGGAGGACCTGGACCTCGATGTGTCGCTGCCCGAGTCGGTGGTCGTCGTGGAGTGGGGCGACGGCAAGGTGGAGGAGCTGTCGGAGGACCGGCTGCACGTGCTGATCGACCGGGCGGTGGGCGACACCACGGACGAGGTCCGCACGGTGACCCTGCGCGGCCACGGGAAGCGGTGGGCCGCGGTGGAGCTGGCCGCGCTCGCCACCGACGGTTCCTGACCCTCCCGGAACACGTTCCGACAAGGTGTCGGGAAGTTGTTGCGCGACGGTGCTCCTCCGTGGTCACATGGGACGGAGAGGTTAGGTGTGCCTAACCGACCTGCCCCCGGAGCACCCAGGAGGCGCCCATGTCGGCGACACGGCGGCCCACCACGTCCGCTACGACGGTGCCGATGAGCGTGCTGCTCGCCGCGGGCGCGGCGGCCCGGGCGGTCTCCACGCCCCCGGTCGAACCCGCCCCCCGCGGCACCCGCACGCCTCCCGCACCCCGGGACGAGCGGCCCCGGGCGGCCTAGCCCGCGCCCGGAGGACCCGCCGGTCGGACTCGAACGACCCGGCCCCGTGCCGGCCCGACTACCACCGGCCCGGCCCCGCCCCGGCCCGCCCGGCGTAGAGCGCGGCCAGGTCGGCGGAGGCGCGGGCGACCGCCCGGACCGCCTCCGGCGGGTCGACCACCTCGACGTCCGTGCCGAACTGGAGCAACTGGCAGGCCGCGGCCGGCGCCGGGTACTCCACCACGACCGTCCGCCAGGACCCGGCCCCCGCGCCGTCCGGCTCGGCCGCCTCGCGCACCCGCGGGCCGACGATCCTGCGCAGCGCGTCCAGCCGGTGCGGGCGCACCCGGGCCCGCACCAGGACCCCCGCGGCGCGCGACTCCACCCCGCGGCGCAACTCCTTCCAGACCTCGGTGAGCTCCACCCCCGCGCGCCGGCGCGCCGGTTCCGGCGTGACGGCGACCTCGTGCAGGCGGTCGGCGCGGAAGAGCCCCGGGCGCCCCGCCCGGTCGGCGACCAGGTACCAGACCCCGGCCTCGGCCACGAGCCCGTAGGCGTCCACCGCGTGCACGGCGACGGTGGCGGAACCGCCGTGCCGGTAGGCGATGCGCAGCCGGCGGTCGCTCAGCACCGCGTCGTACAGCTGGTCCAGCCCGCGCCACTCGCCCCGCCCCCGGAACCAGCCGCCGGGGTCGATCAGCAGTCGCCGGCTCGTCAGCTCGGCGGCCGGCCGGTGCGGTGCCGGCAGGGCGGCCATGATCTTGCGCAGCGCCGAACGCAGCGCCCGGTCGAGCCCGAGCGCCGAGTGCGCGCTCCGCTCCACCAGCACGAACAGCGCCCGGGCCTCGTCCCGGGTCAACCCCGTCACATCGGTGCGGAACCCGGACAGCAGCCGGACCCCGCCGTACCGTCCGCGCTCGGCGTAGACGGGCACCCCGGCCGCCGACAGGCTCTCCACGTCCCGGTAGACCGTGCGCACCGAGACCTCCAGCCGCCGGGCCAACTCCGTCGCGGGGACCCGTTCCCGCTGTTGCAGCAGGAGGAGGATGGCCAGGAGTCGGTCGAACTTCACCCGACGAGTCTTTCCCATACCTGTCGGCCGCTGTCAGGTTTCGGACGGACGATGGCGTCACGCCGTACGCAATCGTTGGGAGAGACCGTGAACCACGCCGACCTCCAGTCGCTCGCCTCCCGAGTGGCCGGACCCGTCCTCGTCCCCGGGGACGAGGGTTACGACGAGGAGCGCAGCGGGGCCAATCTCGCCGTCCGGCACGAACCCGACGCGATCGTCGGCGCCGCACGGGCGGAGGACGTCCGGGAAGCGGTCGCCTTCGCCGCCCGGCACGGGTTGCCCGTCGCCGTGCAGTGCACCGGACACGGCTTCGCCGCCGCGTCCCGCGGCGGGCTCCTGGTCACCACCGGCCGGATGCGGGAGGTCGAGGTGGACCCGGAGCGGCGCACGGCCTGGGTGGCGGCGGGCGCCCGCTTCGAGGACGTGATCCCCGTGGCGGCGGCCCACGGACTGGCGCCCCTGAACGGGTCGGCGCCGCACGTGGGCGTCGTCTCCTACGTCCTCGGCGGCGGCGTGGGCCTGCTGGTGCGCACCCACGGGTACGCGGCCGACCGGGTGCGCACCCTGGAGCTGGTGACCGCGGACGGTCGAGCGCGCACTGTCACCCCCGAGAGCGACCCCGACCTGTTCTGGGCGGTTGTGGGCGGTCGTGACAACTTCGGGATCGTGACACGACTGGAAATGGACCTGATTCCGCTGTCACGGGTGTACGGCGGCGGGTTCTTCTACGACGTCGAGGCCGCCCCCGACCTGCTGGGGACCTACGTGCGGTGGGCCGACGCCATGCCCCGGGAGATGAACTCCACGATCGCCTCCCTCCCCATGCCCGACGACCCGAAGGTGCCCGCGCCGATCCGGGGACGGCACGTCCACCACGTGTGCGTCGCCTACACCGGCGACCCCGCCGAGGGCGAGCGCCTGGTGGCACCGCTGCGGGAGGCCGCGCCGGTCCTGAGCGAGTCGCTGCGGGACATGCCCTACACCGAGTGCGGCACCATCCACGACGAACCGCGGTTCCCGGTGCCCTTCCAGCGCGAGACCGCCCTGCTGCGGGAGGTGGACCAGGAGGTGCTGCGGCTGCTCGCGGAGCACACCGGCCCCGGCGCGCCACTGCCGTGCGTGGTGGAGCTGCGGCACCTGGCCGGCGCCGGGGAAGCGGCCGGGGAGCGCCGGAACTCGGTGGGGCTGCGGGACGCGCCCTACCTGCTGGCCGTGGTCGCCCCGCTGTACGGCATCACCGCCGAGGACACCCGCCCGATGTACGAGAAGCTCTTCGCCGACCTGGCGCCGTACTCGTCCGGCGCCGCCCTCAACTTCCTGGGCTTCGGCACCCAGGCCGGGCCGGAGCGGGTCCGCGCGGCCTACGAGCCGGCCGACCTGGAGCGCCTGACGCGACTGAAGGCGGTGTACGACCCGCAGAACGTCTTCCGCCTCAACTACAACATCCCGCCGGCCGTCCCCGGAGGGGCCGGAACGGCACGCTGACCGGTGCTCCGCGGGGGCGCGGCGCCGGCCGCGCCCCCGGTGCCGTCATTCGATGACCACCACCGGGGTGTTGATCACCGCGAACTCCCAGAGCGCGTCCCCGTCCGCCCGGCCGGACCGGATGCCACCGGTCCGCTTCCTCGGGTCGGGCGGGGCGGTGGAGCCGTCGACGGCGGCGCTGAACCCGATGCTCACGCCCTCCTCCGAGGCGAACCGCACCACGTGCTCCACGCCCACCCCGTCCGAGCCGGCGGTGTGCCCGGTGCGGGAGGTGACCAGGTACGCGCCCGGCACCGGGTCCACCGTGCTGGGCGTCACCCGGTACGTGCGGCGCACCCGGTCCCGTTCGCCCACCAGCCACACCCGGTGGTCCGACAGGGCGTAGACCACCCGCGGCCCGGTGCCCGCGCCCCGCGGCAGCTCCGTCGGCCGGTCCGGGTCGCGCGGCGCGGCCGACACGACCGTGGTGGCCGCCCGGCCCGCCGCCCGGTCGGCGGCGCCGTCCGCCACCCCCGCGTACGCCTGGTAGGCGAGGAACCCGACGGCGGTGAGCGCCGCCCCGGTGAGCCCCGCCACCATCCCCGCGCTGCTGCTCGCCACCACGCCCGCCTCTCGTCGCCGTCGACCCGGCCGCCCGATCACCCAGGGTGACGGGTCCTCGGCCGACCGTAGCAGCAAGCGCCCGGCCAGCCGGGGCGACCGTGCGCCGGTCGCCGGAGCCGTAGGCTGTTTGTGTGCTGCTGCTCGCTCTCGATACCGCCACCCCCGCCGTCACGGTCGCCCTGCACGACGGCGACCGCGTGCTCGCCTCCGCCGGCCGGGTCGACGCCCGCCGCCACGGCGAACTGCTGCTTCCCGCGGTCGACCGGGTGCTCGCCGACGCCGGAACGGACCTCGCGTCCGTGACCGCGATCGTCGTCGGCACCGGCCCCGGCCCGTACACCGGGCTCCGCGTCGGACTGATGACCGCCGACACCCTGGGCCTGGCCCTCGGGGTCCCCGTGCACGGGGTGTGCACCCTCGACGGGCTCGCCCGCGCCTCCGGCCTCGACGGCCCCTTCGCGGTGGCCACCGACGCCCGCCGCAAGGAGGTCTACTGGGCCCGGTACGCCGACCCCCGCACCCGCACCTCCGGGCCCGCCGTCGACCGGCCCGCCGACATCGCCGGGGAACTCGCCGGACTGCCCGTCGTCGGCGCCGGCGCCCTGCTGTACCCGGACGCCTTCCCGGACGCCCGCGACCCCGAACACGTGGCCGCCGCGGCGCTCGCCGAGGTGGCCGCCGAACGGCTCGCCGCGGGCCTGCCCCTCGACGAGCCCCGCCCCCGCTACCTGCGCCGCCCCGACGCGCAGGTGCCCAAGAACTACAAGGTGGTCACCCCCCGGTGACGGCCGAACTGCGCGAGATGCGCTGGTGGGACATCGACCCGGTGCTCCTGCTCGAACGGGAGCTGTTCCCCGACGACGCCTGGTCCCGGGGGATGTTCTGGTCGGAGCTGGCCCACGCCCGGGGCCCCGGCGCCACCCGCCGCTACGTGGTCGCCGAGGACGGGGGCCGCCTCGTCGGCTACGCGGGCCTGGCCGCCGCCGGCGGCGGCGAACCGGGCGCCGAGGAGCCCGAGGGACCCGCCGGGGCCACCGGGGACGTGCAGACCATCGCCGTGGCCCGCGACCAGTGGGGCACCGGACTCGGCGCCCGCCTCCTCACCGACCTGCTGAAGCACGCCACCGCCTTCGAGTGCCGGGAGGTGATGCTGGAGGTCCGGGTCGACAACGAACGGGCCCAGAAGCTGTACGAGCGCTTCGGCTTCGTCCCGATCGGCTTCCGCCGCGGCTACTACCAGCCGGGCAACGTCGACGCCCTGGTCATGCGACTCGCCGTGAACGGCACCGACACCACCGACACCACCGCCGCACCGGGCGCACCGGACACGACGGCAGAACCCAAGGGAACCGGAACCACCCATGGCTGACGAACCCCTCGTCCTCGGCATCGAGACGTCCTGCGACGAGACCGGGGTGGGCGTGGTGCGGGGCACCACCCTGCTCGCGGACGCCGTCGCCTCCAGCGTCGACGAGCACGCCCGGTTCGGCGGGGTCGTCCCGGAGGTCGCCTCCCGCGCCCACCTGGAGGCCATGGTCCCCACCATCGAACGGGCCCTGAAGGAAGCCGGCGTCGCCGCCTCCGACCTGGACGGCATCGCGGTCACCGCCGGCCCGGGCCTCGCCGGCGCGCTGCTCGTCGGCGTCTCGGCCGCCAAGGCCTACGCCTACGCCCTCGGCAAGCCGCTGTACGGGGTCAACCACCTCGCCTCGCACATCTGCGTCGACCAGCTCGAACACGGTCCGCTGCCGGAGCCCACGATGGCGCTGCTGGTCAGCGGCGGCCACTCCTCGCTGCTGCTCTCCGCGGACATCACCTCCGACGTCCGGCCGATGGGTGCCACCATCGACGACGCCGCCGGCGAGGCCTTCGACAAGATCGCCCGGGTGCTGAACCTCGGCTTCCCCGGCGGCCCCGTCATCGACCGCTACGCCCGCGAGGGCGACCCGAACGCCATCGCCTTCCCCCGCGGGCTCACCGGCCCCCGCGACCCCGCCTACGACTTCTCGTTCTCCGGACTGAAGACCGCGGTCGCCCGCTGGATCGAGGCCAAGCGGGCCGCCGGCGAGGAGGTGCCGGTCCGGGACGTGGCCGCCTCCTTCCAGGAAGCGGTGGTCGACGTGCTGACCCGCAAGGCGGTGCGCGCCTGCAAGGAACAGGGCGTGGACCACCTCATGATCGGCGGGGGAGTGGCCGCCAACTCGCGGCTGCGGGCGCTCGCCGCCGAGCGCTGCGAGGCCGCCGGCATCCGCCTGCGGGTGCCCCGCCCGGGACTGTGCACCGACAACGGGGCGATGGTCGCGGCGCTCGGCGCCGAGATGGTCGCCCGCGGCCGGGCCACCTCCGACTGGGACCTCTCCGCCGACTCCTCGCTGCCCGTCACCGACCCGCACGTGCCCGGCCGGGACCACGACCCCGCCGCACCGGAGCCGCACCAGCACGGTCCTGCACACGGTCACGGCCACGCGCACGGGGCTCACGACCACGACCACGTGCACGAACTGGCGAAGGACAACCTGTACTCATGAGCCTCGCCCTGATGTGGGAGGCGGCGGCCGTCGCCGGCCGGGGCGAGGACCTCCTCGCCTGGGCCCGGCGGCAGTCTCCCACCGGGCGGCCGCTGCGCCGCGAGACCTTCACCGCGCCCGGTGACCGGGTCCTGGTCATCACCTGGTGGCCCGCCGACTCCGGTGCCCCACCGCCCCCGGAACTCCCCGACCCGCCGGCCGACCTGGTCCGCCGGCCCGTCCACCGCTGGCGGTTCACCTCGGTCGGAGTCGACTGACCCGCCGGTGAACCGCGGTGCGGTGGAACCGCTGGAGGCGGTTCCACCGCACCGCTTCGTCCGGACCGTCTCACCGTCGCCCGCAGGGGCGGAGTCGGTGCGACGGACGGGTCAGGCCGTGGGCTGCTTCACGCAGACCACGTAGGACTGGAAGCCGCCGCCGAGCAGGGTGACGGACGCCTGGGTCTGCCATCCGGTTGCTGGCCCGGCCTGGGTTCCGGCGGCCTTGGGGATCGGCGCGTTCTCGATGACGTTGATCGCGCTGAGCAGCCCGAAGGTGTCGTAGCCGCCGCCGGTGGCCACGTCCCCGGGCAGGCAGTTGGCCGTGGACGTCACCCCGACCCCGATGATCGCCGGGATGGCCTGCGGGCCTCTGATGACGTAGGTGGTCAACGCCGCCGGACCCTGCGGGCCCTGGGGCCCGGTGGCGCCCTGCGGGCCCTGGGTGCCGTTGATGCCCTGCGGCCCCTGGACGCCCTGGATGCCTTGGGGCCCCTGGATTCCCTGAGGCCCTTGGACGCCCGACGGCCCCTGGACGCCCTGGATGCCCTGCGGGCCCTGCACGCCGTCCACACCGTCTTCGCCCTGGAAGCCTTGCGGCCCCTGAGCTCCTGCGGTGCCCTGGGTGCCCTGGGGTCCGGTCGTGCCCTGGACTCCGGGGGTGCCCTGAGGCCCGGTGGCCCCGTCATTGCCCTGGAATCCCTGGAATCCCTGGGGGCCTTGGGTGCCGGGGGTGCCTTGCGTTCCGTTGGCGCCTTGCGTGCCCTGGGGTCCCTGTGCTCCGGTGGCGCCCTGGGCGCCGTCCGCGCCGGGGGTGCCTTGGGGTCCGTTGGCGCCTTGCGTGCCCTGGGGGCCTTGGACGCCGGGGGTGCCCTGGGGCCCTGCGGTGCCGTTGTTGCCTTGGAATCCCTGGGGGCCCTGTGCGCCGGGGGTGCCTTGCGTTCCGTTGGCTCCCTGTGTGCCTTGGGTGCCCTGTGTGCCCTGAGGGCCTTGGGTGCCGGGGGTGCCTTGGGTGCCAGGTGTTCCTTGCGTTCCGTTGGTGCCTTGCGGCCCCTGGGGGCCGACGGCGCCGGTCGCGCCCTGGCTGCCCTTGGCCCCCTGGGTGCCTTGCGCGCCGGTGGCCCCCTGTGTGCCGTTGGCCCCCTGGGGCCCGATCGGCCCGGTGGCTCCCTGCACCCCCTGGGGGCCCTGCGGTCCCCTGGAGCCCTGGGGTCCCTGCGGGCCCTGGGTGCCGTGGCCCCCGCCGCCTCCGCCCTGGGTGCTGCGCTCGCCCTGCTGGGGGTCGACGGCGTGGCCGGGACCGCTCGCCGACACGGCGCCGTTCGGTCCCGGCAGGCCCAGACCGTGCCCGGTGCCCGAGCGCTCGACGGCGTCGGCGATGGCCACCGCGCTGGGCGCGATGTTGAGCACGGCGGCCAGGGTGCCGGCCGAAACCATGGTGATGGCTCTCACCCGGTTCCAGCCGATGGTTCTACGGTTCACCAGAAT
The DNA here is from genome assembly GCF_040296045.1 of Streptomyces sp. NPDC002490. Taxonomy (NCBI): domain Bacteria; kingdom Bacillati; phylum Actinomycetota; class Actinomycetes; order Kitasatosporales; family Streptomycetaceae; genus Streptomyces; species Streptomyces sp. NPDC002490. The sequence goes on along the minus strand of NZ_JBEOWM010000023.1, from coordinate 41,960 downwards.
TCCTTTCACGAAGAACGGCGAAGGCGGGCCCCGCGGTCGCCAGGTGAGAGGCGCCCGGAAGGCCCTTGGGGTCGCCGCGGAGGGCGGCGACCGGCTGTTCGGCGACGCATTTGTGCGACGTTCGTAGGGAATGAAGAACCGGGTCATTTTCAGCGGGTGTCAAGAGTGGGCGCGCACACGGCTCGCACGGGGCGGGAAAACATCACCCAAGTGGCCATGCGAATAGCTGGAGCGGCGGTGTTCACCGGGCGCGGAGTGGCCGCGGGACCGGTTGCGTGTCGGGCGGGAGCACCCGTGACGCGTCCTCTACGGTGACGCCATGCGCGGAATCCTCCTGGCCGGCGGTACCGGATCGCGGCTCTGGCCGCTCACCCTTTCCGTTTCCAAACAGCTCCTGCCGGTGTTCGACAAGCCGATGGTGTATTACCCGCTCTCCACCCTGGTGCTGGCCGGGGTGAGCGAAATCCTCGTCATCACCGCTCCGGAACACCAGGAGCAATTCCGTGCGCTGCTCGGCGACGGAAGCCAACTCGGTCTGCGCATCGAATACGCCACGCAGGAAAGACCGGAGGGAATCGCCCAGGCATTCCTCCTGGGCGCCGATTTCATCGGGGACGAATCGGTGGTGCTCGTCCTCGGCGACAACATCTTCCACGGCTCCGGACTGAGCGTCAGACTGGCGCAGCAGGGCCGGACTCGCGGCGGTCACGTCTTCGCCTACCAGGTGGCCAACCCCTCCGCGTACGGGGTGGTCGAGTTCGACGACCACGGCCGGGTGCTGTCCATCGAGGAGAAGCCCGCCCGCCCCCGGTCCCGCTACGTCGTCCCCGGGCTGTACTTCTACGACCACCGCGTCGTGGACATCGCCCGCGGACTGCGTCCCAGCGCCCGCGGCGAGTTGGAGATCACCGACCTCAACCGCGCCTACCTGGCGGCCGGCGAACTCCGCGTGACCCCGCTCGACCGGGGCACCGCCTGGCTGGACACCGGCACCTTCGCGTCCATGGTCCAGGCGTCCGAGTTCGTCCGGGTCGTCGAGGAACGACAGGGGCTCAAGATCGGTTGCGTGGAGGAGGCGGCCTGGCGGGTCGGCCGGATCGACGACGACCAACTCCGCGCCCTCGCCCGCCCGCTGCTCACCAGCGGATACGGACGCTACCTGCTGGAACTGGTGGACCACGACGACCCGGGAGCCGTGGTGCCCCCCCGGGACGGCGGTCCGCGGACGCGGCCCGTGGCGAGCCCCTGACGGCGGGCCGCGGCCACCTCCGCGACGGAAGGGAAGACGACAGATGAGACCGCTGACCATCGAAGGCGCCTGGGTGGACCGGCCCCGGGTGTTCGCGGACCGCCGCGGCAGCTTCCACGAGTGGTTCAAGGCCGACCGGTTCCGCGAACTGACCGGCCACCCGCTGCGCCTGGAACAGGCCAACTGCTCCCGGTCCGGCCGCGGCACCCTGCGCGGCATCCACTACGCCGCGGTCCCCCCGGGGCAGGCCAAGTACGTGACCTGCGTCGGCGGGGCCGTGCTCGACGTGGTGGTGGACCTGCGCACCGGCTCCCCGACCTTCGGCCGCTGGGAAGCGGTGCGCCTCGACGACCGGGAGCACCGGGCCGTGTACCTCTCGGAGGGCCTCGGCCACGCGTTCATGGCCCTGGAACGGGACTCCACCGTGGTCTACCTCTGCTCCGAAGGGTACGCACCGCGAAGGGAGTTCGGCATCCACCCGCTCGACCCGCAGTTGGCGATCCCCTGGCCCGAGGACCTCGTCCCGGAACTCTCCGACAAGGACGCCGCCGCGCCCACCCTGGCCGAAGCCCGGGCGCGGGGACTGCTGCCCTCCCACGCGGAGTGCCTCGCCCACCGGCGGGCCCTGCGGGCCGGCACGGAGGGGGCGGCGTGCGTCTCCTCGTGACCGGCGGGGCCGGGTTCATCGGCTCGGAGTTCGTGCGCGGCCTGCTGCGCTCCGAGCCCGGGACCCGGGTCACCGTCCTCGACGCCCTCACCTACTCCGGGGTGGCGGAGAACCTCGCACCCGTCGCCGACCACCCCGGCTACCGGTTCGTCCTCGGCGACGTCTGCGACCCCGACGCCGTCGACCGGGCGATGGCCGGTCAGGACGCCGTCGTCCACTTCGCGGCCGAGTCGCACGTGGACCGGTCGATCGCCGGCGCCGGCCCCTTCGTCCGCACCAACGTCCTCGGCACCCAGGTCCTGCTGGACGCGGCGCTGCGCCACGGGGTGGGCCGGTTCGTCCAGGTGTCGACGGACGAGGTGTACGGCTCGATCGCCGAGGGCTCCTGGACGGAGGAGCAGCCGCTGGCGCCCAACTCCCCCTACGCGGCCAGCAAGGCGGCGGCCGACCTGCTCGCCCTCGCCCACCACCGCACCCACGGCCTCGACGTGGTGGTCACCCGCTGCACCAACAACTACGGGCCGCACCAGTTCCCCGAGAAGCTGATCCCGCTGTTCGTCACCCGGCTGATGGACGGCGGGACCGTCCCCCTCTACGGCGACGGGCGCCAGGTCCGCGACTGGCTGCACGTCTCCGACCACTGCCGCGGCATCCGACTCGCCCTGCACGGCGGCGAACCCGGGGAGGTGTACCACATCGGCGGCGGCACCGAGCTCAGCAACCGCGAACTGACCGGGCTCCTCCTCGACGCGGTGGGCGCCGACCCGGACCGGGTCGTCCCGGTCCCCGACCGCAAGGGCCACGACCTGCGCTACTCGCTCGACGACGGCAAGATCCGCGAACGGCTCGGCTACGCGCCCCGGGTCCCGTTCGCCGAGGGCCTCGCCGCCACCGTCGACTGGTACCGCGCCAACCGCCGCTGGTGGGAGCCGCTCGCGGCCGCGGCGGCACCGGCATGACCGACGGGCCCACCGGGCCGACGCCGTGGCTGGTGACCGGGGCCGGCGGCATGCTCGGCCGGGACGTGCTGGCCGTACTCGCTGCGACCCCGGACACCGAGGTGACCGCGGCGACCCGCAGGGACCTCGACGTCACCGACCCGCGGGCGGTGCGCGCCGCCGTCACCGGGCACCGGGTCGTCGTCAACTGCGCCGCCCGCACCGACGTGGACGCCATCGAGACCGACGAGGCCGGGGCGAGCGCCGTCAACGGCACCGGCGTGCGCCACCTGGCCCGCGCCTGCGCCGCCACCGGGGCGGTGCTGCTGCACGTCTCCACCGACTACGTCCTGCCCGGCGACGTCGACCGGCCGTGCCCCGAGGACGCCCCGACCGGGCCGCTCAACGCGTACGGGCGGAGCAAGCTGCTGGGGGAGCGGGCCGTGGCCGAACTGCTCCCGCACACCGGCTACACCGTGCGCACCGCCTGGCTCTACGGCGCGCACGGACCCAACTTCGTGGCCACCATGCTCGAACTCGCCCGCCACCGGCCCACCGTGGACGTGGTCGCCGACCAACACGGCCAACCCACCTGGACGGTGGCGCTCGCCCGGCAACTCGCCGCCCTCGGCCGGGCCGCGCTCGCCGGCCGGGCCCCCGCCGGCGTCTACCACGGCACGGCCGCCGGCCGCACCACCTGGCACGGGATGGCCCGGGAGGCGTACCGGCTGGGCGGGCTCGACCCGGCGCGCGTCCGCCCGGTCGCCTCGACCGCGTTCCCGCGGCCCGCCGCCCGCCCCGCGTACGGGGTGCTGGGGCACGCCGGGTGGGCGCGCGCCGCACTGGCGCCCCCGCCGCACTGGCGGGACCAACTGGCGGCCGCCCTGGAGACCCCCGCGTTCGCGGCGCCGGCCGCCGCCGCGCGCGCCGCGGCCCCCGCCACCGCCGCGGCGGACGGAGAACGGGGGCCGCGGCCCGGCGTCAGACCAGCAGCGGCCCGCCGCAGCGCTGCGCGCCCTCCTTCATGGCGATGAGGTTCGCCACCACGTAGGAGATGTCGTTGGAGGAGTGCCAGTCCGTCGGGAAGTACGTCACCAGGCGGGAGCTCTGGAACCGGGCCTCGATCTCCGGGACGAACGTCCGGTACTGGTCGTCCGTGTAGTACCAGAAGGAGTTCTCGTTGTAGAACGCGACGTGCGTGGGGTCCTGGTAGGCGCCGCGCCCGTCCGAGCTGGGCGTCATGGTCAACAGCATCCCGCCGGGGGCCAGCAGCCGGTACAGCTCGTTGATCAGCGGCACCTTCGCGGGCACGTGCTCCAGGAAGTCCACCGCGCGGATCAGGCCCACCGAACCGTCCGGCAGGTCCAGGGGGTCGGGCAGGGTCGCCACGATGTCCACGCCCTCGCCCGGGTGCTGGTCGACGCCGAGGTAGCCGGGGGGCTTGCGGTGCGCCGCGCCCAGGTCCAGGGCGAGCAGCCCGCGGCGCCGGCTCCAGGCCAGCGCGTTGGCCTCCACGTACTTGTCGTAGAGGGCGACCGTCTCCCGCTGGATGTGCGCGTTGACCGCCGCGTCCCGCTGGGTGTTCGCCGGATGCATCCGCTGGAGGTAGAGGCAGCGCTCGACGTGGTGGAAGTCGCCCTCCTGGAACAGCCGGCACATCAGGTCCTGGTCGTCCAGGACCGTGCGGGTGGCGTCGTAGCCGCCGACCTTCAGGTAGGCGTCCCGGCGGAAGGCGCGCACGTGGTTGGGCGCGTACCAGATGTACGAGACGTTGTGCGGGGTCGGCGCCATCGTCCGGGCGGCCAGCAACTGCCGGCCGTCGACCGGCACGTCCTCGTAGGTCCAGCCGTGCGCCTCGTTGAACCGGGTGTCGTCGCGCCCGCCGTCCTCGGTGATCTGGGCGGTGTTGCTGTAGACGAACACGACGTCGGGGTGCGCGTCGAACGCCTTCCCCAGCTCGGCCAGGCAGTCCCGGGCCAACAGGTCGTCGTGGTCGAGCTCCACCAGGAGCTCGCCGCGGGCCAGTTCGCAGGCCCGGCGCTTGGTCGCGCCCACGCCCCGGATGTCGTCGGCGATCTCCACCCGGACCCGCTCGTCGGGGTGCTCGGGCCGCCACCGGGCGCCGTTGTTGAGGAGGACGATCCACTCCCAGTCCCCGCGGGACTGCGCCTGGAGCGTCGCCAGGCACTCGTCCAGGAAGCGCGGCCGGTGGCTGGGGGTGAAGACGGAGAACGTGGGTGTCGAGGTCGACGTCATCTACGGCTGCCCATCTGGGGTTTCGGAGTTCTCGGCGGCATCGGCGCCCTCCTCGGGGGAGGGGGCGGGGGCGAGCGCGTCCCGGAAGGACTCCGGCACGTGGGAACGGAGCGCCGGGTCCAGCTCGACGGCCCGCCGGTAGGCGTCCCCGGCGCCCTCCTCGTCGCCCTCGCGGGCCAGCGCCCCGCCGATGTGGAAGTGGGCGGTGGACGCCCGCGGATCGGCGGCGACCGCCCGCCGCAGCAGCTTCAGGGCCTCCTCCGGCCGGTCGTCCTCCAGCAGCAGCGCCTTGTTGAAGAGGGCCGGCGGGTACGCGGCATCGGTCTTCAGGGCCGCGTCGTACGCCTTCAGGGCGTCCGCCCGGTGGCCCCCGCCCTGGGCGAGCACCCCGAGGTTGTACCAGGCCAACGTGTTCGCGGGGTCCAGCTCCAGGACGTGCTCGAAGGTGGCCTTCGCCCGAGGGACGTCCTGGTAGCGGGCCTGCACCAGCCCGGACTCCAACAGGGCGTTCACCTTGACCCGGTCGTCGTTGACGTTGTCGAACGCGGCTGCCTCCGGCGCCGCCGGTTCCGTCTGCGTCGCGACGGCCCACGCACCCGCTCCACCGGCGAGCGCGACGGCCACCCCGACCCCTGTCCAGATTCTTCGCACGTGTCACCGTTCGGGTCGATTCCGGATACGGCGCACAAGGTAACGACGCCCCGCCGCCCCCGCCCCCTCCCGCCGGCCCGGCTCCCCGCAGTCCACCCGAACGTACGCAGGAGGCCGGCCCGTTCGGCACCCGAGCACCGCCGGCACGGGTTCCCGGGGGGCCGGCAGCGGGTGCTCCGGGGCGGTTCGGCCCGGCCCGCATACTGCGTGGATGGAGAAGCGCGCGAGCGGCACCCGGCGGAACACCACGCACGACTGGGCGAGCACGGTCGACCACGGCCACTTGGAACGCATCCGTCGGAACCCGGACCTGTTCGCCCCCGGCGGCCTCCCCCACCTGGTCCTCGAAGTCCTCGCCTACGCGGCGGACGAAGCCGAGTGCGCGGAGGGCGGTGGACGCTGCCGCGTCACCCTGCACCCGGACGGCTCGCTCACGGTCGCCGACGACGGGCGAGGCACCGACACCCGCCTCGACGATCGGGGCGAACCGGTGAGGAAGCCGGTCATGGCGACCAAGGACCTGCGCTTCTTCGACCGTCCCGAAGCGCAGCGACTGCCGGACGGACACCCCCGCCGCGGCATGTCCACCGTGGCCGCGCTCAGCAGCCGACTGACCCACACCAACCGTCGCCTCGACGGAGCATGGACCCAGCGGTACGCACACGGCGTCCCGGTGACGGGCCTGGTCCCGATCCCCCACGACGGAACCACCGGAACCACCGTCGACTTCCGCCCCGTCGCCCCGCTGCCCGCCGCAGTCGCCCCGCTCACCGACACCCTGGCCCGGTGCGGGACGGTCTGGCCCCACCTCGTTCTCGACGTCCACGACCGGCGCACCCGTTGACGCCCCGCCGCCCGCCTCCCGTCGTTCAGGTCGGCACCGGGCGGTCGGAGGGGGCGGCACCCGTCGACGGGACCGCGAAGAAGAGCACGGCCGCGAGGAACGCCGTGGTCGCGGCGAGGGCCAGGGCGCCCGGCAGTGACCAGGCCGCGACCGGCCCGGCCGCCGCGGCCCCCAGGGCGAATCCCGTGACCTTCAGACTGGCGCCGGTGGTGAAGACCTGAGCCCGCAGGTGCTCCGGGGCCTCCCGGTGGCGGACCGCGAACAGAGCGGCCAACTGCGGACCTTCGCCCAAGCCCGCCATCAGCATGGCCGCGACGAGCACGACGGGTTGACCCCACGCGGCCAGGGCCAAGGCGGCGGCCTGCACGAGGGCGCCGGCCCAGACGAGCGTGTCGGGAGCGGGCGAACGCGGTGCACGTGCCAGGACGGCCGTGGCCACCAGGGCGGAGGCCGCCGCGCAGGAGAGCAGTAACGCGCCACGGCCGGACCCGCCCAGGTCCCGCTCGCCCAGGAGCGGGACGCACGCCGTCAGCATCCCCTGCGCGGCGCAGCAGATGACCGAGGCGAGGGTCGCCCGGGCCAGCGCCGGCCTGCCGATGAGGACCCGCGTTCCGGCGACCAGATCGCCGAGCACCGAACCCGGGCGCGGACCCCGGGCCCGTCCGGGAGGGGCGGGCACCAGCCACGCCGCCGGGAGCGCCAGCAGGACGAGCGCCACGGAGACGACCACGGCGGTCGGGGCTCCCGCTGCCTCCGCCGTGACACCGGCGAGGGTCGGCCCGGCCAGGCCCGCCGCGCCGAACGTCATGGCGTCGAGCGCGTTCGCCCGGGGCAGACGTTCGCCCGGCACCACGTCCGGGAGGCGGGCGGTCCACCCGCCGGAAAGGGCGGGCCCGAACAGTCCCGTCACCACGGCGATCAGGAGGACGACGGCGAACGGCAACCGACCCAGTCCCGCGAGGACCGCAGCCAGTCCCGTCGCGTACAGGGCGAGGGCACCGGCGAGCAGGCGCCCCGGTCGTGCCGCCCGGTCGAGGAGCGCTCCGAGCACCGGTCCCCCCACCGCGGCGGACACCGTGATGCCCGCGAGCAGCGTCGACGCCTCGACGGACGAGCCGGCCAGGGCCAACCCCACCAGGACCAGCGCCGGCCCCGACATCTCGTCCCCGACCCGAGCCGTCACCGTCCCGGCGACGTAACAGCGGAGTGGGTAACGCCTTCTCATCGACGGCACGTTACGGAGGTAACTCAAAACTCTGCAAGATGCGTTACATTCGCCGGGTGTCCTCCAACAGCGCCGACTGGTCCACCCGGCACTCCGTCCTCACCACCGCTCGGCGCACCGCCGCCCTGATCAACGCACTCGCCGACGAACGTCCCGCACCGGCCGAGGTGGCCGGAGTCCTCCGCGCCTACGGCGAGACGGACCCCGTCGACCTCTCCCGCCACGACATCGCCGCGATGCGCTCCGCCGCCGCCCTGTTGCGGCACGTCTTCGCCGCCGAGCACACCGGCGACGCCGCGGCGGCCCTCAACGGTCTGCTGAGGGAGCACACCGGCCCCCTCCGACTGACCGCGCACGGTGACAGCACCCCCTGGCACCCCCACCTCGACCGGGACGACGACGCCCCCTGGGCCGAGTGGTTCCTCGCCTCGTCCTGCATGGCGTTGACCGTCCTGGTCTGGGACCGCCAACGCCCGCCCGGCGGCATCTGCGCCTCGGCCTCCTGCTGGAACGTCTTCATCACCCAGGGCAGCGGCCCCGAACGCCGCTACTGCTCCCGTCGGTGCGCCACCCGCGAACGGGTCGCCGCCCACCGACGCACCCGTGCCGCGGAGGCCGCACCGGACCCCATGCCCGGCTCGGGGCGGAGCGGGCGCGGGGCGTCGCCCGGGTAGGGTCACGGTCCCGACCGAGGAGGAGACGGCGTGTCGACCGATGTGGTGATCGCGCAGACGACCATCGACGACGAGGCGAAGGCGGAGGAGTTGGCCCGGGGCGCCGTGGACGCGCGGTTGGCGGCGTGTGCCCACGTCGACGCGCCGTTCACCGCGGTGTACCGGTGGAAGGGCGAGGTGGTCCGCGAACGGGAGTGGCGGATCTCGTACAAGACGACCCGCGCCCGCCTCCCCGAACTCGCTGCCTGGGTGGCGACCGCCCACGCCTACGAGGTGCCGGAGTGGATCGTGCTGCCGGTGGAGGGCGGCTCGGACGCGTACCTCGCGTGGGTGGCCGAGGAGACCGCGCCGACATCCGCGTAGGGCGGAGCCGGGCCTCGCCCCCGCCCGCCGAGCGGAGCGGACGGTAGGGCGGCGGCTACGGGGCGGGCCCCGCGGACGGCGGCCCAGGTCGCGGCGGGAGCCGCCAGGGCCCACGGCCCGACTCGTCACCGCCGCAACCCGCGTGCGTCAACCGCCGGGTGCATCCCCTCGTCACTCCGGCGGAGTGGGCGTCAGCCGATGGGGGCAGGCGGAACCCGGCCAGGAGGTCGATCGGGCGATCACGCCCCCCGGTCAGTCCCCGGTCGTGCCGTCGAGCATCTCGCGCAGGATGTCCAGGTGGCCGTTGTGACGGGCCGTCTCCTCGACGAGGTGCAGGAGGATCCAGCGCAGGTCGACGTGGAGGCCGCCGCGGACCGCGCGCCGAGCGCGTTCGTCCAGGCCGTGCCCGGCGACCAGTTCGCGGTAGCGGGCGCTCTGTTCGGCGTACTCGTCGAGCAACCGGGGCAGCGGGAAGTCGACGGCGATGCGCATCTCCCGGTCCGGGTCCTCCTCCGTCCAGGGACCGCGGTCCTCCTCGCCGAGGAAGACCACCTGGAACCAGTGGTACTCGACCCAGCGGAGGTGGTTGACCAGTCCGCTCATCGTCATCAGCGGCGAGCCGGGCAGGAGCGCCCTGCGCGCGTCCTCCGCGGAGACGCCGTCGCACTTGGCGCGGGTGGTGTCCCGTGCGTAGTCGAGGAAGGTGGTGAGCTGGGTGCGCTCGTCCCACGCGGGCGGGGTGTCATCGGTTCTGGTCATCGCGCGAAGCCTCCCCGACGACCACGACCGACGTCGAGTCATTTGTCGAGCGCCCCGGCCGGTCTCGGCCCCCGGGCGGCAGTTCCCTGGACGCGTAGTACGCCCGGAGTGCGGCCTCGCTGCCCGAACCGAGCGCGGTCATGATCCGTTGGAAGCGGGCGGAACGCAGATCGCCGGCCACCATGACCCGGGGGTGCTGGTCGGTCGGCGGGCAGTAGCCGTCGGAGGACCGGACGAGGTCGCCGGGCGGGGCGGTGGGCGCGTTGCCGAGGCTGAGGTAGGCGGCGTCCGCCGTGACCGGGTGCCGGGTGCCGTCCGGCCCCACGGCCTCCCCGGCCGGCGCGGCTCCCCGGTGCGCGGTCAGGGTGAGGTGCCGGACGGGGAGGAGCGCGACCCGGGGGTCTTCGCGGATCTCCTCGACCTTGTAGGCGTCGGCCTTCGGGTACGCCACGAGGAGGCGGGTGTCGAGGGTGGGGTGGGCGCGCAGGAAGGTGCCGATGGGGCGGTCGCCGCCGAGGACGAGCAGGGTGCGGCCCGCCGCGTCCTCCGCGCCGGCCCGCCACAGCGGGGGCAGGACGGGGGAGTCGGGGACGGTGACCCAGGCGACGGCGGCCGGCTGGAGGGGCCCGACCCCGGTGGCCACGACCGCGAAGGGGGCGGTGAGGCGGGCGCCGGTGTCCAGGGTGACCGTGACGTGGTCGTCGGCTGCGCGGAGGACGGTGACGCGCCGGCCGAGTTCGATGCGGCAGAGGGCGGTGCCCCTCAGCTCCGTGGTGATGGCGTCGGCGAGTTCGGGGCCGCCGGTGTGGCCGCCGAGGACGTTGTTCAGGGCCGGCACGCGGTACAGGTTGCGGCACAGCGCCTCGGGCTCGACCAGGACGGAGCGCATGCCGACGCTCGCGGCCATCCGCGCGGCGGCGCAGCCGGCGGGCCCGCCCCCGATGACGATCAGGTCGGTGTCGTGGGGTGTGGTCGTGTCGGCCATGGGGCCATTCCAGCACCGGAGCCGTGGTGCGGGCGGCGATTCCTCCCGCCGCGCGGTCGACGGGTGACGGGTCGGCCGGTTCCGACGTAACGTGATCCCGGCCGTGGCCGAGTTCAAGGGTCCGTCCCCGCCGTCTTCCTCCGGAAGTGTTCATGCCCCGCCGGTCACCGGGTGAGGTCAGAGCGCAGTTGCCGTTGCGCCGCACGCCTCGTCGGCGGCCCCCCGTGATCCGCGGACTGTCCGCCTCCGCGAGCGGGCAGATCGCCGTCTTCGAGCGCCGCCGTGGTCTTCCGCCCGGCGAGGTCGCGCACGCGTTCCGGCGCTGGAGTGACACCGCCCGACGGGGTGGTGGGAACGTCGAACTCTTCTACGTGTGCGAGGACGCGGACTTCCACCACGACTCGTATCACGTCCGCACCCTGCTGGAAGCCGCGCTCCACGCCCTGCGCACCAGGGCGCGCCGCGAACTGCGCACCGCGATCGACCCCGTGGACGAACGGGTCCTCCGGCGCACCCTCAACAACCCCTCGGCCCACCCGGACCTCCCCTGGTGGATGCGTCGCATCGGTCTCTGAGCACCCCGGGGCCCCCGTGCTCGCCCCCGCCCAACCGTTCCGGCCGGGTGGGTGGGCGGGGTACCGCTCCAGGGCTTCCGGGCGCGACGGGGGGAACGTCCCTCGCTCCGGACGGCTCCGGGACGAGCGCCGACCGTCGCCGCCGGCCGGGCCGGCCCCACTTCAGCTGCCGGTCGGAGAACCGGCACCCGTCCTCCACTTCGCACCACGGGGTGCCGGTCTGGCCGCCGAGGTTGGCGTGCAGGGTCTCCTGCCGGGTGCCGAGGGCGTCGAATCGACACCGCGAGGCGGATGCCGAGGGCTGACCGTCCCGAGTGTCCGCCCGGGCCCGCCGGTCCCGGGCGGCGTCAGGAACGCGTCCGAGGCCCGTCAGCCCGGAGGAGCCGTGCCCGTGACCGCGTTCCCCTCGGACCACTCGGCTGGTTACCGCCCCCGGCAGAGGACCGGGAGAACCCCGGCGGAAGCACAGCCCTCTCTACTGCTGCCGGATGACCACGGCCCCTCGCCCGGGGCACACACGAGGAGGCGGAGCCGTGACGACGACCACGGAGGACCGGTTCGGGGAGCGTCTGCGTGCCCTGCGCACCGCGGCCGGGTTGAGCCAGGAACAGCTCGCCCACACGGCGGGGGTGAGCGTGCGGGCGCTGGCGTACATGGAGCGCGGCCGGACCCGGGGCCCGCAGTACAAGACCGTGAAGGCGCTGGCCCACGCCCTGGGCCTGGACACGGAGGGGACCCGGGACCTGGAGGCGGCGGCGGCCTTCGGCCGGCGGCGCTCCAGCCCGGCCCCCGCTCCGGCCCCGGCCGGGGCCCTGGACCTGCCCAGGGACATCCGGGACTTCACCGCCCGCGGTACCGCCCTCGCCGCCCTCGACGCCCTGACCGACACCCCGCCGCCGTCCGTCCGCCCGCCCGTGGCCGTCGTGGCGGGCACGCCCGGCCTCGGGAAGACGGCGTTGGCCGTCCACGCCGCCCACCGTCTGACCCCCCGCTTCCCCGACGGACAGCTCTACCTCGACCTGCGCGCGACGGACCCCGAACCCCTCCACCCGGACGATGCACTGGCCCTCCTCCTGTCCGCCCTCGGCGTCGCCGACCGGGCCCTGCCCCAGAGCCTGGATGACCGGGTCCGGCTGTTCCGCTGCCTCACCGCCACCCGCCGCCTCCTGCTGGTCCTCGACAACGCCTCCGACGAAGCCCAGTTACGCCCCCTCCTCCCGACCAACGGCACCACGCTCACCATCGTCACCAGCCGCAACGCTCTCGCCGGACTCCAAGCCGTCCACCGCATCGAAATGCCCCTCCTGCACCGTGAGGAGGCCGTCGAACTCCTCACCCGCATCCTCGGCTCCGACCGTGTCACCCGCGAGCTCCGGTCCGCCCACGAGCTCGCGGACCGCTGCGGAAACCTACCCCTCGCCCTGCGCATCGCCGGCCAGCGGCTCGCCGCCCGCCCCCGGGAAACCCTGGCCAAACTCGTCGTCGTCCTCGACCACGAGGAACGCCGACTCGACCTGCTCCAGGCCGGCGACCTCAAGGTCAACGCCGCCTTCACCCTCTCCTACCGCCAACTCGACACCGTCTCCCGGAAGCTGTTGCGGCGCTGCGCGCTCGCCGCGGGCCCCGACGTGAGCCCCGAAACCGCCGCCCTCCTCGCCGGCATTCCCCTCCGTGACGCACAGCTCCGCCTGGAGCAGCTCTGCGACCGCGGGCTGCTCCAGACCGATCCGGTGGCCGAGCGCTACCGCTTCCACGACCTGCTGCGTCTCTTCGCGACCGAGCGGACGACGGCGGAGGACGACGGGGCGACCCGGGCCGCGGCCCTGGACCGCACCGCCCGCTGGATGCTGGCCCGCGCCACCGCCGCCGCCCGCCACTTCGACGCCGAGCAGCACGGCGCACCCGAGGGTGACCCCGACCCCGCCACCGCCCCCACCGGCCGTGAGCGGGCCCGCGCCTGGCTGGAGGCCGAACGGAACCAGTGGCTCGCCGCCCTCCACCACGCCCGCACCGCCGGATGGCACCGGCAGGTCCTCGACACCGCCGAAGCGCTGCACTGGTTCTCCGACGTCGCCCAGCACTGGCCCCAGTGGATCGACGTCTTCCGGCGGTCCGCCGACGCCGCCCGTGCCCTCGGCAGCCGGCACGACGAGGCCACCCACCTCAACTACCTCTCCTGGGCCCACGAGAGCTGTGTCCACCAACCCCACGACGCCCTCGACGCCGCCGACACCGCACTGTCCGTCGCCCGCGCGTGCGGGGACCCCCTCCAGACCGGCTGGGCCCTGCTCCACGGCGCCGCAGCGCTGTGCGGCCTGGGCCGTCCGGCCGAGGCCATCGCCCGCCTCCGCCAAGCGGTTGCCTGCCACCGCGGCAACTCCACCACCCGGGGCCGACTCGCCGAGTTGTCCGCCCTCAACGAACTCGGCAAGGCCCTGCGCGAGAACGGCCGCGCCGACGACGCCCTGGGGCACCACCTGGACAGCCTGGAACTCTGCCGACGGCGAATCCCCGGCCAGTCGCCGTACAACCTCGACCTCCACCTGGCAAGCGTCCTGCGCCACCTCGGCAACGACTACGCGACCCTCGGAAGACGGCAGGAGGCGGAGATCCCGCTGCGCCGAGCGATAGGCATCTTCACGAAGATCGACATGCCGACCCGGACCGGGGCCGTCCAGCTCGAACTCGGACGGGTCCTGCGCCACCTCGACCGCTCCGCAGAGGCCCGCACCGTGCTGGCTTCCGCCCTCGACACGCTCACCGCCCACCACCACCCCCTCCAGGTCGTGGCCGCCACCGAGCTGAGCGACCTCGACCACCACGCCCGCCCCGTGCGGGCACCCGGGTGAACGGTCACCGGTCAACACCCCTACGAGCCCGGTCGACTCGACACCGAGTCCGGTTTCCTCCCGGCACTCCCGCACCCCTGCCTGGCCGACCGTCTCGCCCTACCTCCACCCCTCCGGTCGGGATGGTCCACAGCCCGTTGTCCACCCGCTTCAGCAGGAGCGGACGGCCCGCGTCATCCCTCACGAAACACCGAGGCGGACGTCGTGCGGCTCGTCGGCTTCGGCGCACCCGGGTCCTGCCGGTAGTCGACCCGACGCGTGGCCCGACTCATGGCCGCGCCGGGGGACGGGGGCCGGTGCCGACGGGTTGGGCGTCGTGGGCGGCGGCGAGGGCGTCGATGCGGTGGGCGAGGTCGAAGTCCGCTGCGGTGAGCTTGTGTCCGGCATCGTGGGTGGTGACGGCGAAGCGGACGGTGTCCCAGCGCAGGTCGATGTCGGCGTGGTGGCCGATGAGGCGTTCGACGTCGGCGACGTGGACGATGAGGGCGACCCCGCCGTGGTAGCGGATACGGAAGGTGCGACTGATCTCGTCACCGTCCCTGCGCCACCCCGGAGCCGCCCGCAGAGCGGCTTCGATCTCGTCCTCGGTCAGACGTACCGGGGGCTGCGCCATCATCGTTCCTCTCCTCGTCCTGCACGGCCGCCATCGCCCGGGCCAACGGGAACGCGCGGGGGTCACCCTGCTTCGGCGGGTGGGGAACGTACCCCCCTCGCCCAGGAGTACCCGCACCCCCTGGGCCCGCAACCGTTCCACCGAACGGGCCACCGCGGACTGCGCGCCCTGCGCACGGTTGAAGTACGGCATGGCCACCACCGGAACCCCCAGATGCACGCCCTCGGACGGCAACCCGATCGCCAGGGTGTCCACGATCCCCGCACCCCACTTGTTCAACGTCGTGCACGACATCGGTGCCACCACCATGGCCGCCGTCCGCGGCAACCGGTCTTCCTCACCCGGCAGTTTGTATCCCGACCGCACCGGATGCCCCGTCATCGCCTCCAGCTCCCCCCACCCGCGGCCCCCACCAACGCGCCGCGGACGGCGTCAACACCACACACACCTCCCACTCCGCACCCTGAGCGACCCGACCCCCCCGTCCACGAACTGCGCAGGACCCGCAGCACACGCGATCAGGTACAACGCCCCATGACTCGTCATGCCGGCAGTCCACACCGCCGGGCCAGACCGCGCAACGCCGCCCCGGTCTGGAGGGGCGGGTCAAACGGTGATGCGGAGTCGGGGTGAATCGGCCGCCGGGTGACGGGGCGCGGGCGCGGGTACCGTTCGGTCGAAGCATGGGGAGCGGAGGACGCATGCCGTACCGGGTTGACGGGCGCGAACTCATCGGGCGTCGGATCAGGCGTCAGCGGCTCCGGCTGGGGATGACCCAGGTGGATCTGGCGATCGCGGTACGACGGACACAGAGCTGGGTGTCCAAAGTCGAGCGCGGGTCGATCGAGTTGGACCGGACCGGGCTCATCAACGTGATCGCCGCGGCCCTGCACTGCCATCCGAACATACTGCTGGAGCGTCCGTACATGGGTGACGTGCGGGAGAACCAGTGGCAGGTGGCCGCCGCCTCGATCCTGCGAGAGTTGCGCCGGTACGACCTGACGCCTGCGTTCGAGGGCGTTCCCCGGTCTTCGGGGGATCAGTGGCGCGACATGACGCGGCTGCACCGGCTGCGTGACGCGGCGGCGAACGTGGCGATCCTCCAGACGCTGCCGGACTTCCTCCGTGAGTCCCTCGCCCTGGCGGACCGGTCGTCGGGGAGGGAGCGGGAGGAAGCGTTCGCGATCTATGCCGTGGCCTGCAAGTTCGCCCACACCGCCGCCCATGCCTTGGGACACTCCGAGTTGATCGCGATGACCTGCGAACGGGCGGCCTGGGCAGCGCAGTCGTCCGGAGACCCGTCGCTGCCCGCGGTGGCCGACTGGATGCGGGTGTGGGACATGTGGGCGACGGCGGACTGGGAGTCGTCCGTGCGTTTGTCCGACAAGGCGTTGGCCTCGGTGCAGTCCGGTTACGACGCGGGTGATCCGTCGGCGTTGCGGGTGTGGGGCTCCCTGCAGTTGCGTGCGGCCGTGTCGTGCGCACGGAACGGAGAGGTTGACGAGGCCGAAACCAGGCTGGGGTACGCGCAGGAGGCGAGTCGACGGGCCGGGGCGGGAGGAGGACCGGTGTTCGACCGGCACTCGTTGACGTTCAGCGCCGGGAACGTGCAGATCCATCGGGTCAGCGTGGCGCTGGAGGCCGGGGACCAGGCTCGCGCGTTGCAGCTGAACGACCGGGCCGACCCGGAACTCGTGGCCGCCCTGCCCAAGTCCCGTCAGGGTCACCACGCGATGGACCTGTCACGTGCCTGGCTGTGGGCCGGCGACAGGGCGAAGGCACTGGAGGAGTTGGAGCGGGCCGAACGGCTCGCCCCACAGCTGGTGCGGAACCACCCCATCGCACGGGCCACGCTCCGGAGGATCGTCTACGGGGAACGGAACGCGTTGCGGCAGCGCCTACGGACGATGTCCGATCGGTTTCACCTCGATGATCAGGGAGTATTCCGCTGATTCATATTGCCCCGTAGTCGGTTGCCTACGTTCGGCTACATGACGGGACGACTTGCTGCGTGGCCACCCGAACGCGGGGACCTCGCATATGACGAACGCTCAGGCCGTACGGGTGTGGTGGTGGCCCTCCCCGAGGACACCGGCGCGGGCGTGTACCACCTGTGCCCGGAGGGCGGTGGGAACGAATGGCCCGCGCTCCTCACGCACCTCCACCCGGGCGACCGACAGGAGCCCACCCTCCTGACCGACCGTCTCGCCGTCTGGGCCGCTACCCGGGGCGCCACGGAGCGGGTGGCGGTCGCCGCGTTGATCGAGGAGGGTGACGTCCTCGCGCGAGGGGACGTACGGGACCTCCTCGTGGCCGACACCGGGACGGCGGCATCCTGTGATTGGCCGCGGTTCGAGGCCCGTTACCGCAACTCGTTGGTGTTGGACGCGAGTGAGCGGGCGTTCCTGGACTTCGTGGTGGCGGTGAGTTTCCCGAGGTTGGTGCCGTTGTGGCAGGTGGAGCATCTGGGTGAGCGGCGGTTGGTGGTGGTGTTGCGGGCCTTGGTCGCGTTGGCCGGTGCGAGCAGCACGGTGACGGTGGGGGGCGGCTCGTGCTGAACCCCTGTGTGCAGTGTGGTGAGCCGATCGGCGGGCGTGAGTCGTACGCCCCCGCACCCGGCGGGGTGATCCATCGGCGGTGCACCGAGCCCGCGCGGGCCGCCGAAGCCGTGGAACGGGCCGCCTGGCGCGCCTACCTCAGCCACGTCGGGACCTGTGACGACTGCCTCCCCGAGCCGATCGGCTGCCCCGAGGGCAAGCGACTGCGGCGGGAGTGGAAGACGGCGGACCGGGCCCACTTCACCACCCTGGAGCACCCCACCCCATGAACGCCCACCCCCTCGCGGCCGTCCTGTCCGCGTACGAAGTGCAGGAGCAGTGGGTGCGACGGAGCATCGCCCTCGTCCCCTGCGGGCACGCCTTCGCCGCCGTCCGGATGCCCACCCAACTCGTCCACACCGCCGCCCGCACCCGCGAACCCGAACAGGTCCGCATCTACCTCACCCACACCCTCCACGGCCCCGTCCTCACCGACCGCACCACCCACCACCACTACGCCCTCGTACCCCCCAACACCCCACCCATCGAGAGCCACCCGAACACCCGCTACCTCGGCACCAACGCCTACCTCGGCCTCCCCCGTCCCGACCTCACCCACCCCACCACCCACCACCGCTGCCACTGGATCATCCCCCCGAACGGCCAACGACTCTGCCCACCCGAAGCGGTCTCGGCGCTGCTTCTCAAGGCTGCGGGATGAACCCCCGCACCGACCAACTCCTCTGCATCCTCAGCATCGCCGCACTCTTCACCGCACTCGCCCTCGGAACCACACGCCCCTGAGCCGCCGGGGCCAAGCCCTCAACTGCCTTTTGGCCGTTGGGCAGCAGGGCAGCAGGGCAGCAGGGCAGCAGGGCAGCAGGGCAGCAGGGCGGCGGGGTCAGGCGACCGGGTGCCCGATCAACATGGTGGGGGCGCCGGCCACCCGGGTCAGGAACACCGTCGCCGCGTGCGGACCCTTGAGCGGCTGGACCTTGCGCCGCAACTCCTCGGGCTCCACGGCGGAGCCCCGCTTCTTGACGGTGAGCGTGCCCACCCCCCGTTCCCGCAGCAGCGCCTTCAACCGCTTGACGTGGAAGGGGAGGTGGTCGGTCACCTCGTAGGCGGTGGCGAACGGGGTGGGGCGCAGTTCGTCGGAGGTGACGTAGGCGATGGTCGCGTCGAGCAGCCCGCCCGAGACCCGTTCGGCCACCGAGGCCACCAAACGGGCCCGGATCACCGCCGGATCGGGCTCGTACAGGTACCGGCCGACCGGGCGCACCGGGGGGTCCGGGGGGAGCCGGTCCAGGGCGGCGGTGAGGGTGGCGCCGCCGGGCAGCAGGGTGGAGCGGCGGGAGTCGGGGGCGTCGGTGCCGAACCACAGCACCGCCTCCTTGAGGTCGCCCCGGTCGGAGATCCACTCCGTCTCGACGCCTTCGGGCACCGCCTCGTGCGGCACGCCCGGGGCGATCTTCAGCGCTCCGCGGCCCGCCTTGCGCACCGCGTCGACCGCCAGGCTCAGCGGCGGGGAGTACGCCTCGGGGTCGAAGATCCGGCCACGGCCGCCGCGGCGGGCCGGGTCCACGAACACCGCGTCGTAGCCGTCCACGGCCACCTCGGTCACATCGGCCTCGCGGACCTCGATGAGGTCCGCGAGGCCCAGGGCGTGGGCGTTGGCGCGGGCGACCGCGCAGGTCAGCGGGGAGCGGTCGACGGCCAGTACCCGGATGCCGGCCCGAGCCAGGGCGAGGGCGTCGCCGCCGATGCCGCAGCACAGGTCGGCCACCGAGGTGACGCCCAGGTCCCGCATCCGCCCGGCGCGGTAGGCGGCCACGCTGGTGCGGGTGGCCTGTTCCACCCCGTCCGGGGTGAAGAACATCCGGGCCGCGTCCTCGGCCCCGAACTTGGCCACCGCGCGCTGACGCAGCCGGGCCTGCGCGAGTGCGGCGTTCACCAGTTCGGCGGGGTGGTCGCGGCGCAGCCGGGTGGCGACGGCGAGTTCCCGGGCGGGGTCGGTGTCGCGGACCTCGTCCAGCAGGGCGCGGCCCTCGTCGGTGAGGAGCGCGGCGAACTGCGCCTCGGGCGCGGGGCGGGGGTCGGTGGTGCTCACCGGGCCATTGTGGGCCAGTCGGTGGATGGTCCGGGGGCGGCGGCGGTGTCGCCCCCGGGCGCGCCGGGGCCGCTGACAGGATGCGGCCCCATGCGACTAGTAAGACAAAACGAACAAATCACCCGTGAGGTGCGCGGGTGCGTCGGTCGCGCGGAGCGCCGGTCCCTGCGCCCCGAAGCGCCCGCGCAGCCCGAAGGGCCCGTACGTCCTGAAGTGCCCGCACGCCCCGGAGCACCCGCCAGCGCGGGCCCGAGCGCACGCCGGCGGATCCGCCCCGGAGCGCTCGCCCGGGTGCTCGTCGCCGTCCTCGCCCTCGGTGTCACCGCCACCACCGTCGCGGGTTGCGGCACGGAACCGGCCGAGCCGGCGAAGCCCGCCGCCTCCGCCTCCGGGCAGCCGGGCGGCGCCCCCGGCGCGAAGGGCGCGAAGGAGGCCGTCGAGGACGCCGCCGCCGTCCGCAAGCGCACCGTCGAGGCGGCCCGGCTCGCCACCGCCAAGCGCTGGGGGCTCGCCAAGCCCCCGCTCCTCGCCCCGCCGCCGCCCGCCGTGAAGCCGAGGATCACCACCCGGGACGGGTTCGAGGTCGAGGGGCAGGAGGGCCTGCCGCCGGTCTTCACCACCGTCCCCACCAGGGACAAGGTCGTCTTCCTCACCATCGACGACGGTGCCGACAAGGACCCGGCGCTGATCAGGATGATGGAGGAGCTCCAGGTCCCGTACACCGCGTTCCTCAGCGACTACCTGGTCAAGGAGGACTACGGCTACTTCCGCGCCATGCGCGACGCCGGGGTCACCCTCAACAACCACACCCTGACCCACCCCTACCTGCCGGGCCTGTCCTACGCCCAGCAGAAGCAGCAGATCTGCGGCATGCAGGACGTGATCCAGAAGCAGTACGGGACCCGGCCCACCGTCTTCCGGCCGCCGTACGGGAACTACAACGCCGACACCCTACGCGCCGCCGGGTCCTGCGGCATCCGTCACGTGCCGCTCTGGAACGAGGAGGTCTTCGCCGACCGCTGGGAGTACCGCGAGTGGGACCGCAGCCTGCACCCCGGGGACATCGTGCTCACCCACTTCCGGGGCCGCGGGGACTGGGGCGGCAGCATGCCCGACGCCATGCGCCGCTTCCTGAAGCACGTCACCGACCAGGGCTACGCCGTGGCCAAGCTGGAGGACTACCTCTGACGGGGCGGGACCGCCGGCCGCAGGAGGGTCCCGCTCGCGGCCGAGCGGGCCGCCCGACCGTGCGCGGGGAGCGTGCGGCGGAGCCCGAACGGACGGCGCGTTGGCACTCCGCTTGACCGAGTGCTAATCGCGGTCATAGTCTCGGCCCTGGCACTCTCCACCGGCGAGTGCCAATGCGACAGGCAGGTCCGGCACCCGCGACGACGGATCGACCTGGTCGCCACCCCAGACAATTGACCCCGTGAGATCTCCGAAGGGGGAGGTCGGATCGTGACGACCACCAGCTCCAAGGTTGCCATCAAGCCGCTTGAGGACCGCATCGTGGTCCAGCCGCTCGACGCCGAGCAGACCACGGCCTCCGGCCTGGTCATTCCGGACACTGCCAAGGAGAAGCCCCAGGAGGGCGTCGTCCTGGCCGTGGGCCCGGGCCGGGTCGAGGACGGCAAGCGCGTCGAGCTCGACGTCGCCGTCGGCGACGTCGTCCTCTACAGCAAGTACGGCGGCACCGAGGTGAAGTACAACAACGAGGAGTACCTCGTCCTCTCGGCCCGCGACGTGCTCGCGATCATCGAGAAGTAGTCACCGGGCGTCCCGAGGCGCCCCGTGCTCGTGGAACGTGCCCCTGGCCCCGCGCGAAGCCGGGTGCCGGGGGCGCGTTCCGTTTCACCGCTTCCAGCAGTTTCTGAGAGGGCTGAACCGCTCCCATGGCGAAGATCCTGAAGTTCGACGAAGACGCCCGTCGCGCCCTTGAGCGCGGCGTCAACAAGCTGGCCGACACCGTCAAGGTGACGATCGGCCCCCGTGGTCGCAACGTCGTCATCGACAAGAAGTTCGGCGCGCCGACCATCACCAACGACGGCGTCACCATCGCCCGTGAGGTCGAGGTCGAGGACCCGTACGAGAACCTCGGCGCCCAGCTCGTCAAGGAGGTGGCGACCAAGACCAACGACATCGCGGGCGACGGCACCACCACCGCCACCGTGCTGGCCCAGGCCCTGGTCAAGGAGGGTCTGCGCAACGTCGCCGCCGGTGCTTCCCCGGCCGCCCTGAAGAAGGGCATCGACGCCGCCGTCAAGGCCGTCTCGGACGAGCTCCTCGCCACCGCGCGCCCGATCGACGAGAAGTCGGACATCGCCGCCGTCGCCGGTCTCTCCGCCCAGGACCCGCAGGTCGGCGAGCTGATCGCCGAGGCCATGGACAAGGTCGGCAAGGACGGTGTCATCACCGTCGAGGAGTCGAACACCTTCGGCCTCGAACTGGACTTCACCGAGGGCATGGCCTTCGACAAGGGCTACCTGTCCCCGTACTTCGTGACGGACCAGGAGCGCATGGAAGCCGTCCTGGAAGACCCGTACATCCTCATCCACCAGGGCAAGATCTCCTCCATCCAGGACCTGCTGCCGCTGCTGGAGAAGGTCATCCAGGCGGGTGGCTCCAAGCCGCTGCTGATCATCGCCGAGGACGTCGAGGGCGAGGCCCTGTCGACCCTGGTCGTCAACAAGATCCGCGGCACCTTCAACGCCGTCGCGGTGAAGGCCCCCGGCTTCGGCGACCGCCGCAAGGCGATGCTCGGCGACATGGCCACCCTCACCGGTGCCCAGGTCATCGCCGAGGAGGTCGGCCTCAAGCTCGACCAGGTCGGCCTGGAGGTGCTGGGTTCCGCCCGCCGGGTGACCGTCTCCAAGGACGACACCACCATCGTCGACGGCGCCGGCAACTCCGAGGACGTCGTCGGCCGCGTGGCGCAGATCAAGGCCGAGATCGAGAACACCGACTCCGACTGGGACCGCGAGAAGCTCCAGGAGCGCCTCGCCAAGCTCGCCGGCGGCGTCTGCGTGATCAAGGTCGGTGCCGCGACCGAGGTCGAGCTCAAGGAGAAGAAGCACCGTCTGGAGGACGCCATCTCCGCGACCCGCGCCGCGGTCGAGGAGGGCATCGTCTCCGGTGGCGGTTCCGCCCTGGTGCACGCCGCCAAGGTGCTGGAGGGCAACCTCGGCAAGGAGGGCGACGAGGCCACCGGCGTCTCCGTGGTCCGCCGCGCCGCGGTCGAGCCGCTGCGCTGGATCGCCGAGAACGCCGGCCTGGAGGGCTACGTCATCGTCTCCAAGGTCGCCGACCTGGAGGCCGGCCACGGCTACAACGCCGCCACCGAGGAGTACGGCGACCTGGTCAAGGCCGGCGTCATCGACCCGGTCAAGGTGACCCGCTCCGCGCTGGAGAACGCCGCCTCCATCGCCTCCCTGCTGCTCACGACGGAGACCCTCGTCGTCGAGAAGCCGGCCGAGGAGGAGGCCGCCGACGCCGGTCACGGTCACGGCCACTCGCACTAGTCGACCACCGGCGCGCAGGCGCTGAACGACGGGCCCCGGCCCGGCCCCCGTCGCGGGGGCCGGGCCGGGGCCCGCGTCGTCGGGGCGCTACTGCGGCCCGTACTTGCGGCCGGTGGTGGACGTCACCCCGCCCAGCAACTGCCGCGGGGCCAGCTTGGCGAGCCCCATCAGCGCCTTGTACCGGGGATCGGGGACCGAGACCGTGCGCCCCCGGCTCAGGTCGGTCAGCCCGGTGGCGACCACCTTGTCCGCGTCCAGCCACATCCACCCGGGGATGTTGTCGGTGCCCATCCCGGCCCGCTCGTGGAACTCGGTGCGCACGAACCCGGGGCACAGCGCCATCAGCCGCACCCCCGAGCCGGCCAGGTCCCGGGCCACGCCCTGGGTGAACTGCACCACCCACGCCTTGGACGCCCCGTAGGTCCCGCGCGGCAGGAACGCGGCGACGGAGGCCACGTTCACCACGCCCCCGCGGCCCCGTTCCCGCATCGCCTCCGTGCCGGCCGAGGTGAGCCGCAGCACCGCCTCGCAGTGCACCTTCAGCATCGTCAACTCGTCGGCGAGGGGCACCTCCAGGTACCGGCCCTTGTTCCCGAACCCGGCGTTGTTGACCAGCAGGTCGACCGGACGGCGCCGGTTGCCCAACCGGGCGGCCACCGCCTCGATACCCCCGTCGGTGGCCAGGTCCGCGCGGAGCACCTCGGCCTCCACCCCGTGCCGGTCGTGCAGTTCGGTGGCCTGGTCCCGCAGCCGCTCGGCGTCGCGCGCCACCAACACCAGGTCGTGGCCGTCCGCGGCGAGGCGCCGGGCGAAGGCCGCCCCGATGCCGGCGGTCGCACCCGTGATCAGAGCCGTAGTCATGGGGTCAGGTTACGGCGCGGTCGGTGTCCGGACGCCCCGCTGCCCGGGGCCAAAGCCATGAGTGGTCATTTCGCTGGACATCCAAGGAAATCTTATGTTCCCGTACGATGGTGGGATGATCGAAGCCCGCCATCTCCGTGTCCTGCGCGCGGTCGCCGCCACCGGCTCCTTCTCCGCCGCGGCCCGCGAACTGGGCTGCACCCAGCCCGCGGTCAGTCAGCAGATGAAGGCGCTGGAGAGCTCCGCGGGCACCCCGCTGATCGTGCGCGCCGGGCGGGAGATGCGGCTGACCCAGGCCGGCGAGGCCCTGGTCCGGCACGCCGCCGGCATCCTCGCCGGGCTCACCGCCGCGGAGGAGGAGGTCGCCGCGATCGCGGGGCTGCGCGCCGGCCGGGTCCGGCTGGTGTCCTTCCCGAGCGGCAGCTCCACCCTGGTGCCCGCGGCCCTGGCCGCGCTGCGCTCCGCGCACCCCGGCACCCGGGTCTCGCTGGTGGAGGCCGAACCGCCGCGCTCGGTCGAGATGCTCCGCGAGGGCGACTGCGACGTGGCGCTGGCCTTCTCCTACGCCGACCCCGCCGGGCCGGAGGAGGAGCGGGTGCCCGAGGAGTGGTCCGACCTGACCGTGCGGTCGCTCTGCGCGGACCGGCTGGTCGGTCTGGTTCCCGAGGACCACCCGCTGGCCGACGCGGGGACGGTGCGGATCGACGACCTCGCCGACGACCCCTGGATCGCGGGCTGCCCGCGCTGCCGGCGCCAACTGGTGGACGTCTGCGCATCCGCCGGGTTCACCCCCCGGATCGACTTCGCCACCGACGACTACCCGGCGGTGACGGGCCTGGTCGGGGCGGGGCTCGGGGTGGCGGTGCTGCCGGAGCTGGCGCTGGAGTCGGTCCGCCCCAAGGGGGTGCGGACCGTGGTGGTGGAACCCGCGGTGCGGCGCCGGATCGTCGCCCTCACCCTGCCGGACCTGGCCCGGGTCCCGGCGGTCGCGGCCACCCTGGAGCACCTGGCGCGGGTCGCCGCCCGCTGAGGCCCCGGCCCGCGGCGGGCGGGCATACGGGGGTGAAACGTTCCTCCTGGCCGCGGTCGGGGCTCAGTGCGGTGTGTCGGGGCGCTCCGGCGGGGTCGGAGCCGCCGCGGCGTTCGCGGGGACCAGCCGGTTGCGGGCCCGTCCCATGAGTTCCTCGCGTTCGTCCTCGGTGAGTCCGCCCCACACCCCGTAGGGCTCGCGCACCTGGAGGGCGTGGGCGGCGCACTCGGCCCGCACCGGGCACCGCATGCAGACCTCCTTGGCGGAGTGCTCGCGTGCGCTGCGCGCCGCGCCGCGCTCGCCCTCCGGGTGGAAGAAGAGCGAACTGTCCACCCCGCGGCAGGCCGCGAGGAGCTGCCAGTCCCACAGGTCGGCGTTGGGTCCGGGAAGGCGGGAGAAGTCTGCCATTGCGTGTCCCCTTACGGCGTGCGTACGGCTGGTGGACGTGCCGGCGCGGACGGTGCCCACGACGCTCGGAAATGCTGTCGAAGAAGATGAAAATATGACTCTTTGCGAATCTAGCTCCAGACACCGGCGAAAGTGAAGAAAAGCCGCTAAATGGGGCACGGATCTTGGCGAAAGCTTTCTGATGACCCGGAGTGGCGGTCGGGTGTCGGGCCCCTCACATAGAGTGCCGAAGGTGCCTGAGCGACCCGTAACTCTTTCGGGTGACCGTCGTTGAGAGGTCCGGAAGCGGTTGAGGAAACGCGCACTCGGGCACACGTCCGGGAGCGTCAACCGCACAGGTGACGATTCGTACCAGCCTGGAGGCTCAAGGTGACGCGCATCAGTTGCGGAGGACGGTCATGACGTCCGTCCTCGTCTGTGACGACTCCCCGCTTGCCCGAGAAGCGCTCCGCCGCGCGGTCGCGACCGTGCCCGGCGTCGAGCGGGTCACGACGGCGGCCAACGGCGAGGAGGTCCTGCGCCGCTGGGGCGCCGACCGCTCCGATTTGATTTTGATGGACGTGCGCATGCCCGGCTTGGGCGGCGTGGAAACCGTCCGCCGACTGCTTTCCGCGGACCCGGGCGCCCGGATCATCATGCTCACGGTGGCGGAGGACCTCGACGGGGTCGCCCTCGCGGTCGCCGCCGGGGCCCGCGGATACCTGCACAAGGACGCCTCGCGCGCCGAACTGCGGGCCACGGTGACCCAGGCGCTCGCCGACCCCACCTGGCGACTGGCCCCCCGGCGCCTGCGGTCGGCCGAGATGGGCGCCGCGCCCACCCTCACCGCCCGCGAGATCCAGGTGCTCGAAGGCATGAGCCACGGCCGCTCCAACGCCGAGATCGGCCGTGAACTCTTCCTCTCCGAGGACACCGTGAAGACCCACGCCCGGCGGCTGTTCAAGAAGCTCGGCGCCTCGGACCGCGCGCACGCCGTGGCGCTCGGCTTCCGGTGGGGCCTGGTCCGCTAGGAACGCCGGGTGCCGCCCCAGGGGTACGGCGACCCCCGCCCGCCGGCGGCGGGCGGGGCGGGCGCCGTGCGCACGGGCGGCGACCCCCGGTGCCCGGGGGCGTGCCGCACGCCCCCCCGGTGCATCCCCGGCCCGCCCCCGACGGCCGTCCCCGCGTCGCTTCCGAGCGGTTCCCCGCGGGTCCGGTGCCGTCCGGCGGCCCCTCGCACACCGCGGGTTCCCGCGTTTCCCGGCCGATGCCGCATCCTTGGGGGTGTGGAGTTCCTCGGGGACGGGTCCGAGCGGAATCCCAGCGGAAGGGGAGGGACCGGGGTATGAGTGCCGGCGCACCTACTCATAACGCTTCGACGCACAACGACGGACGTGGTGCCACGGACGAACGGGCGGCAAGGCACCATGGACCGATGCGCGAAGACGAGACCACGGTGATCGGTGCGCTCGTCCACCGTGCCGTCGACGGAGACGCGCAGGCCACGCACGACCTGCTCGCCCGGGTGCATCCGCTCGCCCTGCGCTACTGCCGCACCCGGCTGTCCCGACTGCCCGGCGACGCCCGGCACTTCGTGGAGGACCTCGCCCAGGAGGTCTGCGTCGCGGTGCTGCTGGCCCTGCCCCGTTACAAGGACACCGGACGGCCCTTCGAGGCGTTCGTCTTCGCGATCGCCGCGCACAAGGTCGCCGACCTCCAACGCGCCGCGATGCGCCACCCCGGCTCCACCGCCGTCCCCTCCGACGAGATGCCCGAGCGGCCCGACGACTCCCTCGGCCCCGAGGAGCGCGCCCTGCTCAGCAGCGACGCCGCCTGGGCCAAGCAGTTGCTGGCCAACCTCCCGGAGAACCAGCGCGAGCTGCTGCTGCTGCGGATCGCCGTGGGGCTCACCGCGGAGGAGACCGGGCAGATGCTGGGCATGTCCCCGGGCGCGGTCCGGGTCGCCCAGCACCGGGCGCTCAGCCGGCTGCGGGCCCTCGCCGAGCAGTAGCGGCCGCGCCCCCGCCCACCGTCACCCTCCGTCGGCGGTGCGTCGCCCGGGAACGAACGGGGAATGGGAGCCGTCCGCTTCCCGTTAGCATGGACACCCCGCACGGACAAGGCCATCTGGAAGGTGTCATGACTGCCAACGTCGACGGAGTACCCGAGAAGTTCGCGACGCTCGGGCTGACCTACGACGATGTGCTGCTGCTCCCAGGCGCCTCGGACATGGCCCCCGACCAGATCGACACCGCGTCGTACGTCTCCAAGAACGTACGGGTGAACATCCCGCTGCTCTCCGCGGCGATGGACAAGGTCACCGAGTCCCGGATGGCCATCGCCATGGCCCGCCAGGGCGGCGTCGGCGTGCTGCACCGCAACCTGTCGATCGCCGACCAGGCCAACCAGGTGGACCTGGTGAAGCGCTCCGAGTCGGGCATGGTCACCGACCCGATCACCGTCCACCCGGACGCCACCCTGGCCGAGGCCGACGCGATCTGCGCCAAGTTCCGGATCAGCGGCGTCCCGGTCACCGACGGCGGCGGCAAGCTGCTCGGCATCGTCACCAACCGTGACATGGCCTTCGAGTCGGACCGCGCGCGTCAGGTGCGCGAGGTCATGACCCCGATGCCGCTGGTCACCGGCAAGGTCGGCATCTCCGGCTCCGACGCGATGGAGCTGCTCCGCCGCCACAAGATCGAGAAGCTGCCGCTCGTCGACGACGCCGGGGTCCTCAAGGGCCTCATCACCGTCAAGGACTTCGTCAAGGCCGAGAAGTACCCGAACGCCGCCAAGGACGCCGAGGGCCGGCTCCTCGTCGGTGCCGCGGTGGGCGTCGCCGGCGACGCCTTCGAACGCGCCCAGGCCCTCATCGAGGTCGGCGTGGACTTCATCGTGGTGGACACCGCGCACGGCCACTCCCGACTGGTCGGCGACATGATCGCCAAGATCAAGTCCAACTCCTCCGGGGTGGACGTGATCGGCGGCAACGTGGCCACCCGCGACGGGGCGCAGGCCCTGGTCGACGCCGGCGCGGACGGCATCAAGGTCGGCGTGGGCCCCGGCTCCATCTGCACCACCCGCGTGGTCGCCGGCATCGGCGTCCCGCAGGTCACCGCCATCTACGAGGCGTCGCTCGCCGCCAAGGCGGCCGGCATCCCGGTCATCGGCGACGGCGGCCTCCAGTACTCCGGCGACATCGCCAAGGCCCTGGTCGCCGGTGCCGACACGGTGATGCTGGGCTCGCTGCTCGCCGGCTGCGAGGAGTCCCCGGGCGAGCTGCTCTTCATCAACGGCAAGCAGTTCAAGTCGTACCGGGGCATGGGTTCGCTGGGCGCCATGCAGTCCCGCGGCGACCGCAAGTCCTTCTCCAAGGACCGCTACTTCCAGGAGGGCGTGGCCTCCGACGAGAAGCTGGTGCCCGAGGGCATCGAGGGCCAGGTGCCCTACCGCGGCCCGCTCGCCGCGGTCGTCCACCAGCTGGTCGGCGGGCTCCGCCAGTCCATGTTCTACGTGGGCGGGCAGACCGTGCCCGCGCTCCAGGACCGGGGCCGGTTCGTGCGGATCACCTCCGCCGGCCTCAAGGAGAGCCACCCGCACGACATCCAGATGACCGTCGAGGCGCCGAACTACAGCCGCGCGTAGTCCCCCCGAACGGACAGGCCACCGCCGAGGGCGGCTCCGGAGCACTCCGGAGCCGCCCTCGGCCGTTGCGTCGGGGATACTGGAAGGCGCTGCAACGAGAGGGAAGGGCCACACACGTGACTGAGATCGAGATCGGGCGCGGAAAGCGCGGGCGCCGGGCGTACGCCTTCGACGACATCGCCGTCGTGCCGAGCCGCCGCACGCGCGACCCGAAGGAGGTCTCGATCGCCTGGCAGATCGACGCCTACCGCTTCGAGCTGCCGTTCCTGGCCGCTCCCATGGACTCGGTGGTCTCCCCGCAGACCGCGATCCGCATCGGTGAGCTCGGCGGGCTGGGCGTGCTGAACCTCGAAGGGCTGTGGACCCGCTACGAGGACCCGCAGCCGCTGCTGGACGAGATCGCGGAGCTGGACACGGCCACCGCGACCCGGCGGCTCCAGGAGGTGTACGCGGAGCCGATCAAGGAGGAGCTGATCGGCCGCCGCATCAAGGAGGTGCGCGACGCGGGCGTGGTGACCGCCGCGGCGCTGTCCCCGCAGCGGACCGCCCAGTTCTCCAAGGCCGTGGTGGACGCCGGGGTCGACATCTTCGTCATCCGCGGCACCACCGTCTCCGCGGAGCACGTCTCCGGCGCCGCCGAGCCGCTGAACCTGAAGCAGTTCATCTACGAGCTGGACGTGCCGGTGATCGTCGGCGGCTGCGCCACGTACACGGCCGCCCTGCACCTGATGCGGACCGGGGCGGCGGGCGTGCTCGTCGGCTTCGGCGGCGGCGCCGCGCACACCACCCGCAACGTGCTGGGCATCCAGGTGCCGATGGCGACCGCCGTCGCGGACGTGGCCGCGGCCCGCCGGGACTACCTCGACGAGTCCGGCGGCCGGTACGTGCACGTGATCGCCGACGGCGGCGTGGGCTGGTCCGGCGACCTGCCCAAGGCCATCGCCTGCGGCGCCGACTCGGTGATGGTCGGCTCGCCGCTGGCCCGCGCCACCGACGCGCCCGGCCAGGGCCGGCACTGGGGCATGGAGGCGGTGCACGAGGACGTGCCGCGCGGCAAGCTGGTGGACCTCGGTGCGGTCGGCACCACGGAGGAGATCCTCACCGGCCCGTCCCACATCCCCGACGGGTCCATGAACTTCTTCGGGGCGCTGCGCCGGGCCATGGCCACCACCGGCTACACCGAGCTGAAGGAGTTCCAGCGGGTCGAGGTCACGGTGGCCGACGCCCAGCACAAGCGGTGATCCGTACCCGCTGACCGGAGCGGTGTGGGGGTACTTCGGCCCGATGAACGGGGTCTGGAGTACCCCCATTTCCATGGCTCCGCCCGGTGTGCCGCCCGGGCCGGCGGGCCGCCGTCAGAGGCGGTGGGCCGTGCCGGTGGGGGTGGCGCCGGTGGTGTCCAGCAGGAGTTGGGCCTTGACCGCGAGGCCCTGGAGGTCGTAGGTGCGGTGGTGCTGGAGGAGCAGGGTGAGGTCGGCGTCGGCGGCGGACTCGTAGAGGGAATCCGCGCGGGGCACCGGACGGTCCAGGACGCTCCACGCGGGGACGTACGGGTCGTGGTAGCTCACCGAGGCGCCCAGGTCCATCAGGCGGACGGCGATCTCCCGGGCGGGTGAGCCCTGCCGGTCGGGCACGTCGGGCTTGTAGGTGACCCCGAGCAGCAGCACCCGGGCGCCCCGCGCCGACTTGCCGTGTTCGTTGAGCAGGGTGGCCGCGCGCTGGATCACGTACCGGGGCATCTGCCCGTTGACCTGCTGGGCGAGTTCGACCATGCGCAGCGGCCGGACGGCGTGCTGGGGACCGGAGAGGTCCTGCGGCACCCCGTGGCCGCCCACCCCGGGCCCGGGGCGGAACGCGTGGAAGCCGAACGGTTTGGTCTCCGCGCAGCGGATGACGTCCCACAGGTCGACGCCCAGGTCGTGGCAGAGCACGGCCATCTCGTTGACGAGGGCGATGTTGACGTGCCGGAAGTTGGTCTCCAGCAGTTGGACGGTCTCGGCCTCCCGGGTGCCGCGGGCGCGGACGACCTTGTCGGTGAGGCGGCCGTAGAAGGCGGCGGCGGATTCGGTGCAGGCCGGCGTCAGCCCGCCGATGACCTTGGGGACGCCGGTCCACGGGTGGGTTCGGTTGCCGGGGTCCACCCGGCTGGGGGAGTACGCGAGGTGGAAGTCGCGGCCCGCGCGCAGGCCGGACCCCTCCTCCAGCAGGGGGCGGAGGAAGTCCTCGGTGGTGCCCGGGGGGACGGGGGACTCCAGGACGACCGTGGTGTGCGGGCGCAGCCGGGCGGCGAGGACGCGCGCCGCGTCACCCACCTGGGTGAGGTCGGGGGAGCCGTCCGCCCCGCGCGGTGCGGGGACGCAGATGACGGCGGTGCGGACCCGGCCGAGGCCCTTGGGGTCGGTGGTGGGGGTGAACCCGCCGGCGAGCATCCGGCGGACCTCGGCGGTGGTGAGGGCGCCGCCGTCGAGGACGGGGGCGGGGCCCGGGACGTGGCCGAGGGTGGGGATGCCGGCGGCCACGGCGGCCTGCGCCAGGGGCAGCCCCAGCGGGCCGAGGCCGATGACGGCGAGGTCTGCGGGCATGGCGGGGCGTCCTTCCCAATAGCAGGAGCGGGAGGGGCGCGCAAGCCCGGTGGACAAGATGGACCAGCGCACTGTCAGACTAGGGGTAAATATGACCGTTATGTGGTATTTCCTGCGGTGACGCGCTGGGTGTCGCCGCCCGGCGGGCACGGGCGGGAGTGTGGGCGTGCGCCCGCGCGGCGAGAATCGAAGCGCGGGGTGACCATGGCACCAGGGGCGGGTGCCGGTGTGCGGGGCGCACGGACGGGCACCCGCACGGGGCGGGGAACGACCCCGGACCGACGGGAGGCAGCGGTGAGGACAGCGACACTGGGCCCGGCGCAGCGCGCCGAATCGCTCGCGGCGATGGCCGAACGCGAACTGGACATCCTGGTCGTGGGCGCCGGCGTGGTCGGCGCCGGCACCGCACTGGACGCGGTGACCCGGGGCCTGTCCACCGGGCTGGTGGAGGCCCGGGACTGGGCCTCCGGCACCTCCAGCAGGTCCAGCAAACTGATCCACGGCGGACTGCGCTACCTGGAGATGCTGGACTTCGCCCTGGTCCGGGAGGCGCTGAAGGAACGCGGACTCCTCCTGGAGCGCCTCGCCCCGCACCTGGTGAAGCCGGTGCCCTTCCTCTACCCCCTCCAGCACCAGGGGTGGGAACGCCTCTACGCGGGCTCCGGAGTCGCCCTCTACGACGCCATGTCCATGGCCAAGGGGCACGGCCGGGGCCTGCCCGTGCACCGCCACCTGAGCCGGCGTCACGCCCTGCGGGTGGCCCCCTGCCTGCGCAAGGACGCGCTCACCGGCGCCCTCCAGTACTACGACGCCCAGATGGACGACGCCCGTTACGTCGCCACCCTGGTCCGCACCGCCGCCGCCTACGGGGCGCAGGTCGCCAACCGGGCCCGGGTCGTCGGCTTCCTCCGCGAGGGCGAACGCGTCGTCGGCGCCAAGGTCCAGGACCTCGAAGGCGGCGGCGAGTACGAGGTCCGCGCCCAGCAGGTGGTCAACGCCACCGGCGTGTGGACCGACGACACCCAGGCCCTGGTCGGCGAGCGCGGCCAGTTCCACGTCCGCGCCTCCAAGGGCATCCACCTGGTCGTCCCCAAGGACCGCATCAACGCCGCCACCGGGCTCATCCTGCGCACCGAGAAGAGCGTGCTGTTCGTCATCCCCTGGGGCCGGCACTGGATCATCGGCACCACCGACACCGACTGGGACCTCGACAAGGCCCACCCGGCGGCCTCCAGCGCCGACATCGACTACCTGCTGGAGCACGTCAACTCGGTCCTCGCGGTCCCCCTCACCCGGGACGACGTCCAGGGCGTCTACGCCGGGCTGCGGCCCCTGCTCGCCGGGGAGTCCGACGCCACCAGCAAGCTCTCCCGCGAACACACCGTCGCCCACCCGGTGCCCGGCCTGGTGGTCGTCGCGGGCGGCAAGTACACCACCTACCGGGTGATGGCCAAGGACGCCGTCGACGAGGCGGTGCACGGCCTGGACCGCCGGGTCGCGGAGTGCGTCACCGAGGACGTGCCGCTGGTCGGCGCCGAGGGCTACCGCGCGCTGTGGAACGCCCGCGCCCGCACCGCCGCCCGCACCGGACTCCACGTGGTGCGCGTCGAACACCTGCTGAACCGGTACGGATCGCTGAGCGAGGAACTCCTCGACCTGGTCGTCGAGGATCCGGGCCTCGGGCAACCCCTCACCGGCGCCGACGACTACCTGCGCGCCGAAGTCGTCTACGCCGCCTCCCACGAGGGCGCCCGCCACCTCGACGACGTCCTCACCCGACGCACCCGCATCTCCATCGAGACCTTCGACCGGGGCACCCGCTGCGCCCGCGAGGCGGCGGAGTTGATGGCCCCCGTGCTCGGCTGGGACGCGGACCGGACCGACCGCGAGGTGCAGCACTACGAGAAGCGGGTGGAGGCCGAGCGGGAGTCCCAGCGGCAGCCGGACGACCTCACCGCGGACGCGGCGCGACTCGGCGCCCCCGACATCGTGCCGCTCGGCTGACCCACCCCCCTAACTCCCGCCCGCCGGACGGCCGCTGACCGGGAGTGGCGCACGCCACGCCGCGCACCGGCTTGCCCTGCGGCGGCCGGCGGGGGACAGTGCCCGCACGGGGCGGCGCGCGCCGGCGCGGCCCGCGCCGCGGGCCCGGACCCGACGCCGGTCTTGCCCCGATCCGGTCCCCGGCGGTGCCGGACGACCCGGGGCGCCGGGCGGTCACCCGGTGGGGGACAATGAAGGCTCTGTCAGGGCGGGTTGCAGAGGGGACTCATGTCGGACGCGGAGCAGAGGGGCGGGGCCCGTCGGGAGGACGTGGCCGCTCCGACCGGGGAGCGCAGCGACGAGAGGCCCGGCGCACGGTCGGACACGCCCTCGACCACCCCAGCCCGTGCGGGGGCTGACGAACGATCGACGGACCGGGCGGCGGACGGGCGCGGACGGGGTGCGGCCCGTTCCGCCGGGGACGACCGACCGGCCACCGCCGGTGCCGGCTACGCGGCCCGGGGCGGCCGGCCCGCGCCCCCGACCGGCGGCCGGCTGCTCGCCGGCCGCTACCGCCTCGGCGACGTCCTCGGGCGGGGCGGCATGGGCACCGTCTGGCGTGCCGAGGACGAGACCCTCGGCCGGACCGTCGCGGTCAAGGAACTCCGCTTCCCCAACAGCATCGACGAGGAGGAGAAGCGCCGTCTGATCACCCGTACCCTGCGGGAGGCCAAGGCGATCGCGCGCATCCGCAACAACAGCGCCGTCACCGTCTTCGACGTGGTCGACGAGGACGACCGGCCGTGGATCGTGATGGAACTCGTCGAGGGCAAGTCCCTGGCCGAGGCCATCCGCGAGGACGGCCTGCTCGAACCCCGGCGGGCCGCCGAAGTCGGCCTCGCCGTCCTCGACGTGCTGCGCGCCGCGCACCGCGAGGGCATCCTGCACCGCGACGTGAAGCCGTCCAACGTGCTCATCGCCGACGACGGCCGGGTGGTCCTCACCGACTTCGGCATCGCCCAGGTCGAGGGCGACCCGTCCATCACCTCCACCGGCATGCTGGTCGGTGCCCCCTCGTACATCTCGCCGGAGCGCGCCCGCGGCCACCGCCCCGGACCGGCCGCCGACCTCTGGTCGCTGGGCGGGCTCATCTACGCCTCGGTGGAGGGCGTGCCGCCCTACGACAAGGGCTCCGCCATCGCGACCCTGACCGCGGTGATGACCGAACCCGTCGATCCGCCGCAGAACGCGGGTCCGCTGGAGGAGGTCATCCACGGGCTGTTGGAGAAGGACCCCGCACAGCGACTCGACGACGCCGGCGCGCGCGCCCTGCTCACCGCGGTGCTGAGCGCCCCGGATGCCCCCGTGGAGCCCCCCGCCGACCCCACGGTGCTCATCGCCATGCCGGTGGTGACCCCGGAGGCGCTGGCGCAGCGCACACCGGAGCGCAAGAAGCGGTCCCTGCGCAAGGCCCAGGGAGCCGGTGCGGCGGCCGTCGCCGGTGGCGCGGTGGCGGCCCGGCCCGCCGGCCCGCCCCCCGTGCCGTCCGCGCCCCCGTCCCCGCCGGCGGCCCCGCCGCGCGGCCCGGCCTACGGGCCGCTGCCGGGCGCCACCGGCACCGCATCGGCCGGCGCCGGGTTCGCCCCCGCCCGGCCGGGCGGCGGGAGCGGGCCGAGCGCCCCGGGCGAGGCGGTGGCGAGCCGGTCCGCGCCGGGCGCCTCGCTCACCGACGTGGTGCCCCGGCGCACCCTGCTGGTGATCGCCGCCGTGGTGGCGCTCGCGGTGATAGCCGGCGTGGTGGCCCTCAGCCTGCGCGACGACGACCCGGGCACGGAGAGCAAGGGCAGTGACAAGGTCGCCTCCAGCAGCGCCGCGGAGGGCGCCGACACCGGGGCGAAGACCCCGGCGGAGGGGACCGACGGGAAGCAGCCGGATGCCGGCGACCGGGGCGCCGACCCCGGCGAGGGCACCGCTCCGGGCGGCGACCCGGACGCGGCGGCCACCGGCGAGAAGGGCGACGGGAAGGCCGACGGGGACGCCGCGGACGGCAAGGAGGACGGGAAGGCCGATCCGGGGCGGGGCACCGGCACCGGGGCGGCCGCCACCCACCGGCACGACCAGGGGTTCTCGGTGGGGCTGCCCGAGGGGTGGAAGTTCGCCTCGAACGGGCTCGGCGGCGCCCGGTACACCGGCCCGAACGGGCAGCGGCTGCTGGTCGGCTGGACCGCCACGCCCAAGGACGACGCCGTCGCCGACTGGCGCAACCAGGAGCGGGCCATGCGGCGCGCCCAGTACGAGCGGATCCGCATCGCGGCGGTCGACTACCGGGGGTGGGAGGCCGCCGACTGGGAGTTCACCTACGTCGAGGGCGGTACCACGTACCGGGTGACCAACCGGGGCTTCGTCGTCAACTCCCGTCAGGGGTACGCCCTGATGTACACCGCGAAGGCCGCCGACTGGAGCGGCGAGGACCGCAAGCGGACCTGGCGGACCTTCACCGAGACCTTCCGGCCCAAGCCGTGACCCCCCGCCGCCCCCGCTCCTGACCCGGCGTCCGCCGCAGCCGCTGTCCGTACCGACCGGGTCCGTCCGGTTGTTCGGGAATGCGGAGCGCCGGAACCTCGGGTTCCGCCCGCTGTCCCGGGTGAAGGTGCGATGAGATCCGTCATCCGTGCTCGACGTCCGGCCCGGGGCACGTATCGTGAAGGGTCGCGGACCGTACGCTACGGGCCGCGGACGCGCGACATACCGAACCGATCGACGGAAACCCGGACCACCGGACAGGGGGACGCCGTGGACGACTACGCGGGGCGCGTGCTCGCCAACCGCTACCGCCTGCCCCTCGCGCCGTCCGACGAGGAAGCGGCGTACCTGCGGGCGTTCGACACCCACAGCGGACAGGAAGTCCTGGTCCGCCAGGTCCCGTTGCCGGAGATCGTCGAGGCCGAGGTGCTCGACGCGGACGGACTGCCCGAGGGCTTCGCCCTCAACGAGTCGGGCCGCGCGGCCGTCGCCCGCGCCAGCGACCCCGCGGTGCGCCGGGCGATCGAGGCGGCCCAGGCCGCCGCCCACCTGCCCGACCACCCCCGGCTCGACCAGGTCTTCGACGTCTTCGCCGACGGCGGCTCGCTCTGGATCGTCAGCGAACTCGTCGCCGGCCGCCCCCTGTCGACGTACCTCGACGAGGAACTCCTGTCCCCCTACCGGGCCGCCGAGGTCGCCGCGGACATCCTCACCGGACTGCGCGCCCTGCACGCCCACGGCTGGGTCCACCGCAACATCACCGCCCGCACGGTGCTGGTCCTCGACGACGGCCGGGTCATGCTCACCGGGCTCGCCGCCGGCGCCGCCGAAGAGGCCCTGTGCGGATACGACCCGCGCCCCGACGCCGAGCCCGGCGGCGATCCGGCGGCCACCCCCCGCGGGCACGTCGACGACGGCTTCGGCCGGTCGCCGGGCACCGGTCGGGCCACCGTCGCCGGCCCCTGGGCCGGGACCGGACCGCTCCCCGGCCCGGACGCCCCGGGCGGCCCCGGCCGCACCTGGGCCGAGGCCACCGGCGCCGCCCCGAGCCCCGCCGGGACCCCGGGCGAGCCGGGCCCCCGACTGCCCGCGGCCGGCACCGACGTCCGGGCCGCCCGCGCCGGGGCCATCGCCGCCTACCGGGCCGGCGCCCGGGCCGCCGCCCGGCTCAGCGAGGAACAGCGGAACGCGGGACTGGCCCCCGCCCCCGCCGAGGCCCCCGCCCCGCAGGCCCCGCACGGCCGGATCACCGACCCCTACGGCGTCCGCTCCGCCCCGGCGCCCGCGCCCGAGACGCCCTGGCACGGCGCCCTGCCCAGGGCCGCCGCCGAGACCGCGCCGCTGCCCGTCGTCCCCGACCCGCTGCGGGTCCCGGCCCAGCCCGGGTCCCCGGCCGAGCCGACGACCCCGCCCGCCGGTGCCGAGGCCCCGGCCGGGGAGTGGGGCGAGCGGACCGGAGCCCCGCGCCGGGGTCCCGCGAGCGCGCTCGCCGCCGAACGGGCCCGGCAGGCCCGGACGGCGCTCGTCGGACCGGTCACCGAACGCTGGGCCCCCGAACAGGCCGGCCCCGTCCACGAGAACTGGCAGCTCGCCGCGCCCATCGGCCCCTCGACCGACCTGTGGGCGCTCGGCGCGCTGCTCTTCCGGGCCGTGCAGGGCCACGCCCCGTACCCCGAGGACAGCACCGCCGAACTCGTCCAGCTGGTCTGTGCGGAACCGCCGGCGTTCGCCGAGGAGTGCGGACCGCTGCGGCCGGTCGTGGAGTCGCTGCTCCGTCAGGACCCGACCGAACGACCCGACTTCGAGGAACTGCGCGGCTGGCTGCGCTCCCTGGTCCGCTCGGCGCCCGAGCCGGACTCCGGGACCCTGGTGGTCGACCTCCCGCCGCCCGACCCGCGGCGGCTGCCGATCGTGCGCCGGCGCGGCGAACTCCTGCGCCGGCGCAAGAAGCGCGCCCGCGCCGCCGAGGCCCCGCCCCGGCACCGCAAGCGGGGCCAGGAGCGCCCGGAGCGGCCCGAGGCCGCCCCCGAGCGCCCGCGTCGGCAGAAGCGCGCCGGCCGCCCGGCGCCCGCCCGGCTCGGGCGGACCCTCCTGGTGCTGGTGATGGCCGGGCTCGCCGGGGTGGTCGCCTACGCCCTGGTGTTCATGCCCGAGGCCGACCCCGAGGCCGGCGGCCAGCGGACCAGTTCCCTCGGCGCCGGCCCGACCCCCGCCGCGGGGGAGCCGAAGGGTCCCGACCCCGCCGCCGACCGGGACGCCGGGGCGGACCGCGAGCCCGAGGAGTCCCGGCGGCCCGACCGGGCCGGCACCCCGGTGCCCGACGCCGCGCAGCCCGCCGTCCCGGACGGCTTCGCCCTCCGCAAGGACGCCGAGGGCTTCCGGGTCGCCGTCCCCAACGGTTGGGAACGCCAGGCCAAGAACGCCAGCGGACAGATCGTCTACACCGACGGAACCTTCCAACTCCTCCTGGTCCCGGGTCGGGACGCGGTCTCCGAGTACGGTTCCGAGCCCCTGGCCTACATGCGGGAGAGCCAGCGCGAACTCGGGCCCTTCCGGGACTCGACCTGGTCCACCTCCAGCGGCATGCGCACCATTGAGGTCGGCGGACAGATCAGCGGCGAGGGCCAGTTCACCTGGACCGACTCCGGCGGCGGCGAACTCTTCGTGCGCAACCGGGCGATCATCGTCGACGGCCGCTACCACATCGTCCAGATGCGCGGGCCGGAGGCCGAGCGCGACCAGGTGACCCGGCTCTACGAGCAGGCCGCCGCCACCTACCAGTCCAAGCGCTGACCCGCGTGTTCCCCCACCGCGCCGGGCTCCTTACCCTGGGTGTCTGTCACCACACCACGGGGGAACGTGAAGCTGATGAACGGCGTGCTGCTCGCAGGGCGTTACCGGATCCAGGAGTGCATAGGCCGCGGCGGGATGGGGCGGGTGTGGCGCGCTCGTGACGAGGTGCTGCACCGCACCGTGGCCGTCAAGGAGTTGACGGCGGCCCTGTACGCCGCCGAACGCGACCGACCGGTCCTGCTCGACCGCACCCGGGCCGAGGCCCGGGCCGCCGCCCGGATCACCCATCCCGCGGTCGTCACCGTGCACGACGTCCTCGAACACGACGAACGCCCCTGGATCGTCATGGAGCTGGTCGAAGGCGGCTCGCTCGCCGACGCCATCCAGGAACGGGGGCGGGTGGACGCCGAACGGTCCGCCCGCACCGGGCTGTGGGTCGCCCGGGCACTGCGGGCCGCCCACGAGGCCGGGGTGCTGCACCGGGACGTCAAGCCCGCCAACGTGCTGCTGGCCGAGGACGGGCGGGTGCTGCTCACCGACTTCGGCATCGCCCAGGTCGACGGCGACAGCGGCATGACCAAGACCGGGGAGATCGTCGGCTCCGTCGACTACCTCGCCCCCGAGCGGGTGCGCGGCGGCGAACCGGGAGCCGCCGCCGACCTCTGGGCGCTCGGCGCCACCCTCTACACCGCCGTCGAAGGCGTCTCCCCGTTCCGCCGGCCCAGCGCGCTCGGCACCTTCCAGGCCGTCGTCGACGAGGAGCCCGCGCCGCCCGCGCACGCCGGACCGCTCGCCCCGGTGATCGCCGCCCTGCTGCGCAAGGACCCGGAGGCCCGGCCCGACGCCGAGGAGGTGGAGCGGATGCTCGCCGAGGCGGCCGAGGGCCGCTGGCCGGTGGAGACCGGCCCCGCCGCCGGCTACACCCCGACCCGCCCGGTGGACCCGGCGGCCCTCGCCGCACTGGCCGCGGCCCCGGCGCCCGTCGAACCCGCCGCCCCGCCGGCCCCCGGCCGGCCCGGGGGCTCCGGGGCCGCCGCCGCGCTGTCCGCCGCGCCCACCACCTCCACCCCGATGACCTCCACCCCGCTGCCGCCGCCCCCGCCCGCGGCGCCCGCGCACACCCCGCCCGCCCCGACCCCGCTCCCGGCGCCGTCCGCCCCGGCCCGCCGGCCCGGCTGGTACGGGGTCCTCGCCGGGGCCGCCGCCGTGGTGGTCCTCAGCGTGGGCGGGGCACTGGTGCTGCGGTACGTGGACCAGGAGCGGAAGGACACCGCCGCGCCGACCGTCAGTGCGAGCCCCTCCCACGAGGCCGGTGCGCCGCCCGCCGACCCCCGCACCCCTGCGACGAACACCCCCGCCAAGGTCCCCGAGGGCGGGGCGGGCACCCCGAGCGCGGTCGGTTCCCCGACGCCGGCGGTCACCGCCGACGGCGCGGACACGGTGCCCGCCGGCTGGACGCGGGTGACCGATCCGACGGGCTTCAGCCTCGCCGTTCCCCAGGGCTGGGAACGGACGGTGACGAACGGTCAGATCGACTACACCCCGGACGGCGGCGAGCGCCTGCTGAGGATCGGCGTCGTCACCCAACCCGACTTCGACAGCTCGTACACCCACCTGTTGGACCTGGAGAGCCAGCTCTCCTCCCGGCTGACCGACTACACCCGGGCCGACCTGCGGCCCAACACCTTCCGGGACCGCCCCGGCGCCCACTGGGAGTTCAGCTGGATCTCCGGCGGCAGCGAGACCGCACCCGGCCCCCGCCGGGCGATAGAGCAGGCGTACATCAGCCGTGATGGGGTCGAGTACGCCATCTACATGTCCGGTCCCGAGGCGGATTGGCCGACCCTGCGCGAACACTTCCGGACGGTGCTGGGGAGCTGGCGGGAGCAGCCCGACGGAACCTGACCTGGGCCCCTCGACTGTGGTGCATGATGGGCTGCATGGGGACCGAGGGGGGCCGTGAAAAGGCCGACATGGGTGCCAAGTCCCGACTCATAGACGGGCGTTACCTGCTGAAATCCCGCCTCGGGCGGGGCGGCATGGGCGTCGTGTGGGGTGCCGAGGACCAACTCCTCGGCCGCCTGGTCGCGGTGAAGAGACTGGACGCCGATCCCACCCTCCGGGGCGCCGCCGCCCGCCGGGTGCGCGCCCGCACCCTGCGGGAGGCGCGGGCCGTCGCCGCCCTGCGGCACCCGCACGTGGTGGTCGTCCACGACGTGGTGGAGCACGACGAGGACGCCTACATCGTGATGGAGCTGGTGACGGGCGGCTCGCTCGCCGACCGGGTGGCCGCCCACGGCCCCCGACCGGTCGAGGAGGTCGCCCGCATCGGGCTGGCCCTGCTCGGCGCCCTGCGCGCCGCGCACGCCGCCGGCGTCCTGCACCGCGACCTCAAGCCCGACAACGTGCTGCTGGAGGCCGGCTCGGACCGGGTCGTCCTCACCGACTTCGGGGTGGCCAGGGTGCCGGGCGCCGGGACCCTCACCGAGGACGGCCTCTTCGTCGGCTCGCCCGAGTACAGCGC
Organism: Streptomyces sp. NPDC002490; assembly: GCF_040296045.1. Lineage (NCBI taxonomy): Bacteria > Bacillati > Actinomycetota > Actinomycetes > Kitasatosporales > Streptomycetaceae > Streptomyces > Streptomyces sp. NPDC002490. The sequence continues at coordinate 819 of NZ_JBEOWM010000023.1, read as the reverse complement.
GCCCGAACGGGTCTCCGGCGGCCCGGGCGGCCCGGAGGCCGACCTGTGGTCGCTGGGGGCGCTGCTGTGCACGGCGCTGACCGGGCGCTCGCCGTTCCGGCGCGACTCGCTCAGCGGCACCCTGCACGCGGTCGTGGTCGAGGAGGTCCGCCCGCCCGTCGAGGCGGGGCCGCTGCTGCCGGTGGTCGCCGGCCTGCTGGAGCGCGACCCCGCCCGCCGGTTGGGGGTGGCGGAGGCCGAACGCCTGCTGCACGCGGCCCTGGCCGGGGCGCCGGTCCCCGGCACCCCGCCCGTGGCCCCCGCGGACCGCCGGTCCGCCGCCGCTCCGGAACCGGAGTCGGTGCCCGGCGCCCTCCCCGAGGAGGCGCCGCTGCCGGTGGTGCACCCGGTGCCGTCCGGCGGCGCCGCGGTCCCCGAACCGGTCGACCGCGAGCCGGTGGCCCCGGTGCCCGCCGCCCCGGCCCGGATGCCCCGCGGCACGGTGCTGGTCGCGGTGCTGGCCGCCGCGGTGGCGGGGGCGGTGGTCGCGGGCGGGGTGGCGCTGTTCGACCTGGGGCGGCACGGCGACGACCGCCCCGTGGTCGCGGGCCCGACCGCGCTCCGGACCCCGGCGGCCACCTCCTCCGTCCCGCCGGCCCGTCCCGCCGGCCCGGGCCGGAGCGCGCCCCGGCCCGGCACCACCCAGCCCGGCAACGACACCCGGCAGGCCGGCCCCCGCGGCGCGCTGCCGAGCGCCACCCCGTCCCGGGCCCCGGGCGCCGTGGGCCGGACCCGTCAGACCTCTTCGACGCTGCTTGGGCACGATGACCGACGAGGACT
>NZ_JBEOWM010000022.1:0-112229 GCF_040296045.1 Streptomyces sp. NPDC002490 | reverse complement strand
GCCCACTCGCCCCGCGGGGCGCCGGGCCGGCCCGCCGGGCCCACGGAAACCGGGTGCGGCCCGGCACCCCGGAGCCGCCCCCGGACCGCACCGCCGCCGGCCCCCTGACCGGCCGGCCTGTCGGTCCGCGCCAGTAGGGTGTGGACATGGCCGACCCCTCCAGCTACCGCCCCAAGCCGGGACAGGTCCCCGACTCGCCGGGGGTCTACAAGTTCCGGGACGAGCACGGCCGGGTGATCTACGTCGGCAAGGCGAAGAGCCTGCGCCAGCGGCTGGCGAACTACTTCCAGGACCTCGCGGGCCTGCACCCGCGCACCCGCACGATGGTCACCACGGCCGCGTCGGTGGAGTGGACGGTGGTGTCGACGGAGGTCGAGGCGCTCCAGTTGGAGTACTCCTGGATCAAGGAGTTCGACCCCCGCTTCAACGTCAAGTACCGCGACGACAAGAGCTATCCGTACCTCGCGGTGACGATGAACGAGGACTTCCCCCGGGTCCAGGTGATGCGCGGCCAGAAGCGCAAGGGCGTGCGCTACTTCGGCCCCTACGGGCACGCGTGGGCCATCCGCGACACCGTCGACCTGCTGCTCCGGGTCTTCCCCGTGCGCACCTGCTCGGCGGGCGTGTTCAAGAACGCCGCGCGCACCGGCCGGCCCTGTCTGCTGGGCTACATCGGCAAGTGCTCGGCCCCCTGCGTCGGCCGGGTCACCCCCGAGGAGCACCGTGAACTCGCCGAGGAGTTCTGCGACTTCATGGCCGGCCGCACCGGCGCCCACCTCCGCCGGCTGGAGGAGCGGATGCAGGAGGCGGCGGAGGACATGGAGTACGAGCGGGCCGCCCGGCTGCGCGACGACATCGAGGCGCTCCGCAAGGCCATGGAGAAGAGCGCCGTCGTCCTCGCGGACGCCACCGACGCCGATCTGATCGCCCTCGCCGAGGACGAGTTGGAGGCGGCCGTGCAGATCTTCCACGTGCGCGGCGGCCGGGTGCGCGGCCAACGCGGCTGGGTCACCGACAAGGTCGAGGCCGTCACCACCGGGGGCCTGGTCGAGCACGCCCTGCAACAGCTGTACGGGGAGGAGAGCGGGGACGCCGTCCCCAAGGAGGTGCTGGTCCCCGCGCTGCCGGAGCCGGCCGACCCCGTCCAGGAGTGGCTGTCCGGCCGGCGCGGCTCCCAGGTCTCGCTACGGGTGCCCCGGCGCGGTGACAAGAAGGCCCTGATGGAGACCGTCGCCCGCAACGCGCAGCAGTCCCTGGTCCTGCACAAGACCAAGCGCGCCTCCGACCTCACCACCCGCTCCCGCGCGCTGGAGGAGATCGCCACCGCCCTGGACCTGGAGAGCGCCCCGCTGCGGATCGAGTGCTACGACGTCTCCCACTTCCAGGGCGACGACGTCGTGGCCTCCATGGTGGTCTTCGAGGACGGGCTCGCCCGCAAGAGCGAGTACCGGAGGTTCCAGATCAAGGGCCGGGCCGGTGACACCCGGCTCTGGCACGGCCGGGGCCAGGACGACGTGCGCTCGATGCACGAGGTGATCACCCGACGCTTCCGGCGCTACCTCGCCGAGAAGGAGCGCACCGGGGAGTGGACCGGAGAGCCCGCCGGGAACGACGAGCCCGCGGAGGGCGTCGAAGGCGCCGGGTACCCGGCGCCCGCCGGCGCGGAGCCGGAGGCCGAGGTGCTGCGCGCCGACGGCCGTCCGGAGGAGCCCGCCGGGCCGACCGACGGCGACGGCCGCCCCCGACGGTTCGCCTACCCGCCGCAACTCGTCGTGGTCGACGGCGGCCAGCCCCAGGTGGCCGCGGCCCAGCGGGCGCTGGACGAACTGGGGCTCGACGACATCGCGGTGTGCGGCCTGGCCAAGCGCCTCGAAGAGGTGTGGGTGCCCGGGGAGGACGACCCGGTGGTCCTGCCCCGGACCAGCGAGGGCCTGTACCTGCTGCAACGGGTCCGTGACGAGGCGCACCGGTTCGCGATCACCTACCAGCGCGCCAAACGGGCCAAGCGGCTGCGGACCGGCCCGCTCGACGACGTGCCCGGCCTCGGGGAGGCCCGCAAGCACGCCCTGGTGAAGCACTTCGGTTCGGTCAAGAAGCTCCGGTCCGCCACAATCGAAGAGATCTGTGCGGTCCCCGGCATGGGCCGCAAGACCGCCGAGGCCGTTCTCGCGGCCTTCGCACGGGCGGCTCCGGCCGCACCCGCCGTGAACACGGCAACCGGAGAGATCATTGAAGACGAGGAGCCCGCGTCCGCGGACACCTCGGAGAACCGACGGGGGCAGGAACCATGACCAACGGCGACGCACACGACACACGCGATACGGGCGCCGCGCCCGGGCCCGGCGCCCGGGACGCGGTCACCGGACGGGACGAGGGCGGACAGGGTGCACATACGGAACCGGGCAGCGACGGCGCGCAGGCGGGTGCCGACATGGTGATCGACGCCAGCGGCGTCCCCGAGACGGCCATCCCCGAACTGGTGATCATCTCCGGGATGTCCGGAGCGGGCCGCTCCACCGCCGCGAAGTGCCTGGAGGACCTCGGCTGGTTCGTGGTCGACAACCTCCCGCCCGCGCTGATCCCCACCATGGTCGAGCTCGGGGCCCGCTCCCAGGGCAACGTCGCCCGGATCGCGGTCGTCGTGGACGTCCGGGGCCGGCGCTTCTTCGACAACCTCCGCGAGTCCCTCGCCGACCTGGAGGCCCGGCACGTCACCCGCCGCATCGTCTTCCTGGAGTCCTCCGACGACGCCCTGGTGCGCCGCTTCGAGTCGGTGCGCAGGCCGCACCCCCTCCAGGGCGACGGCCGGATCGTCGACGGCATCGCCGCCGAACGCGAACTCCTGCGCGAACTGCGCGGCGACGCCGACCTGGTGATCGACACCTCCAGCCTCAACGTCCACGAGCTGCGCGCCAAGATGGACGCCCAGTTCGCCGGCGAGGAGGAGCCGGAGCTGCGGGCCACGGTGATGTCGTTCGGCTTCAAGTACGGGCTGCCCGTCGACGCCGACCTCGTGGTGGACATGCGGTTCCTGCCCAACCCGCACTGGGTGCCCGAGCTGCGGCCCTTCAGCGGGCTCAACGAGGAGGTCGCCGCCTACGTCTTCAACCAGCCCGGGGCCAAGGAGTTCCTGGACCGGTACGCCGAACTGCTGCGCCTGATCGCCGCCGGCTACCGCCGCGAGGGCAAGCGGTACGTGACCATCGCGGTCGGGTGCACCGGCGGCAAGCACCGCTCCGTCGCGATGTCGGAGAAGCTCGCCGCGCGACTGGCCGCGGAGGGCGTGGAGACCGTCGTCGTGCACCGGGACATGGGCCGCGAATGACGGCGCGCGCAATCCGGCTGCGGCGCGCCGGGCGCACCACCCCCCTCCGTCCGGGTGAAAAGCCGGTACGGGCCCGCCGTCGCGGTGCGCAGCCCAAGGTCGTGGCGCTCGGCGGGGGCATGGGCCTGTCGGCCTCCCTCGCCGCACTGCGCCGGATCACCGGCGACCTCACCGCCGTGGTCACCGTCGCCGACGACGGCGGCTCCAGCGGACGGCTCCGGGACGAGTTGGGCGTCCTGCCCCCCGGTGACCTGCGCAAGGCGTTGGCCGCCCTGTGCGGGGACGACGACTGGGGCCAGACCTGGGCGCGGGTCATCCAGCACCGCTTCCACTCGGCCGGCGAGATGCACGGCCACGCGGTCGGCAACCTGCTGATCGTGGCCCTGTGGGAGCAGCTCGGCGACCACGTGCTCGCCCTGGACCTGGTGGGCAAGCTGTTGGGGGCGCACGGCCGGGTGCTCCCCATGTCCGCGGTGCCCCTGGAGCTGGAGGCCCTGGTCAAGGGGCACGATCCGGAGCGTCCGGACGACGTGGACACCGTGCGCGGACAGGCCACCGTCGCCCTCACCCCCGGCGAGGTGCAGTCGGTGCACCTGGTGCCCAACGACCCGCCGGCGGTGCCGGAGGCGGTGGGCGCGGTCCTCGACGCCGACTGGGTGGTGCTGGGGCCGGGGTCCTGGTTCTCCTCGGTGATCCCGCACCTGCTGGTGCCCGAACTGCGGGACGCCCTCACCGAGACCAAGGCGCGCCGGGTGCTCGCGTTGAACCTGGCACCGCAGCCCGGCGAAACCGAGGGCTTCTCCCCGCAGCGTCATTTGGAGGTTTTGGGACGACACGCCCCTAAACTCGCCCTGGACGTGGTGCTCGCCGACGAGGCGGCCGTGCCCGACCGCGAGTCACTGGCCGAGGCCGCACAGAGCTTCGGTGCCGCGGTCGAGCTGGCCCCGGTGGCCCGGCCCGACGGCAGCCCGAGGCACGATCCGGAGCTGTTGGCCGCCGCGTACGACCGTATTTTTCGGATGCATGGAAGGATCGGCCCATGGCGATGACGGCAGCGGTGAAGGACGAGGTCTCCCGGCTCCCCGTCACCCGGACCTGCTGTAGGAAGGCGGAGGTCTCGTCGGTCCTGCGGTTCGCGGGCGGGCTGCACCTGGTCAGCGGACGGATCGTGATCGAGGCGGAGCTGGACACCGCGATGGCCGCCCGGCGGCTGAAGCGGGACGTGCTGGAGATCTTCGGACACAGTTCCGAACTGATCGTCATGGCCCCCGGGGGGTTGCGCCGCGGTTCCCGATTCGTGGTCCGGGTGGTCGCCGGCGGCGACCAACTGGCCCGCCAGACGGGCCTGGTGGACGGCCGCGGCCGCCCCATCCGGGGGTTGCCGCCCCAGGTGGTCTCGGGGGCCACCTGCGATGCCGAGGCGGCCTGGCGCGGGGCCTTCCTGGCGCACGGCTCGCTCACCGAACCGGGCCGCTCCTCCTCCTTGGAGGTCACCTGCCCGGGGCCGGAGGCCGCGCTCGCCCTGGTCGGGGCGGCCCGCCGGCTCCAGATCGCGGCGAAGGCCCGTGAGGTGCGCGGAGTGGACCGCGTCGTCGTCCGGGACGGGGACGCGATCGGCGCCCTGCTGACCCGGCTGGGCGCGCACGAATCGGTGCTGGCCTGGGAGGAGCGGCGGATGCGCCGCGAGGTGCGGGCCACCGCCAACCGGCTCGCCAACTTCGACGACGCCAACCTGCGCCGCTCGGCACGGGCGGCGGTGGCGGCGGGCGCCCGGGTCCAGCGGGCGCTGGAGATCCTGGGCGAGGAGGTCCCCGAGCACCTGGCGGCGGCCGGTCGGCTGCGGATGGAGCACAAGCAGGCGTCCCTGGAGGAACTGGGGGCGCTCGCCGATCCGCCGCTGACCAAGGACGCGGTCGCCGGCCGCATCCGGCGCCTGCTGGCGATGGCCGACAAGCGCGCCTCGGACCTGGGCATCCCGGGGACGGAGTCCAATCTGACCGAGGAGATGGCCGACAACCTGGTCGGCTGACGGAACCGCCCGCAGCGCGCCCCGGGGGCGCGGACCGCCGTCCACACGGACCGGTCCGCGCCCCTCTCGCATGCTCCGACGGCGCGGGCGCGCACCGCACGCCCCTCCCGTGCGAGGTCACTCCGGGTGACGGCGCCCGGTGTCCGGACCGGCACGGGAGGCTCGCGGGGGGCGTGACGGAACGTGGTCGCAAAACCGCCCTCGGTGCCCGCCGGGAGGGTGCGCCCCGAGCGCGCGACCCCTCTTCGCGCTCATCCGCGAGGGCCCCGTATCGGAAGAGCTGCGGGGCGCACCGACTACCCGGTGGTACGCCTCCGAGGGCTCCCTTAAATGGCATCTCGGTGTCACCCCGGGCGGCCCGGGGAGGTAGGGTCGGAAGTGGTCGGGGACATCCCATACAACTCGCCGGGCGTCGCACCCCGGCGCACCAACGAGGAGATCGGTTCGTGACGATCCGCGTAGGCATCAACGGCTTTGGCCGCATCGGTCGTAACTACTTCCGCGCGCTGCTGGAGCAGGGTGCAGACATCGAGATCGTGGCTGTCAACGACCTGGGTGACACCGCGACCACCGCCCACCTGCTGAAGTACGACACCATCCTGGGTCGACTGAAGGCCGAGGTGTCGCACACCGCCGACACGATCACCGTCGGTGACCACACCATCAAGGTGCTCTCCGAGCGCAACCCGGCCGACATCCCCTGGGGCGAGCTGGGCGTCGACATCGTCATCGAGTCGACCGGCATCTTCACCAAGAAGGCCGACGCCGCGAAGCACCTGGCCGGCGGCGCCAAGAAGGTCCTCATCTCGGCTCCGGCCACCGACGAGGACATCACCGTCGTCATGGGCGTCAACCAGGACCAGTACGACCCGGCGCAGCACCACGTCATCTCCAACGCCTCCTGCACCACCAACTGCGTGGCGCCGATGGCGAAGGTCCTGGACGAGAACTTCGGCATCGTCAAGGGCCTGATGACGACGGTCCACGCGTACACCAACGACCAGCGCATCCTGGACTTCCCGCACAAGGACCTGCGCCGCGCCCGCGCCGCCGCCGAGAACATCATCCCGACGACGACCGGCGCCGCCAAGGCCACCGCCCTGGTCCTGCCGCAGCTCAAGGGCAAACTGGACGGCATCGCCATGCGCGTCCCGGTCCCCACCGGCTCCGCCACCGACCTGGTGGTCACGCTCCAGCGCGAGACCACCAAGGACGAGGTCAACGCCGTCTTCAAGAAGGCGGCCGAGGACGGCGCCCTCAAGGGCTTCCTGGCCTACACCGAGGACGCGATCGTCTCCTCCGACATCGTCAGCGACCCGGCGTCCTGCATCTTCGACTCCTCCCTGACCATGGTCCAGGAGGGCAACACGGTGAAGATCCTCGGCTGGTACGACAACGAGTGGGGCTACTCCAACCGCCTCGTGGACCTGACGGTCTTCGTCGGCGAGCAGCTCTGATCCGTACCCGCTACGGGCACCCCATGTGAGCAAGAGGGCTCGGGCAGCGCGAAGGAGCGCTCGCCCGGGCCCTCTCACATGCACAAGCCCTGCGGGGAGCACCCTGCGCCCCCGCAGTTCCTCGCAACGCCCTGCGAGACCTCCTCGTTGGAGTACTAGGAGCGACTGAATGAAGACGATCGACGAACTCCTCGCCGAAGGCGTCGACAACAAGCGGGTCTTCGTGCGCGCGGACCTCAACGTGCCGCTCGCCGACGGCACCATCACCGACGACGGGCGCATCCGTGCCGTGCTGCCCACCGTGAAGGCGCTGGCCGAAGCGGGCGCCAAGGTCGTCGTCGCCTCGCACCTGGGCCGCCCCCAGGGCGCCCCCGACCCGGTGTTCTCGCTGCTGCCCGCGGCCGAGCGCCTCGGTGAACTGCTCGGTGCGACGGTCGCCTTCGCCCAGGACACCGTGGGGGCCGCCGCCCACGAGGCCGTGGACGGCCTCCAGCCGGGCCAGGTCGCCGTCCTGGAGAACCTGCGCTTCAACCCGGGGGAGACCTCCAAGGACGACGCCGAACGCGGGGAGTTCGCCGACCGCCTCGCCGCCCTCGCCGACGTCTACGTGGGCGACGGCTTCGGCGCCGTGCACCGGGGGCACGCCTCCGTCCTCGACCTGCCGGCCCGGCTGCCGCACTACGCCGGCCATCTGATCGCCACCGAGGTCGGCGTCCTGGAGAAGCTCACCGAGGACGTCCGGCGGCCCTACGCGGTCGTGCTCGGCGGCGCCAAGGTCTCCGACAAGCTCGGGGTGATCGACCACCTGCTGGAGCGGGCCGACCGCATCCTCATCGGCGGCGGCATGGCGTACACCTTCCTCAAGGCCCAGGGCCACGAGGTGGGCACCTCGCTGCTCCAGGAGGACCAGATCCCGGCCGTCCAGGAGTACCTGAAGCGGGCCGCCGAGCGCGGTGTGGAGTTCGTGCTCCCGGTCGACCTGCTGGTCGCCCCCCGCTTCCCGGACCTGAAGACCAAGGCCCCGGCCCACCCCACCACGGTCGCCGCGGACGCCATCCCGGCCGACCAGCAGGGCCTGGACATCGGTCCGAGGACCCGTGAGCTGTACGCGGCGAAGCTCGCCGACGCGGCCACCGTCTTCTGGAACGGCCCCATGGGTGTCTTCGAGCACCCCGACTACGCCGAGGGCACCACCGCGGTCGCCCAGGCCCTGATCGACTCCCCGGGATTCACGGTCGTCGGCGGCGGCGACTCCGCCGCGGCCGTGCGCACCCTGGGCTTCGACGAGCGGGCATTCGGTCACATCTCGACCGGCGGCGGCGCCTCCCTCGAATACCTTGAGGGCAAGACGCTCCCCGGTCTCGCCGCACTGGAGAACTGAACCTTCATGACGAACCAGACCCGTACCCCGCTGATGGCGGGCAACTGGAAGATGAACCTCAACCACCTTGAGGCCATCGCCCACACCCAGAAGCTCGCCTTCGCCCTCGCGGACAAGGACTACGAGGCCGTCGAGGTCGCCGTCCTGGTGCCCTTCACCGACCTGCGGTCCGTGCAGACCCTCGTCGACGGCGACAAGCTGAAGATCAAGTACGGTGCCCAGGACATCTCGGCGCACGACTCCGGTGCGTACACCGGCGAGGTCTCCGGGGTGATGCTCGCCAAGCTGAACTGCGCCTACGTGGCGGTGGGCCACTCGGAGCGCCGCGAGTACCACGGCGAGACCGACGAGCTGTGCAACGCCAAGGTCAAGGCCGCCTTCAAGCACGGGATCACCCCGATCCTGTGCGTGGGCGAGGGCCTGGAGGTGCGCAAGGCGGGCCAGCAGGTGCCGCACACCCTCAACCAGCTGGACGGGGCCCTCAAGGACCTGCCCGCCGAGCAGGCCGAGACCATCGTCATCGCCTACGAGCCCGTGTGGGCCATCGGCACCGGCGAGGTCGCCACGCCCGAGGACGCCCAGGAGGTGTGCTCGGCGATCCGCGGTCGGCTCGCCGAGCTCTACTCCAAGGAACTCGCCGAGAAGGTCCGCATCCAGTACGGCGGCTCCGTGAAGTCCGGCAACGTCGCCGCGATCATGGCGCAGCCCGACGTGGACGGCGCCCTCGTCGGCGGTGCCGCACTGGACGCCGACGAGTTCGTCAGGATCGTCCGCTTCGAGCAGGCGTGAGTAGGCGCTAGCGACGATCCGTCGTACCCTTGCGGGGGCCGACGGCCGGAAGACGGGCACGGTGCTCGGCACGCGGGTACCGCAGGGTCCCGCGGCCGGACGTCCACCGGCCCGTCCGACGTCCGCGGCCCCCGCGCCGTCCATCAAGATCCGAGGGAAGACCCCGGAAAGGGAGTTCGCTGTGGTTTTCGGGTTCTCGATCGCCGTGATCGTCTTCAGCCTGCTGCTCACGCTGCTGGTGCTGATGCACAAGGGCAAGGGCGGCGGTCTGTCCGACATGTTCGGCGGCGGCATGCAGTCGTCGGTCGGCGGCTCCTCGGTCGCCGAGCGCAACCTCGACCGGATCACCGTCGTGGTCGGCCTGCTCTGGTTCGCCTGCATCGTCGCCCTCGCGATCATGATGAAGCTCGACAGCTGAGCCTCGTCCGTCGCACCCGCACGCCACGTCGAGCCCCATGACGGGTCTGCGCCCCCCGGCGCGGCCTATCATGGGGCTTGCGTCTCGGGGCAGGGGGTAACTCCCGTCCCTGGACGCGCGTTGGGCCTTACGTAGACTGAGGCGCTCGCAGCGAAGCGTTACGCCGACTCGCTTCGCGGCACCATCACGCAGGGAGTTACGACCGTGGCAAGTGGCAACGCGATCCGAGGAAGCCGGGTCGGGGCGGGGCCGATGGGCGAGGCCGAGCGCGGCGAGTCCGCGCCACGGCTGCGCATCTCCTTCTGGTGCTCGAACGGGCACGAGACGCAGCCGAGCTTCGCCAGCGACGCGCAGGTCCCCGACAGTTGGGACTGCCCGCGGTGCGGTTTCCCCGCGGGGCAGGACCGGGACAACCCCCCGGCCCCCCCGCGGACCGAGCCGTACAAGACGCACCTCGCCTATGTGCGGGAACGGCGGAGCGACGCCGACGGCGAGGCGATCCTCGCCGAGGCGCTGGCGAAGCTGCGCGGCGAGATCTGACGACGGACCCACCCGGGCCGGGACCCCACGGGGCGCCCGGCCCCTCGCGTTCCCGCAGGTCGTGCACCCCTGTCAGTGGCGGGCCCTACGGTTGCGCCAGTGATCGGTGGGCGACGACGGGGGGCCGGAGCGGTGGCCGTGTCCAGCGGAGTGCGGGGGAGCGCCGCCACGGCCGTGCGGTGGCGCGGCGGATTCGGACGGCTGTGGGCGGCGGCCGTGCTGTCCCGCTTCGGCGACGCCCTGCGCACCGCCGCGCTGCCCCTGCTCGCGGCGACCCTCACCGACGAACCCTTGCTGATCGCGACCGTCACGGCCAGCGGATACCTGCCGTGGCTGGTCTTCGGGCTCCTCGGCGGCGCCCTCGCCGACCGCCTCGACCAGCGGCGCGCCATGATCCACGTCGATCTGGTCCGCGCCCTGCTGGTCGGCGCGTTCGCGGTGGCCGTCGCCCTCGACCGGGCATCGATCGGACTGCTGGTGGTGCTGGCCCTCGCCCTCACCACCCTCCAGACGCTCTTCGACAACGCCGCCACCGCCCTGTTGCCCGCGCTGGTCCCCGCGGATGCGCTGGCCAGCGCCAACGCCCGGCTGATGACGGGACAACAGATCGCCGGCGGGCTGATCGCCGTCCCGCTGGTCCCCCTCGTGCTGACCCTGGGCGCTGCCGCCCCCTACGCCGTGGACGCGCTCACCTATCTGCTCGCCGCGGCCCTGCTGACCGCCCTGCGCCCGGTCGACCCGCCCGACCGCCCGTCCGAGGCCCCGGGGGCGGGCCTGCGCGCCGAGGTGGTCCGGGGAGTGCGCTCGCTGTGGCGGGACGGGGTGCTACGGGCGCTGTGCACCGCCACCGCCCTCACCAACCTCGGAGTGGGCGCCCTGGTCGCCACCCTGATCGTCCTCGTTACCGACGGGCTGCACGCGGGGGAGAGGGAGTACGCCCTCGCCCTGACGGGGTACGCGGTCGGCAGCCTCGCCGCCGGATTCCTCGCCCGCCGCCTCGGCGACCGGCTCGGAGCCTTGCGGACGCTGCTGTGCTGCGCGGTCGGACAGGGCGGCGCCCTGGTCGTCGCCGGCGCGGCCCCCGGCATCGCCGTCCTGGTGGCCGCCCTGGTGGCGTTCGGCTTCCTGGGCCTGGTGTGGAACGTCCAGCAGACGACGGTGACCCAACTCCGCACGCCACCCGGGTCGCTCGGTCGGGTGAGCGCGGCGTTCCGCACCCTGAGCATCGGGGCCGGCGCGCTCGGCGCCCTGCTCGGCGGCGTCGCGGCCACCGGGTGGGGCCCGCGGGCGCCGGCCCACCTAGCCGCGGCGACCTTCGCCCTGGCCGCCCTCGTCCTGCTGTCCCGGGTCCGGGGCGGGGCCGGCGCTGCGGCCGACCGTCGTCCGGGCCCCTGATCAACTAGGTTGGAGAGTGCCCGCGGCAAGGCACGGCAACAGGCGACGGCAGAGAGAAGGACGAAGTCCGAGATGAATGCAGAAGGCCGTACTCGGCTCCACCAGACGCCCGAGTGGACCGCCCTGGTCAAGCACCGGGAGGAACAGGACGCACTGCGGCTGCGCGACCTGTTCGCCGCCGATCCGGACCGCGCCACCCGCTACGCGCTCCAGGTCGGTGACCTCTACATCGACTACTCCAAGCACCTGGTCACCGACGACACCCTGCGCCTGCTGCGCCAACTGGCCGAAGCCGCCGGGGTGTACGCGCTGCGGGACGCCATGTTCCGCGGGGAGAAGATCAACACCACCGAGGACCGCGCGGTCCTGCACACCGCGCTGCGTGCGCCCGCCGACGCCGTCATCGAGGCGGACGGGCGGAACGTGGTGCCCGCGGTGCACCGGGTCCTCGACCGGATGGGCGCCTTCGCCGAACGGGTCCGCTCCGGGGAGTGGACCGGCCACACCGGGGCCCGGATCAAGAACGTCGTCAACATCGGCATCGGCGGCTCCGACCTCGGTCCCGCCATGGCCTACGAGGTGCTGCGCTCGTACACGGACCGCTCGTTGACGGTCCGGTTCGTGTCGAACGTGGACGGCGCCGACCTGCACGAGGCGGTCCGCGACCTGGACGCCGCGGAGACCCTGTTCATCGTCGCCTCCAAGACCTTCACCACCATCGAGACCATCACCAACGCCACCGCCGCCCGCAGCTGGCTGCTGGACGGGCTGTCGGCCGGTCAGGAAGCGGTGGCACGGCACTTCGTGGCCCTGTCGACCAACGCCGAGAAGGTCGCCGACTTCGGCATCGACCCGGCGAACATGTTCGAGTTCTGGGACTGGGTCGGCGGGCGCTACTCCTACGACTCGGCCATCGGGCTGTCGTTGATGATCGCCATCGGGCCGGAGCGGTTCCGGGAGATGCTCGACGGCTTCCACACCGTGGACCGCCACTTCCGCAACGCGCCGCCCGAACAGAACGTGCCGCTGCTGCTCGGGCTGCTCGGCATCTGGTACGGCAACTTCCACGACGCCCAGTCGCACGCGGTGCTGCCGTACTCGCACTACCTCTCCAAGTTCGCCGCCTACCTCCAGCAGTTGGACATGGAGTCCAACGGCAAGTACGTCGACCGTGACGGCGAACCCGTCGCCTGGCAGACCGGCCCGGTGGTGTGGGGTACCCCGGGCACCAACGGGCAGCACGCCTACTACCAGTTGCTCCATCAGGGCACCAAGCTGATCCCGGCGGACTTCATCGGCTTCGCCGAGCCGGTGGCCGACCTCGCCCCCGGCCTCGCCGCGCAGCACGACCTGCTGATGGCCAACTTCTTCGCCCAGACCCAGGCCCTCGCCTTCGGCAAGACGGCCGACGAGGTGCGCGCCGAAGGGGTCCCGGAGCACCTGGTCCCCCACAAGACGTTCCCCGGCGACCACCCGACGACCACGATCCTCGCCAAGGAGCTGACGCCCTCGGTGCTCGGCCAGCTCATCGCCCTGTACGAACACAAGGTCTTCGTGCAGGGCGCGGTGTGGCACATCGACTCGTTCGACCAGTGGGGCGTGGAACTGGGCAAGGTGCTCGCCCAGCGGGTGGAGCCCGCCCTGACCGAGGGCGCCGAGGTCCCCGGCCTCGACGCCTCCAGCACGGCCCTGGTCGCCAAGTACCGGGAGCTGCGCGGCCGTTGACATGACGGTGCCGGGCACCCGAACCTTCGGGTGCCCGGCACGCGCGTCGATCGGACCGTACGGGGAGGGGGCCCTACGGGGAGGCCGGCGGATACAGCTCCCGGGGCAGCCCGGAAGCGGCGGCCGCGTCCAGCAGCCAGAGGGTCCGCGCCCGCCCCCGTGCCCCGGCGGCCGGGGCCTGCACCTCGCCTGCCCCGGACAGGGCGATGGCCACGGCCTCCGCCTTGTCCTCGCCCGCCGCGAGCAGCCACACCTCACGGGCGGCCCGGATGGCGGGCAGGGTCAGCGAGATCCGGGTGGGCGGCGGCTTCGGTGCTCCGTGCACCCCGACCACCGTCCGCTCCGTCTCCCGCACCCCCGGCAGCTCCGGGAAGAGCGAGGCCACGTGGGTGTCCGGGCCGACGCCCAGCATCAGCACGTCGAAGGTGGGCACGGGTCCGTGGTCCTCGGGGCCCGCGGCGGCGGCCAGTTCGGCGGCGTACGCGGCGGCGGCGGTGTCCGCCCCGTCGCCCTCCGGCCCGCCGGCCGCGTACGGTCCGTCGGAGGCCGGCATCGCGTGCACCCGTTCGGGGTCCAGCGGCACCGCGTCCAACAGGGCCGCCCGGGCCTGGGTGACGTTCCGCTCGGGGTCGCCCTCCGGGAGGAAGCGCTCGTCACCCCACCACAGGTCGATCCGCGACCAGTCCACGGCGTCCCGGGCCGGTGCGGCGCCCAGTGCGGCGAGCACCGCGTTGCCGTTGCGCCCGCCGGTGAGCGCCACCGAGGCGGAGCCCCGGGCGGCCTGGGCGTCCACGATCTTCGTGATCAACCGGGCGGCGGCGGCCTGCGCCATCAGCTCCTTGTCCCGGTGGACCACCAGTTGCGGTGTGCTCACGTGCGCGCCTTCCGGGCCGCCGGCTTCCTCGCCGCCTTGGCCGGGGGCTTGGCCTCCCCGGCCGCGTCCGGTCCCTGCTCCTGCGACGGCTCCTGCGCGGGCTCCCGCCCGGCGGGGGCGTCACCGTTCGCGGTGTCCTCCAACCGGCCCACCCCGAACCGCAGGACGGAGGCGTAGGTGTCGTCCGGGTCCAGCCGCCGCAACTCCTCCGCGATCAGCTCGGCGGTCTCCCGCCGCTTGAGCGCGACCGCACGGTCCGGCTGCCCCGCGATGGACAGCGTGGCCAGCGAGCCGTCCGGGCGGTCCAGCCCGATCTGGCCGCAGTCGGTCTGGAGCCGCACCGCGGTCAGCCCGGGGCCGCTCGACACGGTCCGGGTCACCGGAGTTCCCAGCCGTTCCGCCAGCCACATGGCCAGCAGCTCCACACTGGGGTTGAACTCCTCGCCCTCGACCTCGGCGGCCGTGACCGTGCAGACGATCTGGTCCAGGGCCGCGGCCAGCATCGACCGCCACGGGGTGATCCGGGTCCAGGACAGGTCGGTGTCCCCGGGGGCGTAGCTGTCGGCCCGGGCCGACAGCTCCCCGACCGGGTGCTCGGCCGTGTAGGCGTCGGTGATCCGCCGTTGGGCGAGCGCGCCCAGCGGGTCGCGCGCCGGGTCGGAGGGCGCGTTGATCGGCCACCACACCACGACCGGTGCGTCCGGCAGCAGCAGCGGCAGCACCACCGACTGCGCGTGGTCCACGACCTCGCCGTACAGCCGCAGCACCACGGTCTCCCCGGTGCCGGCCTCGCCGCCCACCCGGACCTCGGCGTCCAGCCGGGAGGTGGTGCGGCCCCGTGGGGAGCGCGACACCCGGCGGATGACCACCACGGTGCGCGAGGGGTGTTCGCGCGAGGCCTCGCTGGCCGCCTTCAGCGCGTCGTAGGCGTTCTCCTCGTCGGTGACGATGACCAGGGTCAGCACCATGCCGACGGCCGGCGAGCCGATGGCGCGGCGGGCCTCGACCATCGCCTTGTTGATCCGGCTGGCCGTGGTGTCCGTAAGGTCGATGTTCATGGCCGGCGCCAGCTCCGTCCGTCTCGTGCGAGCATTTCGTCCGCCTCGGATGGGCCCCACGTCCCGGACGCGTACTGCGCGGGCTTGCCGTGGCCGTCCCAGTAGCGCTCGATCGGGTCCAGGATCTTCCAGGACAGCTCGACCTCCTCCGTGCGGGGGAAGAGGTTGGAGTCGCCGAGCAGCACGTCCAGGATCAGTCGCTCGTACGCCTCCGGGCTGGACTCCGTGAAGGACTCGCCGTACGCGAAGTCCATGGACACGTCCCGGACCTCCATCGAGGTGCCCGGCACCTTGGAGCCGAAGCGCACGGTGACGCCCTCGTCCGGCTGGACCCGGATGACCAGGGCGTTCTGCCCCAGCTCCTCGGTCGCGGTGTGGTCGAAGGGGGAGTGCGGGGCGCGCTGGAAGACCACCGCGATCTCGGTGACCCGGCGGCCCAGCCGCTTGCCGGTGCGCAGGTAGAACGGGACCCCCGCCCAGCGGCGGTTGTCGATCTGGAGCTTCACGGCCGCGTAGGTGTCGGTCTTCGACCGGCCGTCGATGCCGTCCTCCTGGAGGTAGCCGATGACCTTCTCGCCGCCCTGCCAGCCCTCGGCGTACTGGGCACGGACCGTGTCGGCGCCCAGGTCGGCGGGGAGCTTCACGGCCCCGAGGACCTTGGTCTTCTCCGCGGCCAGCGCGTCCGCGTCGAAGGAGGCGGGCTCCTCCATGGCGGTCAGCGCGAGCAGTTGCAGCAGGTGGTTCTGGATGACGTCCCGGGCGGCGCCGATGCCGTCGTAGTAGCCGGCCCGGCCGCCGATGCCGATGTCCTCGGCCATGGTGATCTGCACGTGGTCGACGTAGGACCGGTTCCAGATCGGCTCGAACAGGGTGTTGGCGAAGCGGAGCGCCAGGATGTTCTGGACGGTTTCCTTGCCCAGGTAGTGGTCGATCCGGAACACCTGGTCCGGGGCGAACACCTCGTGGACGATCGCGTTGAGCTCCTGCGCGGACGCCAGGTCGTGCCCGAACGGCTTCTCGATGACCGCCCGGCGCCAGGAACCGTTCTCCTGGTCGGCCAGGCCGTGCTTCTTGAGCTGCTTCACGACCAGCGGGAAGAACTTCGGCGGGACCGACAGGTAGAAGGCGAAGTTGCCGCCGGTGCCCTGCGCCTGGTCCAGGTCGGTGATCGTGGCCCGCAGGTGCTCGAAGGCGTCGTCGTCGTCGAAGTCGCCCTGGACGAAGCGCATGCCCTGGATCAGCTGGTGCCACACCTCCTCCCGGAAGGGGGTGCGGGCGTGCTCCTTGACGGCGTCGTGGACCTCCTGTGCGAAGTCCTCGTTCTGCCACTCCCGGCGGGCGAAGCCCACCAGCGAGAAGCCCGGCGGCAACAGACCCCGGTTGGCGAGGTCGTAGACGGCGGGCATCAGCTTCTTACGGGACAAGTCGCCCGTGACGCCGAAGATGACCAGGCCCGACGGCCCCGCGATGCGCGGGAGCCGTCGGTCCGCGGCGTCACGAAGCGGATTGGCTCCGTGGACGGATGTCAAGGGTCTCAGCCTTCCGAGGGGGCGAGGCGCTTCAGCTCCGCCTCGGTCGATGCCAGCAGGTCGTTCCAGGCCGCCTCGAACTTCTCGACGCCCTCGTCCTCCAGCAGGTTCACCACGTCGTCGTACGAGATGCCGAGCGCCTCGACCGCGTCGAGGTCGGCCCGCGCCTGCTCGTAGGTCCCGGCGATGGTGTTGCCGGTGATGACCCCGTGGTCGGCGGTGGCCTCCAGGGTGGCCTCCGGCATGGTGTTCACGGTGCCCGGGGCGACCAGGTCGTCGACGTACAGGGTGTCCTTGTACGCCGGGTCCTTCACCCCGGTCGAGGCCCACAGCGGTCGCTGCGGGTGGGCGCCGGCCTTGTCCAGCGCCAGCCAGCGGTCGGAGGAGACGACCTCCTCGTACGCCTGGTAGGCGAGCCGGGCGTTGGCGAGCCCCGCCTTGCCGCGGGCGGCGGCGGCCTCGGGGGTGCCGAGCCCGTCCAGCCGCTTGTCGATCTCGGTGTCCACCCGGGACACGAAGAAGGAGGCCACCGAGCGGATCTCGGACAGGTCCAGGCCGGCGGCCTTCGCCTTCTCCAGACCGGCCAGGTAGGCGTCCATCACGGCGCGGTAGCGCTCCAGCGAGAAGATCAGCGTGACGTTGACGCTGATGCCGAGGCCGATGACCTCGGTGATCGCCGGCAGGCCGGCCTTGGTCGCCGGAATCTTGATCAGCGTGTTCGGCCGGTCCACCAGCCAGGCCAACTGCTTGGCCTCGGCCACGGTCGCCCGGGTGTCGTGCGCCAGCCGCGGGTCCACCTCGATGGACACCCGGCCGTCCTGGCCGCCGGTCGAGTCGAACAGCGGACGCAGGACGTCCGCGGCGTCCCGGACGTCCGCCGTGGTGATCATGCGGACGGCCTCGTCGACCGTCAGCCTGCGGGCCGCGAGGTCGGCGAGCTGAGCCTCGTAGCCGTCGCCGCCGGAGATGGCCTTCTGGAAGATCGACGGGTTGGTGGTGACGCCGACGACGTGCTGCTGGTCGATCAGTTCGGCGAGGTTGCCGGACGTGATGCGCTTGCGCGACAGGTCGTCCAGCCAGATCGCCACGCCTTCGTCGGAGAGGCGCTTGAGTGCGTCGGTCATGGGAAAAGCAACTCCTACGTGATCTCTGCGTCTACTGGCGTCAGCGCTGAACGGCGGCCAGGGATTCCCGGGCGGCGGCCTCGACCGCCTCCGCGGTGATGCCGAACTCGCGGAACAGGACCTTGCCGTCCGCCGAGGCACCGAAGTGCTCCAGCGACACGATGCGGCCCGCGTCCCCGACGTAGCGGTGCCAGGTCAGACCGATGCCCGCCTCGACGGCGACCCGCGCCCGCACCGACTGCGGCAGCACCGCGTCCTTGTACTCCTGCGTCTGCTCCTCGAACCACTCCACGGACGGCATCGACACCACCCGGGTCGGCACGCCGGACGCCTGGAGCCGCTCCCGGGCCTCCACCGCGAGGTGGACCTCGGAACCGGTGGCGATCAGCACCGCCTCGGGGGCGCCGCCCTCCGCCTCGAACAGCACGTAGCCGCCCTTGGCCGCGTCCTCGTTCGGGGCGTACACGGGCACGCCCTGCCGGGTCAGCGCCAGCCCGTGCGGGGTGCCCTCGCCGAACACCTTGGTGTGCCGGCGCAGGATCTCGCGCCAGGCGATCGCCGTCTCGTTGGCGTCGGCCGGGCGGACCACGCTCAGACCAGGGATCGCCCGCAGCGCGGCCAGGTGCTCGACCGGCTGGTGGGTCGGGCCGTCCTCGCCGAGGCCGATGGAGTCGTGCGTCCACACGTACGTCACCGGCAGGTGCATCAGGGCCGACAGCCGCACCGCGTTGCGCATGTAGTCGGAGAACACCAGGAAGGTGCCGCCGTAGATGCGGGTGTTGCCGTGCAGGGCGATGCCGTTCATCTCCGCGGCCATCGAGTGCTCGCGGATGCCGAAGTGGATGGTCCGCCCGTAGGGGTGGGCCTCCGGCAGCGGGTTGCCCGCGGGGAGGAACGACGAGTTCTTGTCGATGGTCGTGTTGTTGGAGCCGGCCAGGTCGGCGGAACCGCCCCACAGCTCCGGGATCACCGCGCCGAGCGCCTGGAGCGCCTTGCCGGACGCGGCCCGGGTCGCCACGCTCTTGCCCGCCTCGAACACCGGGAGCTTGTCCTCCCAGCCCGCGGGGAGTTCGTTGGCCGCGATCCGGTCGAACTCGGCGGCGCGCTCCGGGTGGGCGGTGCGCCAGGCGGCGAAGCCCTTCTCCCACTCGCCGCGGGCCTCGCGGCCCCGGTCCAGCGCGGCCCGGGTGTGGGCGATGACCTCGTCGGCGACCTCGAAGCTCTGCTCCGGGTCGAAGCCGAGGACCCGCTTGGTGGCCGCGACCTCCTCCTCGCCGAGCGCCGAGCCGTGCGCGGCCTCGGTGTTCTGGGCGTTGGGCGCGGGCCAGGCGATGATCGAGCGCATCGCGATGAACGACGGGCGCTCGGTCTCTGCCTTGGCCGCCTCCAGCGCCGCGTACAGGGCCGCCGGGTCGAGGTCGCCGTTGGCCTGCGGCTCGACGCGCTGCACATGCCAGCCGTACGCCTCGTACCGCCCCGCGGTGTCCTCGGAGACCGCGGTCTCGGTGTCGCCCTCGATGGAGATGTGGTTGTCGTCCCACAGCAGCACCAGGTTGCCGAGCTTCTGGTGCCCGGCCAGGGAGGACGCCTCGGCGGAGATGCCCTCCTGGAGGCAGCCGTCACCGGCGATCACGAACACGTGGTGGTCGAAGGGGGAGGTGCCGGGGGCCGCCTCCGGGTCGAAGAGGCCGCGCTCGTAGCGGGCCGCCATCGCCATGCCCACCGCGTTGGCGACGCCCTGGCCCAGCGGACCGGTGGTGGTCTCGACCCCGGCGGTGTGCCCGTACTCCGGGTGGCCCGGGGTCTTGGAGCCCCAGGTGCGGAACGCCTTCAGGTCGTCCAGTTCCAGGCCGAAGCCGGCCAGGTACAGCTGGGTGTAGAGGGTCAGCGACGAGTGCCCGGCGGAGAGCACGAACCGGTCGCGGCCGGTCCACTGCGGGTCGGCGGGGTCGTGCCGCATCACCTTCTGGAAGAGGGTGTACGCGGCCGGCGCCAGGCTCATGGCGGTACCGGGATGGCCGTTGCCGACCTTCTGTACGGCATCGGCGGCAAGGACACGGGCGGTGTCCACGGCACGCTGGTCCAGTTCGGTCCAGTCGAGGTCGGTCGTGGTCGGCTTGCTGCTCACCCTGGGTCAGGGCTCCTCTCGGTGTCCTCGGAAAGCTCGGAAAACGGGGTTGTCGGGTATCGGGCGCAGCCCGCGGCGGTGCGGGCCGGGACGTCCGCAGTGCACGACACGTCGCCGAAACCGGTGCGTCCGAGCACCCACCGGTCGCTGCCGAGCCTACCGCCGTCGCCACGTGCGATTTTTCGCTTAACTACCAGACTGCCGGGGCCCGCTTCCGTTCGCCTCTCGGGACCCTCCCCCGCATTCCGCTGAGCGGACGCCGTGCACCGCTGGCCGCACCCGTCCGGGTCCGCCCTCCGGTCCGACGCCCCTCCCTCCGGCACGCCCGAGCGCCCTGCGGGCGCGCCCCCGAACCGTGGCCCCCGGGGTCGCCCGAACGGCGGCCCGCCCGCCGTCGGTGGGGGAACCACGAGGTCGCGAAGGCGTCGGGGAGCCCGCTCCAACACGAGCGACCCCCGCGAAGGGCGAGGTAAGGCCAACGTCTACAGTGGCGTGGTACGCGCGAGCCGTTGCCGGGGACTGCCCAGCCGGAGGCTTGCTTTGATGTCTCTGTCAGGGGTGTGCGTGACGGCCGTTGAATCCCGTCCGGCGGGAATGCTGCGGACGAGCCGGGGACACCGGCCGCTGCGAGCCCGGGTCATGGCGTTCGTGGCGCTGACCAAGCCGCGGATCATCGAACTGCTGCTGATCACCACGATTCCCGTGATGTTCCTGGCGCAGCAGGGCGTGCCCAGCCTCACGCTCGTGCTGATGACGACGATCGGCGGTTACCTCTCCGCGGGCGGCGCCAACGCGCTGAACATGTACATCGACCGGGACATCGACGCGTTGATGGAGCGGACCGCCCGCCGGCCCCTGGTCACCGGGATGGTCTCGCCCCGCGAGGCGCTGGTCTTCGGCATCACCCTCGCCGTGGTCTCCACCCTGTGGTTCGGCCTCTTCGTCAACTGGCTCTCCGCGTGGCTGGCGCTGGGCGCCCTCCTCTTCTACGTGGTCGTCTACACGATGATCCTGAAGCGGCGCACCGCCCAGAACATCGTCTGGGGCGGCATCGCGGGTTGCCTGCCGGTGCTGATCGGCTGGTCCTCCGTCACCAACTCGCTCTCCTGGGCCGCCGTCATCCTCTTCCTCGTCATCTTCTTCTGGACGCCGCCGCACTACTGGCCGCTGTCGATGAAGGTCAAGGAGGACTACGCCCGGGTCGGCGTCCCGATGCTGCCCGTGCTCGCCTCCAATAAGGTGGTCGCCCGGCAGATCGTCGCGTACAGCTGGGTGATGGTCGGGGTGTCGCTGCTGCTGACCCCGCTCGGCTACACCGGCTGGTTCTACACCGCGGTCGCACTGGTCACCGGCGGTTGGTGGCTCTGGGAGGCGCACGGGCTGCTCGCCCGGGCGAAGAACGGCCTCACCGGCGCGAAGCTGAAGGAGATGCGCCTGTTCCACTGGTCCATCACCTACGTCTCGCTGCTGTTCGTGGCCGTCGCCGTGGACCCCTTCCTGCGCTGAGCTCCGGCACCCGAGCGCCGCCGCCCCCGCCCGGGGTGGCGGCGGCGCTCCGTCGTGTCCCGGCACGGGGTTCCCCGCCTTCCTACCCGTCGGTAGGCTCCGGTCATGGAGAACGCACAGCCCGCCCCGACCGCGGGCAGCAGCGAACCGACGGCCCGGGCACGGCGCCGGGTGAACCGACTGGCCCGGGAGATCGGCGCCTTCGGCAAGGCCCACGGCGGGACCGAAGGCCACGTCGCCCACCTGGGTCGCAAGGGCGCCCGCATCGTCCTCGTCGGCAGCGACGGGGCCTGGGGGGACCTGGTGGCCCCCTCCCCCGAGGTGGCGGAGGCGGCCGTGGAGCGGGCCGGAATCACCGTGCACCCGACCTTCGACGGCGCCTTCGCGGCCCGGGTCCGCACCGGCCGCTACGAGTGGTCCCGGATGGCCGGGAGCCAACTCGGCGGCTTCGCCCGCCGCTGACCGCGCACCACCGTGCGCCGTCCGTCCGCTCCCGAAGGCACACCCCCCGCGCGTCCGGCCCGTTATCCCAGGGAAGGTGTCGGACCACCGGGCGGACCGGATGCTCCGGGGAACCGGCACATCCGCCGAGACGAAGGAGCGGGTCATGGGTGCCAGGGACGGCAGCGACGGGCGGGACGCACGGGGGGAGTGGCGGATCAGAGCGGCCGAACTCGCCGACCGGGGCGTCCGGAACATCGCCCTGACCACGGTGGACAACGCCGGGATCTGCCGCGCCAAGACGTTCCCCCTGGCCCGGCTCGCCGAGGTCGCCGAACGGGGCGTGGGCCTGTCGCCCTGTTTCGACGTCTACACCTCGGCCGACCGGATGGTCAGCTCCCCCCACCTCGGCGGCCCCGACGGTGACCTGCGGCTCTTCCCCGACCCGGAGCGGATCGTCCCGCTGGCCGCCCAGCCCGGCTGGGCCTGGTCGCCGGCGGACCGCCACGAACAGGACGGCCGCCGCTACGCCGGCGACCAGCGCGACTTCGCCCGCCGGGCCGCAGCCCGGGCCGCCCGGCTCGGCCTGCGGTTCACCATGGGCTTCGAGACCGAATGGATCCTGCGCCGCCCGGACGGCAGCAGCCCCACCACCGGGCCCGCCTACGGCATGACCCGCATCGTGGAACTCGCCGACTACGGCCGGGACCTGCTCCAGGCCCTCGCCGAACAGGGCCTGCGGGTGCTCCAGTTCCACCCGGAGTACGCACCCGGGCAGTTCGAGGTGTCCACCGCACCCGCGGACGGGCCGGTCGCCGCCGCCGACGACCTCGTCCTGGTCCGCGAGACCGTCCGCGCGGTCAGCGCCCGGCACGGGCTGCGGGCCTCGTTCGCCCCGGCGTTCCATGCGGCGGAGGTCGGCAACGGCTGCCACCTCCACCTCGGTCTGCACCGCGAGGGCACCGACCTGCACCGCGACCCCACCGCCCGCCACGGGCTCGCCCCCCAGGCGGCGGCGTTCCTCGCGGGCGTACTGGACCGGCTGCCCGCACTGCTCGCCCTCGGCGCCCCCTCCCCGGCCAGCTACCTGCGGCTGCAACCGTCCCGCTGGGCCGGTGCCCACCGCTGCTGGGGCGTGGAGAACCGGGAGGCCGCGCTGCGCCTGGTGCCGGGGGAGGGCCACGCCGAACTCAAGTGCTTCGACGCCGCCGCCAACCCCTACCTCCTGGTGGGCGCCGTCATCACGGCCGGACTCGCGGGCATCGCCGAGGGCGCCGAACTGCCCGACCCGGTCACCGGGGACCCCGTCGCCCGCCCGGACGTGCCACGGCTGCCCACCTCGCTCGACGAGACCGTCGAGCACTTCGCCGCCGCCGGGGAACTGCGCGAGGCCATGGGGGAGGTGCTGTACGGGGCGGTGCTCGCGGTGCGGCGGGCCGAGGCGGAGGACTTCGCGGGCAGCGAGCCCGAACGCATCGCCGCCGAGACCCGTTGGCGGTACTGATGTTCGACCTGCCGCCCCTGGTGGACCACCACTGCCACGGCGTCCTCCGCGAGGACCCGGGCGCCGAGGGGTTCGCCTCGTACCTCACCGAGTCCCACGCCCCGGCCGCCCCCGGCACCAGCTTCTTCGACAGCCAGGTCGGCTTCGCCGTCCGCCGCTGGTGCCCGCCGCTGTTGGGCCTCGACCCGCACACCTCCCCCAGCCGCTACCTGAACCGCCGCCGCGAGCTGGGCCCCGAGGAGGTCGCCCGCCGACTGCTGGGCGCCACCGGCATCGGCACCTTCCTGGTCGACACCGGACTCCCGGGCGAACTCACCACGCCCGGCGAGCTCTCCCGCGCCGCGGGCAGCCGGGCACTGGAGGTCGTCCGCCTCGAAGCCCTCGCCGAGCGGGTGGCCGACACCGCCGCGGACGCCGCCTCGTTCCTCGACGCCCTCGACGCGGCGGTGCGCGGCGCGGCCCCGCACGCCGTCGCCTTCAAATCCGTCGCCGCCTACCGGCACGGTCTGGCCCTCGCCCCCGAACCGCCCGCCCCGGACGAGGTGCGGGCGGCGGCCGCCGCCTGGCTCGCCGGGCGGAGCCCCGGGGAACGCCTCACCCATCCGGTGCTCCTGCGCCACCTGCTGTGGAGCGCGGTCGGCACCGAACTGCCGCTCCAACTGCACACCGGCTTCGGCGACCCCGACCTCCGGCTCGACCGGGCCGACCCGCTGCTGCTCACCGACTTCGTCCGGGCGACCGCCGGCCGCGGCTGCGACCTGGTGCTGCTGCACGGCTACCCCTTCCACCGGGGCGCCGGCTACCTGGCCGCGGTGTACCCGCACGTCTACGCGGACATGGGGCTGACCCTCGGTCACACCGGGGCCCGGGCCCGGGCCGTCCTCGCGGAGATGCTGGAGCTGACCCCCTTCGGCAAGCTGCTGTTCTCCACCGACGGGTACGGGCTGCCCGAGCTGTACGTGGTGGGGGCGCGGCTGTTCCGCACCGCCGTGGAGCACGTGTTGGGGGAGTGGGTGCGCGACGGCTCCTGGGCCTACCCGGACGCCCGCCGGGTGGCGTTGATGCTCGCCTCGGGCAACGCCCGCCGGGTCTACGGACTCTGACCCGGCGGCCCCGGTGGGGCGGACGGACGACGGTGGGGCCCCCGGTGGCCCCACCGCGGATCCGGCCGGGGGACGGGCTCAGACCGACGACAGCGCCGGGTCGGTCTGGGCGGGCAGCCGCGCCGGTTCCGGCGCGCGCTCCCGGAGCGCCAGCAGCACCCGCAGGGTCGCGATCCACACCAGGCACGAGCCGAACATGTGCAGACCGACCAGCACCTCCGGCAGGTCGGTGAAGTACTGGACGTAGCCGATGACGCCCTGGGCGAGCAGCACCAGGAACAGGTCCCGGGTCCGGTCCAGCGGCCCCCGGGGCGCGTCCACCGCCTTGAGCACGAACCACAGGGCGAAGGTCAGCGACACCACGATCCAGGCGAGCACCGCGTGCACCTTGCTGACGGTCTCCCAGCCGACGAAGGTCATCCGCGGCACGTCGCTGGAGTCGCCGGCGTGCGGACCCGCACCGGTCACCACCGTGCCGACCGCGATCAGCAGCACCGTGACCACCACCATCACCCAGACCAACTGCTGGACGGCCCTGCCGACCAGCGGCCGGGGCGGTGCGTCGCCCTCGCGGGAGCGCTGCCACATCACCGTGGCCACCCCGATCAGCGCGGTCGACAGCAGGAAGTGCGCGGCCACCGTGTACGGGTTGAGGCCGACGAGGACGACGATGCCGCCCAGCACCGCATTGCCCATGACCAGCCAGAACTGCGCCCAGCCGAGCCGGGTCAGCGAGCGCCGCCAGGGCTTCTGCGAGCGGGCGGCGACGATCGCCCAGCCGACCGCCGCGCAGAGCACGTAGGTCAGCAGGCGGTTGCCGAACTCGATGACCCCGTGCAGCCCCATCTCGCGGGTCGCGGTCAGCGAGTCGTCGGTGCACTTCGGCCAGGTGGGGCAGCCCAGGCCGGAGCCCGTGAGCCGGACGGCGCCACCGGTGACGACGATGACGACCATCATCACGAGGGCGGCCAGCGCGGCCCGCCGGACGATGTGGGGGGCGGGGGACCAGCGCGCGGCGATGTAGGCCAGCGGATTGCGGGCAGCCCCGGCGCTGTCGGGTCGGGTCCTGTTTGGCACATGCACATGGTAGGCGGCCGCTTGTGCACGGCTTCACGAGGGGCAGGCGTCGGCCGGGCGGCCGGTCACTCCCAGCGGAAGAACCGGCCGGCGGCGGCGAGCGAGACGACGGCCCAGCCGGTGAGGACGCCCAGGTGGTCCCAGGGCAGCGCGGCACCGTCCCGCAGCACCTCCCGCAGGCCCTCGGCGAGCGCGGCGATGGGCAACCACTCCAGCGCGGCCTGCGCGGCCGACGGGAAGGTGTCCAGCGGCACCACCACGCCACCGCCCACCAGCAACAGCAGGAACACCAGGTTCGCCGCGGCGAGCGTCGCCTCGGCCTTCAGCGTCCCCGCCATCAGCAGCCCGAGCCCGGAGAAGGCGGCGGTGCCGAGCACCAACAGCAGCAGCACGGTCAGCGGGTTGCCCTGCGGCGACCAACCCAGACCGAGAGCGATCACGGTGAGCAGCGCCACCTGGAGCACCTCGACCACCAGCACGGAGAGCGACTTCGCGGTCATCAGCCCCCAGCGCGGCAGCGGGGAGACCGCGAGCCGCTTGAGCACCCCGTAGCGGCGCTCGAAGCCGGTGGCGATGGCCTGCCCGGTGAACGCCGTGGACATCACGGCGAGCGCCAGCACCCCGGGGGCGAGGAAGTCCACCGCCGGCCCCTCTCCGGTGTCCACCACGTCCACCGAGCTGAACAGGGCCAGCAGCAGTGCCGGGATGATCACCGTCAGCAGCAGCTGTTCGCCGTTGCGCAGCAGCATCCGGGTCTCCAGGGCGGCCTGCGCGGCGATCATCCGCGGCAGCGGGGCCGCCCCGGGGCGGGGCGCGAAGGTGCCGCCGCCCGTGCGCGGGCGCTCGGCGACGGGGTCGACCTCGGCGGTCATGGGCGCAGCTCCCTACCGGTCAGCTCCAGGAAGACGTCCTCCAGGGTGTGCCGCTCCACCGCGATCCGGTCCGGCATCACCCCGTGCTGCGCGCACCAGGAGGTGACGGTGGCGAGCAGTTGCGGGTCGATGGTCCCCGTCACCCGGTACCCGCCGGGGGTGGGCTCGTCGGCCGCGGAGCCCGGGGGGAGGGCCTTGAGCAGGGACTCCAGGTCCAGCCCGGCGCGTCCGCCGAAGCGCAGGGTGTTCTCGGCGCCGCCCCGGCACAGCTGCTCGGGGGAGCCCTGGGCGATGACCCTGCCGGCGTCGATGATCGCGACGTCGTCGGCGAGCTGTTCGGCCTCGTCCATGTGGTGCGTGGTGAGGACGACGCTCACGCCGTCCCCGCGCAGCTCGCGGACCAGGTCCCAGGTGGCGCGGCGGGCCTGCGGGTCCAGTCCGGCGGTGGGCTCGTCCAGGAAGACCAGCTCGGGGCGGCCGACGACGGCCATGGCGAGCGCCAGGCGCTGCTGCTGTCCGCCGGACAGCCGCCGGTAGGCGGTGCGTCCGCAGCCGCCGAGGCCCAGGCGCTCGATCAGCGCGGGGACGTCGAGCGGATGGGCGTGCAGCCGGGCGACGTGGCGCAGCATCTCCTCGGCGCGGGCCCCGGAGTAGACGCCGCCGGACTGGAGCATCACCCCGATCCGGGTCCGCAGCGCCGCGGCCTCGCGTTGCGGGTCCAGCCCGAGGACCCGGACGGTGCCGGCGTCGGGGGCGCGGTAGCCCTCGCACACCTCGATGGTGGAGGTCTTGCCCGCGCCGTTGGGCCCGAGCACGGCGGTGACGCCCGCCCCGGCGACCAGGTCGAGGCCGTCGACGGCGGTCTTGGGGGGTCTGGTTCCGTACCGCTTCACCAGGCCGTGGACCTGGAGGACGGGCTCGCTTCGCATGAGGCGCAAGTCTAGGGAGGCGCGCGGGGCGCCGGGGCCGGGGGGTCGGTCGCGGTGACCGGCGCACGACCGGCGGAGCCGTGCGCCCCATAGCAGACGGGCGGCGGTTAGGTAAGCCTTAGTGACGGATGCCACCGACCCGGCTGACCTCGGCTGCTTGTCCGTCTTCGGGGAATTACGCAACAATGGCGTTGTGAAAAACGTCGGCGAGGCCCGGACTGCC
The DNA here is from genome assembly GCF_040296045.1 of Streptomyces sp. NPDC002490. NCBI lineage: Bacteria > Bacillati > Actinomycetota > Actinomycetes > Kitasatosporales > Streptomycetaceae > Streptomyces > Streptomyces sp. NPDC002490. Next base: position 84,802 of record NZ_JBEOWM010000022.1, on the reverse strand, counting down.
CCCCAGGGGGCGTCCCAGGAGGACCCCGCGACCGGTGAGCGCTCCACGCGCAACCGCGTCGCGCGCTCGATCCTGGACCACGGTCCGTCGACGGTGGCCGCCCTCGCGGGCCGGCTCGGCCTCACCCAGGCCGCCGTCCGTCGCCATCTGGACGCGCTCCTCGGCGACGGTGTCGTCGAGGCGCGCGAGCAGCGAGTGTACGGGGCCCGTACCCGTGGTCGACCTGCCAAGGTGTTCGCCCTGACCGACTGCGGTCGGGACGCCTTCGACCAGTCGTACGACAAGCTCGCCACCGATGCGTTGCGCTGGATCGCGCGCACCGCGGGCGGCGGGGCCGTCGGCGAGGCCGCCGTCGCCGCCTTCGCGCGGGACCGGATCGCCAACCTCGCCGAGGCGTACCGCGCCGCGGTCGAGGCCGCACCGCCCGAGAAGCGCACCGAGGCCCTGGCGAGGGCCCTCACCGAGGACGGGTACGCTGCTACGGCGCGCAGCGCGCCCGGCCGTCAGCGCGGCGAGCAGTTGTGTCAGCACCACTGCCCGGTCGTCCACGTGGCGGAGCAGTACCCACAGCTGTGCGAGGCCGAGACGGAGGTCTTCTCCCGTCTCCTCGGGACCCATGTCCAGCGGCTGGCGACCATCGCCCACGGCGACGGCGTCTGCACCACGTACATCCCCCACGCGCCGGACGCGTCGGGCGCCCCCGCGGCGCCCGGCCCGACCGGGCCGAGGGAGCCGCCGGAGCGGACGGCCCCCCGCACACCACCCCGAACAGAGCGTCACCCATCAGCAAGCACGGCCGGGAGGAACCCCGCATGACTCTCCCCACGGAGACTGCCCACCCCGAACTTGAGGGGCTGGGCACGTACGAATACGGCTGGGCGGACTCCGACGCAGCCGGGGCCGCCGCCAAGCGCGGCCTCAGCGAGGACGTCGTCCGGGACATCTCGGCCAAGAAGGACGAGCCGGAGTGGATGACCAAGCTCCGCCTCAAGGGCCTGCGCCTGTTCGAGAAGAAGCCCATGCCGAACTGGGGCTCCGACCTCTCCGGCATCGACTTCGACAACATCAAGTACTTCGTGCGCTCCACGGAGAAGCAGGCGGAGTCCTGGGAGGACCTGCCCGAGGACATCAAGAACACCTACGACAGGCTCGGCATCCCCGAGGCGGAGAAGCAGCGGCTGGTCGCCGGTGTCGCCGCGCAGTACGAGTCCGAGGTCGTCTACCACCAGATCCGCGAGGACCTGGAGGAGCAGGGCGTCATCTTCCTGGACACCGACACCGCGCTCAAGGAGCACCCGGAGCTCTTCAAGGAGTACTTCGGCACCGTCATCCCGGTCGGCGACAACAAGTTCGCCTCGCTCAACACGGCCGTGTGGTCCGGCGGGTCCTTCATCTACGTCCCCAAGGGCGTGCACGTGGAGATCCCGCTCCAGGCGTACTTCCGCATCAACACCGAGAACATGGGCCAGTTCGAGCGGACGCTGATCATCGTCGACGAGGACGCCTACGTCCACTACGTCGAGGGCTGTACCGCGCCGATCTACAAGTCCGACTCGCTGCACTCCGCGGTGGTCGAGATCATCGTGAAGAAGGGCGCCCGCTGCCGTTACACGACCATCCAGAACTGGTCGAACAACGTCTACAACCTGGTCACCAAGCGCGCCGTGGCCTACGAGGGCGCGACCATGGAGTGGGTCGACGGCAACATCGGCTCCAAGGTCACCATGAAGTACCCGGCCGTGTACCTGATGGGCGAGCACGCCAAGGGCGAGACCCTGTCCATCGCCTTCGCGGGCGAGGGCCAGCACCAGGACGCGGGCGCCAAGATGGTCCACATGGCCCCCAACACCTCCTCGAACATCGTCTCCAAGTCGGTGGCCCGGGGCGGCGGACGCACCTCCTACCGCGGCCTCATCGAGATCGGCGAGGGCGCGCCGGGCGCCAAGTCCAACGTGCTCTGCGACGCGCTGCTGGTGGACACCATCTCCCGCTCGGACACCTACCCCTACGTCGACGTCCGCGAGGACGACGTGTCGATGGGGCACGAGGCGACCGTCTCCAAGGTCTCCGAGGACCAGCTCTTCTACCTGATGAGCCGCGGCCTCACCGAGTTCGAGGCGATGGCGATGATCGTGCGCGGCTTCGTCGAGCCGATCGCCAAGGAGCTGCCCATGGAGTACGCCCTTGAGCTGAACCGGCTGATCGAGCTCCAGATGGAGGGCGCGGTCGGCTGACCGGCCGCCCGCCCGCACGGGGCCCGCGCCGGGCCACCACCGCGTCACGTCTTCACCAGAAAGCGAGCACCAAGACAGCCATGGCTGAGGCCCAGAACACCCCGGTGGGGTCCACCACCGCCGGCGCCATCGCCGTGGCGGCGGAGTCGACCGTCGCCACCCGCATGAGCGCCCCGCCGTCCTTCGACGTGGCGGACTTCCCCGTGCCGCACGGCCGGGAGGAGGAGTGGCGGTTCACCCCGCTGGACCGGCTGCGCGGGCTGCACGACGGCACCGCCGTCGCCACCGGTTCCGGCGTCAAGGTCGCGATCAACGCCCCCGCGGGCGTCACCGTCGAGACCGTGGGCCGGGACGACGCCCGCCTCGGCCGCGCCGGGACGCCCGTGGACCGGGTCGCCGCCCAGGCGTACACCGGCTTCGAGACGGCGACCGTGGTGACCGTCGCCCGGGAGAGCGTCCTTGCCGAGCCGATCCGGATCACGGTGCACGGCGAGGGCGGCACCTCCTACGGGCACCAGGTCGTGGAGCTCGGCGCCTTCGCCGAGGCCGTGGTGGTCGTCGACCACACCGGTGACGCGGTGCTCGCCGCCAACGTGGAGTACGTCCTCGGCGACGGCGCCAAGCTCACCGTGGTCTCGGTCCAGGACTGGGACGCCACGGCCGTCCACGTGGCCCAGCACAACGCGCTGCTCGGCCGGGACGCCTCCTTCAAGTCCGTGGTGGTCACCTTCGGCGGCGACCTGGTCCGCCTCCACCCCCGGGTCTCCTACACCGGCCCGGGCGGTGCGGCCGAACTCTTCGGGCTGTACTTCACCGACCGGGGGCAGCACCAGGAGCACCGCCTGCTGGTCGACCACAACACCCCGCACTGCACGTCCAACGTCGTCTACAAGGGCGCGCTCCAGGGACAGGACGCGCACGCGGTGTGGATCGGCGACGTCCTCATCCAGGCCGCCGCCGAGGGCACCGACACCTACGAGATGAACCGGAACCTCGTCCTCACCGACGGCGCCCGGGTCGACTCGGTGCCCAACCTGGAGATCGAGACCGGTGAGATCGTCGGCGCCGGACACGCCTCCGCCACCGGCCGCTTCGACGACGAACAGCTCTTCTACCTGATGGCCCGCGGCATCCCGCAGCACGAGGCCCGCCGCCTCGTGGTGCGCGGCTTCTTCGCCGAGCTGGTCCAGCAGATCGGGCTCCCCGACGTCGAGGAGCGGCTGATCGCCAAGATCGAGCAGGAGCTGGAGGCGTCCGTCGCATGACGTACGTACGTGCCTGCGGGCTGAGCGAGCTAGAGGACGACACCCCCATGCGGGTGGAGCTCGACGGCACGCCCGTCTCGGTCGTGCGCACCGAGGGCGAGGTGTTCGCCATCCACGACATCTGCTCGCACGCGAACGTCTCCCTCTCGGAGGGCGAGGTGGAGGACTGCCAGATCGAGTGCTGGCTGCACGGCTCCAGCTTCGACCTGCGCACCGGCAAGCCCTCCGGCCTTCCCGCGACGCGCCCCGTCCCCGTATACCCCGTCAAGATCGAAGGGGACGATGTGCTCGTCTCCCTCACCCAGGAGTCCTGAGACACCCATGGCAACGCTTGAAATCCGAGACCTGCACGTCACCGTCGAGGCCGACAACGCCACGAAGGAGATCCTCAAGGGCGTCGACCTCACCGTGAGGCAGGGCGAGACGCACGCCATCATGGGCCCCAACGGCTCCGGCAAGTCGACCCTCGCCTACTCGCTGGCGGGTCACCCCAAGTACCAGATCACCGGCGGCACCGTCACCCTCGACGGCGAGGACGTCCTGGAGATGTCCGTCGACGAGCGGGCCCGTGCCGGCCTCTTCCTCGCCATGCAGTACCCGGTCGAGGTCCCCGGCGTCTCCGTCTCCAACTTCCTGCGCACCTCCGCCACCGCCATCCGCGGTGAGGCCCCCAAGCTGCGGACCTGGGTCAAGGAGGTCAAGGAGGCCATGGAGCGCCTCAACATGGACCCCGCCTTCGCCGAGCGCAACGTCAACGAGGGCTTCTCCGGCGGCGAGAAGAAGCGCCACGAGATCCTCCAGCTCGAACTGCTCAAGCCGAAGGTCGCCATCCTCGACGAGACCGACTCCGGCCTCGACGTGGACGCGCTGCGCGTGGTCTCCGAGGGCGTCAACCGCGTCCGCGAGACCGGCGAGGTGGGCACCCTGCTGATCACCCACTACACCCGCATCCTCCGCTACATCAAGCCCGACCACGTCCACGTCTTCGCGAACGGGCGGATCGTCGAGTCCGGCGGTCCCGAGCTCGCCGACAAGCTGGAGAACGAGGGCTACGAGGCGTACGTGAAGGGAGGCGCGTCCGCGTGACGACGGCCCGACAGGGGCTCTCCGGTCTTCTCGACACCGAGGCGCTCCGCAAGGACTTCCCGATCCTGGACCGCGTGCTCCACGACGGGAAGAAGCTCGTGTACCTGGACAACGCGGCGACCTCGCAGACGCCGCGGCAGGTGCTCGACGTGATCGCCGAGTACTACGAGCAGCACAACGCCAACGTCCACCGCGGCGTCCACGTGCTCGCCGAGGAGGCCACCGCGCTGTACGAGGGCGCCCGCGACAAGGTCGCCGCCTTCATCAACGCACCCAGCCGCGACGAGGTGATCTTCACCAAGAACGCCTCGGAGTCGCTGAACCTGGTGGCCAACATGCTGGGCTGGGCCGACGAGCCCTACCGGGTGGACCAGCACACCGAGATCGTCATCACGGAGATGGAGCACCACTCCAACATCGTGCCCTGGCAGCTGCTCTCGCAGCGCACCGGCGCGAAGCTGAAGTGGTTCGGCCTCACCGACGACGGCCGCCTCGACCTGTCCAACCTCAACGAGGTCATCACCGAGAAGACGAAGATCGTCTCCTTCGTGCTGGTCTCCAACATCCTGGGCACCGTCAACCCGGTCGAGGCCATCGTGCGCCGCGCCCAGGAGGTCGGGGCGCTCGTCCTGATCGACGCCTCCCAGGCGGCTCCGCACATGCCGATGGACGTCCAGGCGCTCCAGGCCGACTTCGTGGCCTTCACCGGACACAAGATGTGCGGTCCCACCGGGATCGGGGTGCTGTGGGGACGCCAGGAGCTCCTGGAGGACCTGCCCCCGTTCCTCGGCGGCGGCGAGATGATCGAGACGGTGTCCATGCACTCCTCGACCTACGCCCCCGCCCCGCACAAGTTCGAGGCGGGCACCCCGCCGATCGCCCAGGCCGTGGCGCTGGGCGCGGCGGTGGACTACCTGAGCGGCATCGGCATGGAGCGGATCGCGCAGCACGAGCACGCGCTGACCGAGTACGCCGTCCGACGCCTCCAGGAAGTGCCCGACCTGCGGATCATCGGCCCCACCACGGCCGAGGACCGCGGCGCCGCGATCTCCTTCACCCTCGGGGACATCCACCCGCACGACGTCGGCCAGGTGCTCGACGAACAGGGCATCGCGGTCCGGGTCGGCCACCACTGCGCACGGCCGGTCTGCCTGCGGTACGGAATTCCCGCGACCACCAGGGCGTCGTTCTACCTGTACTCCACTCCCGCCGAGATCGACGCACTGGTCGACGGCTTGGAGCACGTACGGAACTTCTTCGGCTAGGGGTCACACGGTGAAGCTCGATTCGATGTACCAGGACGTCATCCTCGACCACTACAAGCACCCGCACGGGCGTGGTCTGCGGGACGGCGACGCGGAGGTGCACCACACCAACCCGACGTGCGGCGACGAGATCACGCTCCGGGTCAAGTACGACGGGCAGCGGATCGCCGACATCTCCTACGAGGGCCAGGGCTGCTCCATCAGCCAGGCCAGCGCGTCGGTGCTCAACGACCTGCTGGTGGGGAAGGAACTCGCCGAGGCCCAAGAGATCCAGGGCGTGTTCCTCGAACTGATGCAGTCCAAGGGCCGGGTGGAACCGGACGACGAGATGGAGGAGCTCCTGGAGGACGCGGTCGCGTTCGCCGGGGTCTCCAAGTACCCGGCACGGGTGAAGTGCGCCCTGCTGAGCTGGATGGCCTGGAAGGACGCGACGGCGCAGGCCCTCGCGGAGGAGGCGAAGACCGCATGACGGACAACGACACCCTGATGAAGCCGGCCTCGGAGGAGGAGGTCCGCGAGGCGCTGCTGGACGTGGTCGACCCCGAGCTGGGCATCGACGTGGTCAACCTGGGGCTGATCTACGGCGTCCACGTGGACGAGGCGAACATCGCCACGGTCGACATGACCCTCACCTCGGCGGCCTGCCCGCTCACCGACGTCATCGAGGACCAGGCGAAGTCGGCCACCGAGGGCCTGGTCAGCGAGCTGCGCATCAACTGGGTGTGGATGCCGCCGTGGGGCCCCGACAAGATCACGGACGATGGCCGTGAGCAGTTGAGGGCGCTGGGCTTCAACGTCTGAGCCCGAGCCGCTCCGTACGCCCGGCCCGAGGGGCGCCACCGCGATCCGGTGGCGCCCCTCGGGCGTGTCCGGACCCGGGTGCGGGCCGTTGCGTACGGGCGTACGCAACGATGTGTACGATCGTACGCATGGGATTCGTCTTCCTCGCCGGCGCCATCGCCTTCGAAGTCCTCGCCACCACCTCGATGAAGTACAGCGAGGGCTTCACCAGGCTGTGGCCCTCCGTGCTCACCGCCGGCGGCTACCTCGTCGCCTTCGCCCTGCTGGCGCAGTGCCTCAAGACCATGTCCGTCAGCACCGCCTACGCCGTGTGGTCCGGCGTCGGCACCGCCGCGATCGCCGCCATCGGCATGGCCTTCCTCGGCGAGACGCTGACCGCCGCGAAGATCGGCGGCATCGCCCTCGTCATCGCCGGCGTCGTGCTGCTGAACCTCGGCGGGGCCCACTGATGGCCCGCCGCCACGACCCCGGCCGGCGGCAACGGATCGTCGACGCCGCGATCCGCGTCATCGGCGCCCGGGGCGTCGAGGGGCTCAGCCACCGCACCGTGGCCGCCGAGGCGGACGTCCCCCTCGGCTCCACCACGTACCACTTCGCCACCCTGGACGAGCTGTTGGTGGCGGCGCTGCGCCAGGTCAACCGGTCCACCGCGGACCTCTTCGACCAGGCGCTCTCCGCCACCGGCTCCGAGGACGAACTCGCCGCCGGCATCGCCGCCCTGATGGGACGGTGGCTGCACCGGGAGCGGACCGGCGTCGAGCGGGAGTACGAGCTGTACCTGGCCGCCCTGCGCAAACCCGGGCTGCGGCCGGTGGCCGCCGAGTGGACCGAGCACGTCACCGGGCGGCTCGCCGAACGGACCGACCCGGACACCGCGCGGGCCGTGAGCGCCCTGGTGGACGGCCTCTTCCTGCAGGTCCTGCTGACCGAGGTCCCCTACGACGAGGCGTACGCCCGGGAGATGCTCCGCCGCCTCCTGCGCGGCTGACGCGAATCCGCCGCCGTACCGGGCGCTGGCCGGGCACCGGTTCGCCTCACCGCCGCCCCGCCCGTTAGGTTTCCCCCATGACCGACACGACTGCTGCACGCACCACCGGCGCCGCCGCCGCCGGGCTCGCCACCGTCACCCCCGACGGGACCGTCCTCGACACCTGGTTCCCCGCCCCCGAGCTCACCTCCGAGCCCGGCCCGGCCGGCACCGAACGCCTGAGCGCCGAGCGTGCGGTGGAACTCCTCGGCGAGGGCGCCGCGCGCGCCCTCGGCGCCGACGCCCGGCGCGGCGTCGAGGTCATCGCGGTCCGCACGGTCATCGCCTCCCTGGAGGACAAGCCGCTCGACGCCCACGACGCCTACCTCCGTCTGCACCTGCTCTCGCACCGGCTGGTCACCCCGCACGGCCAGAACCTCGACGGCGTGTTCGGACTGCTCGCCAACGTCGCCTGGACCTCGCTCGGCCCGGTCGCCGTGGACACCATCGAAACGGTGCGGCTCAACGCCCGCGCCGAGGGCCTGCACCTCCAGGTGACCTCGATCGACAAGTTCCCCCGCATGACGGACTACGTGGTCCCGACCGGTGTGCGGATCGCCGACGCGGACCGGGTCCGCCTCGGCGCCCACCTCTCGGCCGGCACCACCGTGATGCACGAGGGCTTCGTCAACTTCAACGCCGGCACGCTCGGCACCTCCATGGTCGAGGGCCGCATCTCGGCGGGCGTCGTCGTGGGCGACGGCTCCGACATCGGCGGCGGCGCCTCCACCATGGGCACCCTCTCCGGCGGCGGCAACGTCATCATCTCCATCGGCGAGCGCTGCCTCGTCGGCGCCGAGGCCGGCGTCGGCATCGCCCTGGGCGACGAATGCGTCGTGGAGGCCGGCCTGTACGTCACCGCCGGCACCCGGATCACCCTCCCCGACGGGCAGGTCGTCAAGGCCCGCGAACTCTCCGGCGCCTCGAACATCCTCTTCCGCCGCAACTCGGTGACCGGTGCCGTCGAGGCCCGACCCAACAACGCCGTCTGGGGCGGACTCAACGAGGTCCTGCACAGCCACAACTGACACGCACACCACACGGGCGGTCCGTGCGGAGGGGGGTCCCCCGTCCGCACGGACCGCCCGGTCGTTCCCGGGTGCCGCCCGTCCCCCGGGGACGACGGGGCATAGCCACCCGCCCGTCCACCCGTCCTCGACAAGGGGACGGCACCGCCCGGCGTCGTCCCGTCCACAGGGGAAGGCGGAGATGGACGCTGCAACAGAAGAGGCGTTCCGTACGTTCGTTGGGCACCGGTCCGCGGCGTTGTTGAGGACCGCGGTCCTCCTCAGCGGAGGCGACCGGCACGCCGCCGAGGACCTCCTCCAGAGCGCGCTGCTCAGGGCGGTGGGCCGCTGGCACCGCATCGAGGACCACGAGGCGTACGTGCGCCGCACCCTGTACCGCCAACAGGTCAACCGATGGCGTCTGAAGTGGCCCCGCCGGGAGACCGTGGTCCCCGAACTGCCGGACGGCGCCCCCGGGACCGAGGACGCCCACGCCACCGCGGAACTCCGGATCGTCCTGCTCAAGGCCCTCGGCCGGCTCACCCCCCGGCAACGCAGCGTGCTGGTGCTGCGGTACATCGAGGACCGGCCGGAGGCCGAGGTCGCCCGGTTGCTCGACTGCACGGTCGGCACCGTGCGGTCCACCGCGCACCGCTCGTTGGCCCGGCTGCGCGCGCTCGCCCCCGACCTGGCCGTCCTGTCCGGGGCCGGGGACCCCCCGGACGACCCGTCGCCGGCAACCGTCCGTCCCGTCCGACCGGGGACCCGTCGCGGGTCGACCGCGCCCCCCGCCGGCACCGCACCCGTGGAGGCAAGGCCGTGACCTTCGAAGACCTGCTCAAGAACGCGTTGCGGGACGACCCGGCCCACCGGCCCGCGCCCGCCGACCTGGCCGACCGGGTGCTCGCGGCCCGTCGTCGGCGCGCCCGGGTCCGGACCGCTGCGGCCACCGCCGTCGTCGCGGCCGTCGCCGGACTCGGCCTCACCGCGACCCAGGGGCTGCCCGGCGACCCGTGGGGCGCCCGGCCGGCGTCCGCGCGCGGCGAGTCGGCGCTGCTGGCCCGCCCCGACCAGTCCCCGCCCCGCGAACCGGTCGCGGTCGGTGGCCTGGCGCTCGCCGCCCACTACACCGTCACCACCCGCACCGACGGCGGAGGCCGGATCGTCGAGGACCGTGCCTACCGGCTCCTCGACCGTGCCAGCGGCACCTACCGCGCGGTCGACTGGTCGTACGTCGACGTCGCCCCGGGGCTGCGCACCGCGGCGGTCCTCGCGGACGGGTTGCCGACCCGCCGGATCGGCCTGGTCGACCTGGGCTCGGGTGAGGTGACCCGTTGGCTCACCGTGCGCCATCCGGTCGCCGCGGTCGCCTTCTCGCCGGACGGACGACGACTGGTGGCGACCCGCTACGCCCGCGACCCCGCGGTGCTGCGCACCGCCGGGGGGCCCGCGGACCTCAGCCGGACCGGGTTCGGCGTCATCGACGTCGACTCCGGCACCCAACGGTGGCACACCGCGGAGCCGACCGTGGACGAGGTCGCCGCCGGTGCCGGTGGTGACCAGGTGCGCGCGGACTTCGACTGGAGCCGGGACGGACTCCGCGTCCACGTGCCCCGCACCGACCTCGGCTACGCCCGCCACGACCCCTCGAACGGACTGCCGCCCGCCGAAGTGGGAGCCCGTCACCTCGACGGCACCCCCGCACGGTCGCGGACGCTCACCGAGGTGCATCCCCTCGACACCGGCGACCCGGTCCCGGCCGGGCCCGGGACGGCACCCCCGGTGGGCGGCGGGCAGCGGCCCGAGGACCGGCCCCTGGCCTGGCCGGCCCGCGGACAGGTGATCACCTGGAGCTGCGCCCCGAAGTCCTGTGCGGACCCCGGGGCCACCGGGCGGCTGGTGCTGGTGGACGTGGCCCGCGGCACCGCCGCCCCGCTGAGCGGCACCGGTCCGCGGCGGGGCGAGGGGCGGTGGGAGCCGGTCTTCGCCCCGCGCTGACCGGCCCCGACGGGTGCGCCGCGACCCCGGTCAGCGGCGCACCCGCAGCACCTGCGGGTCGTGGTCGCTGTTCTGGTCGGCGAACTCGGCGTTGATGTGCACGGTGTCGTAGGAGAAGCCGCCCCGGCGCACCGAAGGGCTCACCAGGATCTGGTCCAGGACCTGGCTGTTGCCCTGGTACGCGTACGAGTAGCGGTCCCCGGCCGGCAGTGACCTGACCGCCGACCACAGGGCGCCGCCGTCCTCCAACAGCTCCGTGGTCCGGGAGAACGCGAAGTCGTTGATGTCGCCGAGGGCGATCACCTCCGCGGCGGGCTGGACCTTCAGGATCTCCTTGACGAAGGCGTTCAGCTCCGTGGCCTGCCGGTGCCGCTGGTTCTCCGAGGAGCGCGCCGGCGGCTGGAACTGCGAGGTCAGCGCCTGGTCGCCGCCCTTGGAGGCGAAGTGGTTGGCGATCACGAACACGGTGCGCCCCCGGAAGACGAACTCCCCGGCGAGCGGCTTGCGGCTGTTCGTCCAGGCGTCGGAGGCGGGGGCCACCCGCCCGGGGGAGTGGGTCAGTGCGGCCTTGCCGGCGCGGCGGACCACCCCGGTGGCGGTGGTGGCGTCGCCGCCGGGCCGGTCGGTGAAGGACACCCGCTGCGGGTTGAAGAGGAAGACCTGGCGGATGTTGCCGCCGGGCTCGCCCCCGTCCCGGCCGTCCGCCGGGTCGACGGACCGCCAGGCGTAACGCGGGCCGCCGCGGGCGGCGATCGCCTCGGTGAACCGGGCGAGCGTCACCCCGGCGGAGACCGTGCCGTCGTCGGTGCGCCCGTTGTCGTCCTGGACCTCCTCCAGGGCCAGGACGTCGGGGGAGGCGAGGTTGGTCACCACGGCCTCGGCGAGGGAGTCGAACTTCTCCTGCGGGTCGCCCGGGTCGAGGTTCTCGACGTTGTAGGTGGCCACCGCCAGTTCGCGCCGGTGCTGCGGGCGGGTGCGCTCCCGCTCCAGCCCGCGGTCCACGACCGTGACCGGGGTCCGGGCGGTCAGCGTGTAGCCGCCGAACTGGTTGAAGTCGAGGGGGCCCTCCGCGCCGCCCTTCAGCAGGTCGCCGACGTTCGCCGCGGGGAAGGGCCGCTCGGCGACCGGGGCCAGGGACTGGACCTTGAGGCGTCCGGCGTTCTGGTCCCGGTAGGAGCCGTAGACGGTGCCGCCGCGCCGGTTGGCGTTCTCGCCGGGCTTCACCGTCACCCACAGTTCGTTGAACGCGGTGGCCCCGACCACGCGGGAGCTGCCGATGCGGACGTTCATGCCCTCCAGGGACTCGTAGCGGTCCAGGGCGTGGGCGGTGGGCCGCAGGGGCAGCCCGTTGATCGAACCCCCGGCGGTCGGGTCGCCGGCGGGGGCGTAGGAGTCCGGGACGGAACGGCCGTCGAGGGTGACCGGCGCGGGCAGCGGGTTGCCGCTGGACACCACGGTCACGGTGGGGCGGCTGAGCTGGGTGAGCGACTGGTTCCCGCCGGCCGTGCCGCCGGGGACGAACTCGGTGACGGTGCCCGAGACCCGCACCTCGTCCCCGGGGGCGACCGCGGGGGCCGTTCCGGTGAAGACGAACAGGCCCTCGCTGGTCGCCGGGGACCGGTCCGGGGCGGTGCTCTGGAACCAGAAGCCCTTGGACGAGCCGTAGCCGCGGACCCCGGTGACGGTGCCGGGGACCTCGGTGACCTGGGCGCCGACGAGCGGGGAGAGGCGGGTGGTGCCCTGGATGTCGTGGATGGCGACCCGGTCCGTCGTGGGGGTCGCCGCCCGGGCCGGGACGGTCAGCACCGTGGACGCCACCGTGGAACACACGGCGGCGACGGTGAGCGCGGCGAGGCGGGTCGAGGTGCTGCTCGGCAAGGGGGTCCCTCCGAAGGGTGAAGCGGACGGTGCGGGGGACGGCGGTCGCCGGAGCCGGGACGAGCGGACGGGGGCAGGGGGCTTCGGCCCTGAGCGGAACGTTTCGCTCCGACCGGTGACCGACCGGTTTCTACGCGCGTCAATCTCTTGGGCGGGCAGCGGAGTTGTCAAGGCCCCGACGACCGGCAGTGCGTGACGAGTACATGAACCGGAGGGGCCGTCCCGAAACCCGTCTAGGCTGAGCGGCCGGACCGTATGCCTGGAGGAGACCCCCGCGATGACCGATCCTTCCCCGTTCCCCCCGGTGCGACTGCGCCCGGAGGCGGAACTCGCCAGGGACGCGCTCGCCTCCCCCTTGTTCTCCCGTGCCGTCCGCCTGGCCCGGTGGGCCGGCCCCGGGAGCCGGGTGGGCGCCGGGGGCGAACTCGCCACGGAACTGCTCCCCGCGGCGGCCGTCGAACTCGGCCTCCTGCCGGCGGACGGCACCGCGCCCGCCGGGTCCCCCGACGAGGTCGAGGACGCCCTCGCCGACGCCAGCGAGGCATGGCGGATCGCCGTCGACACGGGCCTGCTCGACATCGTCGAGGACGACGAGGAGGACTCCGGGGACGAGGCGGCCCCCCGGGCGCAGGACGGCGAAGGCGGCACCGTCATCCACGGGGCGGACCTGGCCCTGGTCACCGAGGGCGCCCCGCACGACGTGCTCGGCCTCTGGCTGACCGCGCTGGACGCCGTCCTCGCCGATGCCAGCGTGCCCGACCTCGACGGGCTGGTCGACGTCCTCGAAGAGGGCGGCACCGTCGACTTCGCCGAACTGGACTGGGACCCCGAGGCCGAGGCCGCGTTCCTGGAGGGCGTGCTCGGCAACCTGTACCTGCTGACCGCCAGCGAGGACGGCCCGCTCGACGGCCGGGTGCCGCTGCCGGCGCTGGCCGCGTCGATGCTCGTCCCCGACGACATGGGCGAGCCCAGCGACGACGTCCTCGAAGAGGTGTCCGACGCGATGCTCCGGCTCGACGGACAGTTCCGGATGCTGGCCCCGCTCGGGCTGGTCGACTACGAGCCCGTCGACGAGGCCCTGATGGCCGAGGACGGGACCGTCGCGGAGGAACCCGCCCCCGGCGACCCCGACGACCTCGACGTGAGCAGGTACGGCATGGTCCGGCTCACCCCGCTCGGACTGTACGGGGTGCGGGCCCGGATCCTGGAGGCCGGCATCGAGGCGCCCGTGGTGGGAGACCTCGCCGACAAGGGCGCCGACGTGCTCCTGGACCGCACGGCCCGCTTCCCCTCCGAGGCCGCCCGCACCGAGACCACGCTGTGGCTCGCCGACCGCGAGCCGCTGGCCGCCGCCCGGGAACTGCTGGCCGCGGCCCGTGGCACGGACGAGGACGGACCGCTGCGCCGGCTCTGCTGCCAGCAGGCGCTCTCCCTGGTCGGCGGCCCGGCCGAGCCGGCGCTCAGGGAGGTGCTCGACGATCCGGAGCTCGGCGGGCTGGCCCGGGTGTGGCTCGCCGAACACGGGGCGACCGACGTGCCGGCGCCCGGTGAGGACATGATCTTCTGGCTCACCGTCGACACGGTGGCCGCCCAGCTCGCGGCCGAGGGCAACTCGGACGAGTTGCAGGCCCTGGTGGAGGGGCTCGCCGCCCAGCACACCGGGTTCTTCGACGTGGTGTGGAAGGTCGGGCACCCCGCGACGGCCGAGGTGCTGGAGGCCATGGGACGGCTCCACCCCGACAAGGCGGTCGCCAAGCAGGCGCGGAAGGCGGCCTTCAAGGCCCGGTCCCACCGGCAGTCCTGACCCCCCGGAGCCGGGGCCGGCCCGCACACGCGGGCCGGCGGCTCCCTCGGGTCACAGGATCTGGGCGCCCGGCTTCACCATCCCGCGCACGGTGCGCGACTTGACGAAGTCGCCGAGTGCGGTCATCTCCCACTCGCCGCTGTACTGGCGGATCAGCTTGCACATCATCACCCCGGTCTGGGGCTGTGCGCTGGTCAGGTCGAAGCGGACCAGCTCCTCGCCGCTCGCCGCGTCGATCAGCCGGCAGTACGCCTTGGCGACCTCCGTGAACTTCTGACCGGAGAAGGAGTTCACCGTGAACACCAGGCCCGACGCCTCCTGGGGCAGCCGGCCCAGGTCGACCACGATGACCTCGTCGTCGCCCGCGCCCTCCCCCGTGAGGTTGTCGCCCGAGTGCTTGATCGAACCGTTCAGGATCGACAGCTTGCCGAAGTAGCAGCTGTCCAGGTGGTTGCGCTGCGGGCCGTAGGCGATGACCGAGGCGTCCAGGTCGATGTCCTTGCCCCGGTACGCGGGCTCCCAGCCCAGCCCCATCTTCACCTGGGAGAGCAGCGGACGACCCCCCTTGACCAGGGAGACCGTCTGGTTCTTCTGGAGGGTGACCCGCCCCTTGTCGAGGTTGATCTTGCCGGCGCCGAGCGTCGGTGCGGCGGGCGCCGCGGCCGGGGCCGGCGGCGCGGGCTGCACCGGGGGCGCGACCGGCGCGGGGGCCACCGGCGCCGGGGCGGGCGCGGGCGCCGGGGGAGCCGCCGCGGCCGGCTCCTCGACGGTGACGCCGAAGTCGGTGGCGATGCCGGCCAGACCGTTGGCGTAGCCCTGGCCCACCGCGCGCACCTTCCAGGCGCCGTTGCGCTGGTACACCTCCACGATCACCAGCGCGGTCTCGGTGCCCAACTGCGGCGGGGTGAAGGTGGCGATCGTCCCCCCGCCGACCGCGTCGCGGACCGTGGCCGTGGGCTCCACGCCCTGGAAGCTCTGCCCCGCCGCATCGGGGCTCGCGGTCACCACGACCTTCTCGATGCCGGCGGGCAGGGCCGCCGTGTCGATGGTGATCGCGTCGGGCGCCGTGCCGCCTCCCGAGCGGTAGGTCACGCCCGCGCCCGCGGGCTGGTTGTAGAAGATGAAGTCGTCGTCGGAGCGCACCTTGCCGTCGGCGGTGAGCAGCAGGCCCGAGACGTCGAGCCGTACGGGCGCGGCGACGTCCACCACCACCTTGGCGGTGGTGAGGGGAAGGTTCGAGCCGGGGGTCATAGCGGTCATGCCGACCTAACGAACGGTGTCCCCGGGCCGTTCCCCCGGGGGAACCGTCCGCCCGGCTGAACGCACCCGTTCGGCGGCACCCGGGCCGCGCGGGCCGGTGCGGTCGCGGCCGACGGGACGCGGTCCTCCGCCGCACCCGTCCCGACCTCTGGGAGACTGGTCCGATGATCGAGATGCGGATGGCCGGGAGCGCCGACCACGACCAACTGGACGCCCTGGACGACTCCTTCACCACCGACCGGGTGCTGCACGTCACCGCGGGGGAGTCCGGGTTCGAGATCCGCAGCGTGGCGGTGCAGCCGCCGTTGCGCAAGGAGTACCCGGCGGACCCGGAGGCCGACCTCGACCGGCGCGATCCGCGGGCGCACCACACGGTGGTCGCGGTGGAGGGGGAGCGGGTGGTCGGCTTCGTCGCCGTCGCGCACGTCGAGTGGAACCGGCGCGCCCACGTCGAGCAGGTCACCGTGCATCCGGAGTACCGGGGGCGGGGCATCGGCGGTGCGCTGCTGGCGCGGGCGGAGTCCTACGGCCGCGAGGTGGGGGCCCGCACCCTCTGGCTGGAGGTCACCAACGTCAACGCGCCGGCGGTGCGGGCCTACCGACGGGTGGGCTTCACGGTGTGCGGGCTGGACACCAGCCTCTACCTGGGCACCCCTGCCGAGGGCGAGATCGCCCTGTTCATGTCCAAGCCGCTGGACTGAACCGGGCGGGCGCCGTGGACCGGGCGCGGGCCGCGGGGGCACAGTGGAGGCATGGACACTCTCGACGGGACCCTGGTCCGCACCGAGTTCACGCCCCGTACGACCTATCTGAACACCGCGAGCACCGGGCTGTTGCCGGCCCGGACCGTGGCCGCGATGCACTCCGCGGCCCGGGCCGCCGCGGAGGGGCTGCCGGCCGACATGTTCGCGGACGTGGCGGCGAGCCGGGCGGCCTTCGCCCGGCTGATGTCGGTCCCGGGGCGGCGGGTGGCGGCGGGCGGGTCGGTCTCGGTGTACACCGGACTGATCGCCGCCTCGCTCCCGCCGGGGGCCGAGGTGCTCACCGTCGAACAGGACTTCAGCTCCACCGTCGCCGCCTTCCACAGCCGCGGTGACCTCAAGGTCCGGGAGGTGCCGCTGGAACGGATCGCGGACTCCGTCGTGCCGAGCACCGACCTGGTCGCGCTGAGCGCGGTGCAGTCCGCGGACGGGCGCATCGCCGACCTGGCGGCGGTGCGGGAGGCCGCCCGCGAGCACGGCGCGCGCACCTACCTGGACGTCTCCCAGGGCGCCGGCTGGCTCGACGTGGACGCCGGGGCGTACGACTTCGTGTCCTCGGTGGCGTACAAGTGGCTGCTGTGCCCGCGCGGGGTCGCCTTCCTGGTGGTGCCGGAGGACTTCGGCGGGCTACGGCCCACCTTCACCGGCTGGGCGTCCGGCGAGGACCCCTGGGCGAGCTGCTACGGACCGGTCACCGAACTCGCCCGCTCGGCCCGCAGGTTCGACGAGAGCCACAGCGTGTTCGCCTACGCCGGGGCCCGGCAGTCCCTGGCCCTGGTGGAGGAGTTGGGGACCGACGCGGTCCGGGCGCACGACCTGGGCCTGGCCGGGCGGTTCCGCGCGGGACTGGCCGAACGGGGGCTGGCCCCGATCCCGGCACCGGGTTCCCCGGTGGTGTCGGTGCCCGGCCTGGGGGGTCGGCAGGGCGAGCTGGGCCGGGCCGGCGTCCAGCTGTCCGACCGGGCGGGCAACCTGCGGGCCGCCTTCCACCTCTACAACACCGAGGCCGACGTGGACCGGCTGCTCGACCTGTTGTGACCCCGGGGTGCGGCGGCCCTCCGGTTCCGGCCGCCGCACCCCGGGCCCCGCATCAACGCACCGGGCTGAAGTCCCGGGCCCCGATGTACTCCGGCCGTCGGACCGGGGCGGCGAAGGGCTCCCGGGCCGCGTTCTCCACGCTGTTGAAGACGATGAAGACGTTGCTGCGCGGATACGGGGTGATGTTGTCCCCGGAACCGTGCATGCAGTTGCAGTCGAACCAGGTGGCCGAGCCCGCCGCGCCGGTGAAGAGCCGGATGCCGTGCCGGTCGGCGAGCTCGGTGAGGGCGGCGTGCGACGGGGTGCCCGCGTCCTGCATCTGGAGCGACCGCTTGTAGTTGTCCTTCGGCGTGGCCCCGGCGCAGCCGAGGAAGGTGCGGTGCGAACCCGGCATGATCATCAGCCCGCCGTTGGTGTCGAGGTTCTCGGTGAGCGCGATCGACACCGACACCGTCCGCATGTTCGGCAGCCCGTCCTCGGCGTGCCAGGTCTCGAAGTCGGAGTGCCAGTAGAACCCGGACGCCCCGAACCCCGGCTTCACGTTGATCCGGGACTGGTGGACGTACACCTCGGAACCGAGGATCTGCCGGGCGCGGCCGACCACCCGTTCGTCGCGGACCAGGGCCGCGAAGACCTCGCTGATCCGGTGCACCTCGAACACCGAACGGATCTCCTGCGAGGTCGGCTCGACGATCGAGCGCGGGTCGGAGCGGACGGCCGGGTCCCCCACCAGCCGGTCGAGCTCCGCGCGGTAGACGGCGACCTCGTCGGGGGCGAGCAACCGGTCGACGGTGAGGAAGCCGTCCTCGTCGTAGGCGGCCAGCTCCTCGCGGGAGACGGGCCCGGGGGCGTCCAGGTGGTTCCAGACCACCGGGTCCCGGCGGGTCACGGTCACCTCCTCGGGGCCCCGGCTCGGGTACAGGTCCGCGCGGCGGTCGGCGGTGGCGGTCATGGTCAGCCCTCCTCGGTCAGCAGCGGATAGACGCCGTTCTCGTCGTGGTCCTCCCGCCCCGTCACCGGCGGGTTGAACACGCACAGGCAGCGGAAGTCGGTCACCGGGCGCAGGGTGTGCCGCTCGTGGCCGTCGAGCAGGTACATCGTGCCGGGGGTGATCAGGTGCTTCTCCCCGCTCTCCTCGTCGACGAGCTCCGCCTCGCCCTCGACGCAGACGACGGCCTCGACGTGGTTCGCGTACCACATGGACGTCTCGGTGCCCGCGTACAGGACCGTCTCGTGCAGGGAGAAGCCCACGCCCTCCTTGGCCAGGACGATGCGCTTGCTCTCCCAGGTCCCCGAACGGGACCTCACGTGCCGGTCCGTTCCGTCGAGGTCCTTGAACGATCGGACGATCACTGTCTGCTGCCTCTCTGTCGTGCGTGCGGGTGGGACGGTGCTCGGGGAACGGCTCAGGCGGTCTCGCGGACCGCCCGGGCGAGGGTGCGCAGGCCCTCGCCCAATTCCCCGGGGGTCACGGTCAGCGCGGGCAGGAGCTTGACGACCTCGCCCTCCGGGCCCGAGGTCTCGATCAGCAGCCCGAGGTCGAAGGCGCGCCGGGCCACCCGGGCGGCCCGGCCCTTGTCGTGGAACTCCACGCCCCACACCAGTCCGCGGCCCCGGTACTCCTTGACCTCGGCGCGGTGCTCGCCGGTGAGCGCGCCCAGCGCCTCCTCGACCTGCTGGCCGCGGGCCAGGGTCTGCTTCTCCATCGCGGGCCCGTCGGACCAGTAGGTCTCCAGGGCCGCGGTGGCCGTCACGAACGCGGGGTTGTTGCCGCGGAAGGTGCCGTTGTGCTCGCCGGGCTCCCACACGTCCAGCTCCGGGCGGAACAGGCAGAGCGACATCGGCAGTCCGTAGCCGCTGATCGACTTGGAGACGGTGACCACGTCCGGGACGATGCCCGCCTCCTCGAACGAGAAGAACGCGCCGGTCCGTCCGCACCCCATCTGGATGTCGTCGACGATCAGCAGCATGTCCCGGCGGGCGCACAGGTCGGCCAGCGAACGCAGCCACTCGGGGCGCGCCACGTTGATGCCGCCCTCGCCCTGGACGGTCTCCACGATCACCGCGGCCGGGTGGTTCAGCCCAGACCCCTGGTCCTCCAGCAGCCGTTCGAACCAGAGGAAGTCCGGTACCCGGCCGTCGAGGTAGTGGTCGAAGGGCATCGGGGTGCCGTGCACCAGAGGGATGCCCGCGCCGGCCCGCTTGAAGGCGTTGCCGGTCACCGCGAGCGAGCCGAGGGACATCCCGTGGAAGGCGTTGGTGAACGACACGATCGACTCGCGGCCCTTGACCTTGCGGGCCAGTTTCAGCGCGGCCTCGACGGCGTTGGTGCCGGTGGGGCCCGGGAACATCACCTTGTACGGGAGGTCGCGGGGGCGTAGCACCAGGTTCTGGAAGGACTCCAGGAAGGCCCGTTTGGCGACCGTCGACATGTCGAGCCCGTGGGTGACCCCGTCCCGTTCCAGGTAGTCGATCAGGGCGCGTTTCAGCACCGGGTTGTTGTGGCCGTAGTTCAGCGAGCCGGCACCGGCGAAGAAGTCGAGGTAGGCGTGGCCGTCCTCGTCGTGGATGCGGCTGCCCCGGGCGCGGTCGAAGACGGTGGGCCAGCCGCGGCAGTAGCTGCGCACCTCCGACTCCACGGTCTCGAAGACGCTCAGGTCGGGCTGGGTGATGGTCACGGGTTCTCCTGGCTGGTCGGCGGTGCGGTGCGGGGCGGGCGGTGCGGGGCTCAGGTGCCGAGCGGTCCGATGCGGTGGAGGACCTCCGGAGCGTGGTCGCCCCCGGGGAACGCCCCGGCGGCGAAGAGCACCTCACGGGTGAGTGGCACCCGGTGCCGCTCGGCGAAGGAGGTGAACAGCCGTTCGGAGGCGGTGTTGCCGGGGGTGACGGTGGCCTCCACCCGGTTCAGGGCGACCGGGGCCGGGGCGCGGTGGGCGCCGACCCGGGCGACCAATCCGTCGAGGAGGGCGGCGGCGAGTCCGCGTCCCCGGTGCGCCGCGTCGACGGCCACCTGCCACACCACCAGGGTGTCGGGGCGGGCGGGGCGGATGTAGCCGGTGACGAAGCCGACCGTCCGGCCGGCCTCGTCCCGCGCCACCACGGAGGTGTCGGCGAAGTCCCGGCACCACAGCAGATAGCTGTACGAGGAGTTGAGGTCGAGCGTGCGGGTGTCCCGGGCGATCCGCCACAGGGCGGCCCCGTCGGCCACTTCCGGGCGGTCGATCCGCAATCCGGCGGGCATTTCCTGGAAACGGGTGCGCTGATCTGCTTGTGCAGCGGTCATGCGGATTTAATTTACCGACCAATTCTTGGGATTGCATGGCTCGGCGGGGTTACGGCGATCGGGGCGATGTGTTATCACGCGGGCGCGTACGGCGGGGGAGTGGGCAGCAAAAAGCCCGCTTTGCCTGGTATTTATCGGGGCAAAGCGGGCTTGATGTGGAATGGGTCACAGGGGGGAGGGGGGTGAATTCGCTCAAGAATCGACCCGATGAACGGTGATGAAATCTTGGCGTTTAGCCTCGGGAGGGCCGGGCAGGAGAGTGGGGGTCCGTCGTTCGGAAAACAATTCCGCATTCATATTCCGGATCGAGGCAACCCGGTTCGTCGGAAAGGCGTCCGGGGCGCACGCCGGCCGGGAATCCGGGCGGTGCGGCCGCCCGCGAGGGCCCCGCACCGCCGGTGCGACGGGCCCGCACGGCCCGGCGCGCGGTCAGCCCGCGAGCGCCCCGCCCAGTGCGGCCAGGGACCGCTCGACCACCTCGGGGGAGGCGTTCGGACCGTAGTGGTTGACCCGGACCATCTCCTGGGCCAGCGCCCCGCCGCCGGCCACCAACGGCACCCCGGGGTCGAGGACCAGTGCCCGGGCCACCACGGCGGAGGCGTCCACCGCCTCCGGCACCCGCAGCGTGGTCGCCACCGGCGCCGCGTGCCGCGCCTCGTGGACGTACGGCTCCAGGCCGACACCCAGTGCCACCGCCCCGGCGCGCACCGCGCGGGCGGCGGCGGCGTGCCGCTCCATCACCACCTCCGGCCCCGTCGCCTCGATCCGCTCCACGCACGCCTGGAGGGCCAGCATCTCCAACTGCGCGGGGGCGTGCGGCAGTCCACGGCGCCCCGCGTCGATCCACCGCTCCTTCCAGTCGAGGAGCGACAGGTAGGAACGCCTCGGCGCCCGCGGGTTGGCCGCCATCCGTTGCCAGGCCCGCTCGCTCACCGACACGGCCGACACCCCGGCCGGCCCGCCCATCGCCTTCTGCGCCCCGATCACGCACAGGTCCACGCCCCAGGCGTCGGTCAGCAGCGGCTCGGCGGCCACCGAGGCCACCGCGTCCAGCATGAACAGCGCCCCGTGCCGGCGCACCACCTCGCCGATCTCCGCGACCGGGTTGGTGTTCCCCGTCGCCGCCTCCGCGTGCACCAGCGACACGAAGTCGATCTCCGGGTGGCCGGCCAGCGCCTCCTCGACCTGCTCGGGCGCCACCGCGGCGTGGTAGGGCACCGCCAGGTCCACCACCTTCGCCCCGCAGTCCCGCAGCCAGTCGCCGAAGGTCTGGCCGTAGGGGCCGGTGATGACGTTCAGTGCGGTGGTGCCCGGGCCCGCTGCGCCGCGGATGCACCCCTCCAGCGGCAACAGGGCCTCGCCCTGGGTGATCACGACGTCCTGCGCGGTGTGCAGCAACCCCGCCACCTGCCGCTCGATCGCGGCGAAACGGTCGGCGGTCAGGGGAGCCAGGTCGTCGAGGAGGGGATGCGTCACGGCGTGCTCTTTCCGGGTCATCGAACGCCCGCGGAAGGTTCCCGGGCGGCCACGAGCGTAACCGGGCGCGGCGCGCGCGGGGGATGACCCTAGGCTGCCGGTATGACGGATCAACCGGTGCTGCACGTGAAGGGGCGGGTGCTCGCGGGCCCCGAGGACGTCCGCGACGAGTTGTGGGTGGTCGGCGGGCGGGTCACCTACCAGCGGCCCCGGGCCGTCCGGGAGGCGGTCACCGTCACCGGATGGGCCCTGCCCGGTCTGGTGGACGCGCACTGCCACGTCGGCCTGGACGCCCACGGTCCGGTGCCCCCCGAGACGGCCGAACGGCAGGCGCTGGCCGACCGGGAGGCCGGTGCCCTGCTGCTGCGGGATGCCGGCTCGCCCTCGGACACCCGCTGGATCGACGACCGCGAGGACCTGCCCCGGATCGTCCGGGCCGGCCGCCACATCGCCCGCCCCCGCCGCTACATCCGCAACTACGCCCATGAGATCGAGCCCGCCGACCTGGTCGCCTACGTGGCCCGGGAGGCCCGGCGCGGGGACGGCTGGGTCAAGCTCGTCGGGGACTGGATCGACCGGGAGGCGGGGGACCTGGCGGCCTGCTGGCCCCGTGACGCCGTGACCGCGGCGATCGCCGAGGCCCACCGGCTGGGCGCCCGGGTCACCGCGCACTGCTTCGCCGAGGACTCGCTCCGGGACCTGGTGGAGGCGGGCATCGACTGCATCGAGCACGCGACGGGACTGACCGAGGAGACCATCCCGCTGTTCGCCGAGCGCGGGGTGGCCATCGTGCCCACCCTCGTCAACATCGCCACCTTCCCCCGGCTCGCGGAGGGCGGCGAGGCCAAGTTCCCCCGCTGGTCCGCCCATCTGCGCCGGCTGCACGCCCGCCGCTACGACACGGTCCGTGCCGCTTACGACGCAGGGGTGCCCGTCTTCGTCGGCACCGACGCCGGCGGCTCGCTCCCGCACGGTCTGGTCGCCGCCGAGGTCGCCGAACTGGTCACGGCCGGCATCCCGCCGCTCGCGGCGCTCTCCGCCACCACCTGGGGCGCCCGGGAGTGGCTGGGGCGCCCGGGGCTGACCGAGGGCGCTCCGGCGGACCTCGTCGTGTACGGGGACGATCCCCGGTCGGACGTCCGCGTGTTGGCCGCGCCCCGCCGCGTGGTACTCCGCGGGCGGATCGTCGGCTGAGCCGATCGTCACCCGTCGCCCGGCGGCCGGTTGACGGGCCGTCAGCCGGCCGCGGTGCACCGTCGCCCGGACCGGGGGCGGCCCGCCCCTCCCGGTGACGGACCGCCGGCGCGGCCGGGCCCCGGAGGGGGCGCTCGCGGGGGTGCAATCAAACACAGGGACGGAAACCCCCCTTTGGAGTGAACTCACGCCAGGTTGCCGCCCGTTCACTCTCGGTGCGTGAGGATTCACTCGTACGGCACGGTCGCCGCCCGCCCGGTTCCCGGTGCGGGCTGCCGAGCGATCCCGCCGTCGCCTTTCCGAATGTCTCTCGTGGGGGTCCCACCACCTTGAACAGCAATGCCTTCCGCCTGCCCGCGCGCCGCCTCGGCGCGACCGTCGCCGCCACCGTGCTGGCCGCCGCGCCCGCCACCCTGGTGGGCGCGTCCACCGCGCACGCCACCGGCGACGAGGGCAAGGCGAGCGCCGTCGTGCTGCGGACCGGGCTCGACGTCTCCCTGCTCAACAAGACCGTGAACGTCCCGCTCGCGGTCTCCCTGAACGACGTCCAGGCGCCGGCCAGCGCAGACAAGACCGCACTCACCGCCACGCTCGACGGAGTGGAGGGCGGCAAGCCCTTCACCGTGCTGCGCGCCGACGTCGCCCAGGCCAGGGCCACCGTCGAGGAAGCCCGCGCCGAAGGGTCCACCCACCTGGCCCGGGCCCGGGTGAACCTGCCCGGACTGCCGCTGCTGTCCCTGATCGAGGTGGAGAAGGTCACCGCCCGCGCGCTCTGCGCGGTGGGCCGGCAGCCGGTGGCGGAGGCGAACGTCCTCGGCCACGTCACGGTGCTCGGCAAGAAGGTCACCCTGACCGCCGGCGGGGTCACCGAGGTGGCCGTCCCCGGGGTCGGCGAGGTACGGATCGACCTCTCCGAGCGGTCCACCACCTCCCGCACCGCCGCCGCGACGGCGCTCGAACTGAAGGTGTCGGTCAACCCGCTGAAGCTCAACGTCGCCGAGGTGAACGGAACGGTGACCCTGGCCGGCGCCACCTGCGCGACCCCGGCCGCCCCCGCCGAACAGCCGGCGAAGCCCGAGCCGAGCGAGGCGCCGGAGCAGCCGGCGAAGCCTGAGGGGCCGGCGAAGCCCGAGGAGCCGGGCACCAAGCCCCAGACGGGCCCCGGGGAGAACCTCGCCGAGACCGGCGGCAGCTCCACCACCCCGTACCTCGCCGGAGGCGCCGCCCTGCTGGTGGCCGGCGGCGCGGGCGCGCTCTACCTGACCCGCAGGGCCCGTCGCCAGCCCTGACCCGGACCGCGCGGCCCCCGGACCGTTCCGCACACCGGTCCGGGGGCCGCGCTCAGCCCGTCACAGGGCGCGTTCCAGCGCGGCGAGGAAGGCCGCGCAGACCTCGGCGTCCCGCACCGCCACCCGCAGCCAGTCGGACCCCAACCCCGGGAAGGTGTCCGCCCGTCGCACCGCGAACCCGGCCCCCCGCAGCCGCTCCCGCACCCCCGGCCCGTCGTCCACCCGCACCAGCACGAACGGCGCCTGCGCCACCCCGTGCACCCGCACCCCCCTCGGGGCGAGCCGGGCCAGCCCCGCCAGCAACCGCGCCCGGTCCGCGGCGACCTCCCCGGCGACCCGGGCCGCCTCCGCGAGGGCCCGCTCGGACAGGCACGCCTCCACCGCGACCAGAGCCGGCGTCGACACCGGCCAGAGCGGCTGGGCCCGCTCCAAGGCCCGCACCGTCCCCGCCTCCGCGACCACGTACCCCACCCGCAGCCCGGCCAGGCCCCAGGTCTTGGTGAGGCTCCGCAACACCACCAGCCCGGGCACCTCCCGCCCCGCGAGGGCCTCCCGCTCCCCGGGCACCGCATCGATGAACGCCTCGTCGACGACCAGCGTCCGCCCCGGCCGGGCCAACCGCAGCAGCGCCTCGGCCGGATGCAGCACCGAGGTCGGGTTGGTCGGGTTCCCGACCACCACCAGGTCCGCGTCCGCGGGCACCGCCCCGTCCCGCAGCCGGAACCCGTCCTCCGGGCGCAGCAGCACCCGCTCCACCCGGTGCCCGGCGTCCCGCAACGCGGCCTCCGGCTCGGTGAACTGGGGGTGCACCACCACCGCCCGGCGCGGCGACAGCGCCCGCGCGAGCAGCACGAACGCCTCCGCGGCGCCCGCGGTGAGCAGCACCCGGTCGACCGCCACCCGGTGCCGGGCGGCGACCGCGGCCCGGGCGGCCCGCCCGTCCGGATAGGCCGCGAGCCCGGTCAACGAGCCGGCGATCCGTTCCCGCAGCCACGCCGGCGGGGTACCGGTGCGCACGTTCACCGCGAGGTCGACCAGGTCCCGTCCCCCGTCGCGGACCTCCGCGTCGCCGTGGTGGCGCAGGTCGTGACCGTCCGGCACAACGTCCCCCGCCCCTTCGCCCGGGAGCCGGGCCAGCGCACAGGTGACCCGCACCGACCTGCCGTCGGACGGCGCCGACTTCCGCTTGGGCACGAGGAGTTCGCCGCCCGCCGACAGCGCGGCGGCCTCCGCCACCGAGGGCGTGCCCACCGCGGCCAGCGTGCCGGGGGAGGGGTGCGGCACCGTCACCCGCGCCAGCTCCGCCGCCGGATACGCCCGCAGCGGCACGCCCAGCCGCCGGGCGGCCCCCACCAGGCCGGGCTCGCCGGCCCGGCGGTCCACGGTGGCCAGCGCCCCCAGGGCGTCCCGGTCCAGCCCGGCCTCCGCCAACACGGCCCGCACCAGGTCCAGCACCTCGTCCGCGGTCACCCCGCGGCCCGCCCCCACCCCGGCCACCACCCGCCCGGGGCGCGCCCGGTCCCCGCCCCCGGAGCGCAGCGGGGGGACGGACGGGGCCGGGGGCGCGGACGGGACCATGACGGGTTCCTCTCGAAGGGGCGGGCCGGTCGGGTGACCGGGGAACGGGGTGCGTGCGTCCGGCCCGCGCATCCGCTAGCAAGGCGCCATGGTCGTGCTCGTGGCGCTGGGTTCGTTCGTGATGACGCTGGTCGGCGGCCTGGCGGCGCAACGCGTGGTCGACCGCCGGCACCTGGTGCTGGGCTTCGCGGGCGGCCTGATGCTCGGCGTCGTCGGCTTCGACCTGCTGCCCGAGGCGCTGGAGGGCGCCTCACGGCGGGTGCACGGGGTCCCGCTGGCGCTGTTGCTGTTCGTCGGCGGGTTCCTCGGCGCCCACGTGGTGGAACGCCTGCTCGCGCTGCGCCAGGCCGAACACGGGGCGCACGACCCCGAGCACGTGCCGCAGGTCGGGCTGGGCGCCGGTGCCGCGATGGTGGGCCACAGCCTCGCCGACGGGGTGGCCATCGGGGCGTCGTTCCAGGTCGACACCGCGGTGGGGATCAGCGTCGCGATCGCCGTGATCACCCACGACTTCGCGGACGGCTTCAACACCTACACCGTCACCAGCGCGTACGGCAACGACCGCCGCAAGGCCCTCGCCATGCTCCTCGCCGATGCCTGCGCCCCCCTCGTCGGGGCCGCCTCCACCCTGCTGTTCACCGTGTCGGCGCCGGTCCTCGCCGGCTACCTCGCGTTCTTCGGCGGCGTCCTGCTCTACATCGCCGCGGCCGAGATCCTGCCCGAGGCCAGCCACCGCCACCCGGCGCGCTCCACCCTGCTGTGCACGGTCGCCGGCGCCGCACTGATGTGGCTGGTGGTCGGCGCCGCCGGGCACTGAGCCGGCGCGCTCCGGGCGGCGGCTCACCCCGCGCACGAGGACTCCCGCGCCGACGCCGCCTCCCGCCACGCCGCGCAGTGCGCCACGAACCGTCCGGCGACCTCGGGCGCAGCGGCCCAGTGGGTGTGCAGGTAGCTCGCGTGCACCCCGCCCAGGACGAAGCCCTCCACTCGGGCGCGGGGGGTGCGCAGCCCCCACGCCGGCGTGGGGCCGGCGCTCGGCTCCAGCACCGTGCGGTGGAACTCGTGGCCCCGCAGCCGGGTGCCCGCCGCGGCCAGCACGCTGTCCGACACGGCCACCGCCTCCCGGTAGCCCAGGGTCAGCCGTTGCGACATCCGGGCTTCCCCGGGCACCACCGCGCACATCGGCCGCCCGTCCAGCGAGCGGGCCAGGTACAGCAGGCCCGCGCACTCGGCGGCGATCGGGGCGCCCGCCGCGGCCAGGGCGGCGACCTCGGCCCGCAGCGCCCCGTTCGCGGCCAGCTCGCCCACGTACATCTCGGGGAAGCCGCCGCCGATCACCAGCCCCGCGGTGCCCTCCGGCAGCCGCTCGTCGCGCAACGGGTCGAAGACGACCACCTCGGCCCCCGCCGCGGTGAGCAGTTCCGGGTGCTCCGCGTACAGGAACGAGAAGGCGGCGCCGCCCGCCACCGCGACCACCGGCGGTCGCCCCGCCGCCGGGACCACCGGCGGCCTCGGCTCCCAGGGCACCTCCGACAGCGGGGGAGCGGTGCGGGCCAGCGCGAGCAGCGCCTCCAGGTCGCAGCCCCGGCGCACCGTGTCGGCCATCGCGGCCACCGCCGCCGTCGCGTCCCGGTGCCGCTCGGCCACCGGCACCAGCCCCAGGTGCCGGGACGGGGTGGTCACGCCCTCGGCGCGGCGCAGCGCACCCAGCACCGGCGTGCCCGCCTCCTCCAGGGCGTCCCGCAGCAGCTCCTCGTGCCGGTCCGAGCCGACCTTGTTGAGGATCACCCCGCCGATCCGCACCTGTGGGTCGAAGGAGGCGAAGCCGTGCACCAGGGCGGCCACCGAACGGGACTGCGAGGAGGCGTCCACCACCAGCACCACCGGCGCCCGCAGGAGTTTGGCCACCTGCGCGGTGGACGCCAGTTCGCCCTGCCCGGAGGCCCCGTCGTACAGGCCCATCACCCCCTCCACCACCGCGAGGTCGGCACCCCGGGCGCCGTGCGCGAAGAGCGGGCCGACCCGCTCCGGGCCGCACATGTACGCATCGAGGTTGCGCCCCGGGCGGCCGGTGGCCAGGGCGTGGTAGCCGGGGTCGATGTAGTCGGGCCCGACCTTGTGCGGGGAGACCCGCAGCCCGCGCTCGGCGAACGCGGCCATCAGTCCGGTGGTCACGGTGGTCTTGCCGCTGCCCGAGGCGGGCGCGGCCACGACCAGCCGCGGCACGTCGATCATCGTCGGTTCACCATTCGATGCCCCGCTGGCCCTTCTGGCCCGCGTCCATCGGGTGCTTCACCTTCGACATGTCCGTCACCAG
Organism: Streptomyces sp. NPDC002490; assembly: GCF_040296045.1. Lineage (NCBI taxonomy): Bacteria > Bacillati > Actinomycetota > Actinomycetes > Kitasatosporales > Streptomycetaceae > Streptomyces > Streptomyces sp. NPDC002490. The sequence goes on along the minus strand of NZ_JBEOWM010000022.1, from coordinate 56,241 downwards.
GTCGGCGAAGGCGACCAGTTCGGCGGGGGCGTTGCGGCCGGTGATGACCACGTGCTGGTTGCCGGGCCGCTCCCGCAGCACCGCGACCACCTCGGCCACGTCGATCCACCCCCAGTGCAGCGGGTACGCGAACTCGTCCAGGACGTACAGCCGGTAGGTCTCGGCCGCCAGGTCGCGCTTGATCTGCTCCCAGCCCTCGCGGGCCTTCGCCGCGTTCACCGCGTTGGAGTCGGCCGGGTCGGCGCCCTCGACGGCGGCGGAGGGCGCCCGCTGGATCCAGGACCAGCCCTCGCCCATCTTGTGCCAGTCGACGGTGCCGCCCTCGCCGCTGGCCCCCAGCACCCGCAGCGCGTTCTCCTCGCCGACCTTCCACTTCGCCGACTTGACGAACTGGAACACCCCGATTGGCCAACCCTGGTTCCAGGCGCGCAGCGCCATCCCGAACGCCGCCGTCGACTTGCCCTTGCCGATGCCCGTGTGCACCATCACCAGCGGCCGGTTGCGGCGCTGACGCGTGGTGAGCCCGTCCTGGGGCACGACGGACGGTTGTCCCTGTGGCATTACGCTGCCCTTCCCCGGGTGCCCGCGGCACCCCGTACGTCCTTGACCAGTCCCGCGAGCGCATCGGCCCGCAGTTCCTCCAACGTCACCGGCGTCCCGCCGAGGTCGGCGGCCAGCCGGCCGGCGAGCCCCAGCCGCACCGGACCCGACTCGCAGTCCACCACCACCGAGGCGACCCGGTCGGCGGCCAGCAGCCGGGCCGCCCGGGCGGCCCGCCGCACCGGTTCCACCCCGCCGGTGGCCCGGCCGTCGGTGACCACGACCAGCAGTGCCCGGCGCGCCGGGTCCCGGAGCCGCTCCACCCGCAGCACCTCGCGGGCGCGTAGCAGCCCGTCCGCGAGCGGGGTCCTGCCGCCGGTCGCCAGCGAGGCCAGCCGGGTCGCGGCGGTGTCCACCGAGGAGGTGGGCGGCAGGGCGAGCGCCGCGTCCGCGCCGCGGAAGGTCACCAACCCCACCTTGTCCCGCCGCTGGTAGGCGTCCAACAGCAGGGAGAGCACGGCGCCCTTGACGGCGCTCATCCGACGACGTGCGGCCATCGAACCGGAGGCGTCCACGGCGAACAGCACCAGGTTGCCCTCCCGACCCTCCCGGGTGGCCTGGCGCAGGTCGTCCCGGCGCACCAACAGCCCCGGGCCGGACCGGCCGCGGGCGTGCTGGTGCGGGGCGGCGGCCCGCACGGTCGCCGACAGGTGCAGCTTGGTGAGCGCCCCGCGCGGACGACGGTCCCCGATGGTGCGGCCGTGCTCGGTACGGGCCCGGGAACGTCGGCCGGCGGCGCCCTCGCCGAGCCCGGGCACGGTCAGGGTCCGGGTGCGGAACGGCTCCCCGGCCGCCGCCGCGGGCTGCTCGGGGGCGACGCCCACCGGCTGCCCGGCCGGCTCCCCGGGTGCCTCGGACGTCTCGGCGGGCGGAGCCTGCTCCGGCGCCTCCCGCGGCGGGGGCGGCGCGCCTGGCCCGCCCTGCGGACCGTCCGGGCCGCCTTCGGGGCCGTCCGGGCCCGGTTCGTCCGGCCCCCGGTCGGGGTCTTCGGGTCCCTCGGGTCCGGCCGGCGGGTCCGGCTCGGGCTCCTCGTCCGCGAAGCCGTCCAGCACCTCGTCGAGCTTCTCCTCGTCCAGGCCCGGGGCGTCGAACGGGTTGCGCCGCCGGCGGTGCGGCAGCGCCAACAGCGCCGCCTGCCGGACGTCCTGGGTGCGGACCTCGGTCCGCCCGTCCCAGGCGGCCAGTGCCGTCGCGGTCCGGGCCATCACGATGTCCGCGCGCATCCCGTCCACCTCGAAGGCCGCGCAGACCGCCGCGATCCGCAGCAGCGCGCCGTCCCCCAGCCGCACCGCGGGCAGCAGCAGCCGGGCCGCCGCGATCCGCTCGCGCAGCGCCGACTCCTCCCCGGCCCAGCCCGCGGCGAAGCCCACCGGGTCGTCGTCGTGGGCGAGGCGCCGCTTGACGACCGCCACCCGCTGCTCGGGCTCCCGGGACGCCGTCACCTCGACGGTCAGCCCGAACCGGTCGAGCAACTGCGGACGCAGCTCGCCCTCCTCCGGGTTCATGGTGCCGACCAGCAGGAACCGGGCCGCGTGCCGGACCGAGACCCCCTCCCGCTCCACGTACGAGGCGCCCATCGCCGCCGCGTCCAGCAGCAGGTCCACCAGGTGGTCGTGGAGGAGGTTCACCTCGTCCACGTACAGGATGCCGCGGTGGGCCTCGGCCAACAGGCCCGGTTCGAACGCCTTCACCCCGTCGGCGAGGGCCCGCTCGATGTCCAGGGCGCCCACCAGCCGGTCCTCGGAGGCGCCGACCGGCAGTTCCACCATCCGGGCCGGCCGGCCGGCCCGGGGGCCCGCCCCGTGCGGGCCGTCCGGGCAGTCCGGGTCGGGTGCGTCGGGGTCGCAGGAGAAGCGGCAGCCGGCGACGGCCGCCACCTCGGGCAGCAGCGTCGCCAGCGCCCGGACCGCGGTGCTCTTCGCGGTGCCCTTCTCGCCGCGCACCAGGACGCCGCCGACCGCGGGCGACACGGCGTTCAGCAGCAGCGCGAGCCGGAGGTCGTCCTGGCCGACGATGGCGGTGAATGGATACGGGGTGGTCACCCGTGGTCCTCCCAGTCTTCAGCGGTCTCGGTCGGTGCGGAACGGCCCCGCCCGGCGGGTGGGCCGGGTCGGGGCGGGGCCGGGCGTCTCACGGGGCGCCCGGCGGGACGAACGGCAGACCCGGCGGCGGCCCGGCGGCGATCAGCTCGCACAGGGCGTCGGTGTCCGTGTGGCGCTCGATCAGATCGGCGAGGCGGTCCAGCTGTTCCTCGCGCAGGGCGGCGAAGGAGGTGTCCGGCGCCGGGACGAAACCGCGCCCCGCCTGCGCCGCGACCTGCCGCAGGAAGGCCCGGCGGAAGCCGTCCGACTCCAGCGAGCCGTGCCAGTGGGTGCCCCACACCGAGCCCCGTCGGCAGCCGTCCAGGAAGGGTTCGCCGCCGAGCACGTCGGCGACGCCGTGGTGGATCTCGTACCCGTCGACCCGCTCGCCCAGGGCCGTGCCCGAGGGGCGGGCCAGGGTCTTCTCGACGGCGAACCGCACCCGTACGGGCAGCAGCCCGAGGCCCTCGACGGTGCCCGCACGGGACTCGACCTCGTCCTCGACGACCTCGCCCAGCAGTTGGAAGCCGCCGCAGATCCCCAGCACGGGCCGGCCCTCGGCGGCCCGGCGTCGCAGGGCCGCGGCGAGCCCCCGCCGCTCCAGCCAGCGCAGCGCGGCCACCGTGCCGCGGGTGCCGGGCACCACCACCAGGTCGGCGTCGGCGGTCTCCTCCGGCCGGTCCACGAACCGGACGGTGACCCCGGGTTCGGCGGCGAGCGCGTCCACGTCGGTGAAGTTCGACATCAACGGCACCGCGCACACCGCGATCCGCAGTACCTCGGTGCCGTACGGCTCGCCGGCCGGCGATTCGCGCACGGTGCCCCGCAGCGACACCCTTAGCCCGTCCTCCTCGTCGATGCCGAGCCCGTGCTGGAACGGCAGCACCCCGTAGGTGGGACGGCCGGTGAGGGTGCGCAGCATGTCGAGGCCGGGTTCCAGCAGCGAGACGTCGCCGCGGAACTTGTTGACCAGGTAGCCGGCCACCAGGGCCTGGTCCTCGGGGGCCAGCAGCGCCGTCGTCCCGAAGAAGGAGGCGAAGACCCCGCCCCGGTCGATGTCGCCGACCACCAGCACCGGCAGCCGGCCGGCCCGGGCGACGCCCATGTTGACGATGTCGGTGCGCCGCAGGTTGATCTCGGCCGGGCTGCCCGCGCCCTCGCACACCACCACGTCATGGGTGGCCCGCAACTCCTCCAGGCACCCCACGACGGTGTCGAGCAGCGCCTCGCGGCCCCCGGGCACCGGCTGCCCCTCCTCGGGGCCGCCCGGCGCGCCGAAGAAGCCGCGCGCGCTCATCTCCCCGACCGGGCGCCCCATCAGCACCACCTGGCTGGTGCGGTCCCCGCCGGGCTTGAGGAGCACCGGGTTCATCAGGGCGCTCGGCTCCACCCGGGCGGCCTGCGCCTGCATGGCCTGGGCCCGGCCGATCTCGGCGCCGTCCCGGGTGACGAACGAGTTGAGGGACATGTTCTGCCCCTTGAACGGGGCCACCTTGACGCCCCGGCGGGCCAGCCACCGGCAGATCCCGGCGGTCACCACGCTCTTGCCCGCGTCGGAGGTGGTCCCCGCGACCAGCAGTCCGCCCTGCAGCACCCCTACCGTCCCTTCCCCGTGACCGTGCGCCGGGCCGCGAGCGCCCCGCGTCCCGCGACGCACACCGCGAGCGTCAGCCAACCCACCCGGCGCGACAGCCGCACCGCCCGGTCGATGTCCGCCACCGTGACGGCCCGCCCGTCCCCGTTCAGCACCGGCCGGTGCTCGACCCGCCCGCCGTAGGAGAGGGTGCCGCCGAGGCGGACGCCGAGCGCGCCCGCGAACGCGCTCTCCGCCACGCCCGCGTTGGGGCTCGGGTGGCGTCGGGCGTCCGCGCGCCAGGCCCGTGCGGCGGCGGCCGGGGCACCCCCGGCCACCACGGCCAGGGCCCCGGTGAGCCGGGCGCCGGGCCAGCCCGCCACGTCGTCCAGGCGCGCCGAGGCCCAACCGAAGCGGCGGTGGCGGGGCGAGCGGTGGCCGACCATCGCGTCGAGGGTGTTGACGGCCCGGAAGCCGACGAGCCCGGGCACCCCGCCGATCGCCCCCCACACCAGGGCGCCGACCACGGCGTCGGAGGTGTTCTCGGCGACGGATTCGACCACGGCCCGGGCGATGCCGTCCGCGTCCAGGGCCTCGGGGTCCCGTCCGCACAGGTGCGGCAGCCGTCGTCGGGCCGCGGCGAGGTCGCCCGCGGCCAGGGCGGCGCCGACGGCCGCGGCCTCGTGGCCGAGGCTGGTCCCGCCGACCACGGCCCAGGTGGCGGCGGCGGTCAGGGCGACCGAGGCGGTGCGCGAGGGGGCGGCGGCGCGCGCCACCAGCGCGGCGGCGCCCGCGGCGCCCCCGGCGCAGAGCGCGGTGTGCAGTGCGCCCCAGCCGCGGTGGTCGCGCCAGAGGAGGTGTTCGACGGCGCCCGCGGCACGACCGAAGGCGGCGACCGGATGTCCGCGGCGGGGGTCGCCGAGGAGGAGGTCGCCGATCAGTCCGGCGGTGGCGCCGTAGGCGAAGGTGCGCCCGGCCCGCATCGGCTCAGCCCGCCGGGCGTCGGCGGGTCCGCGTACGGTCGTGGGGTCCCGTGCCGTGGGGCGCGGGACGGGCAGACGGGTGCCCCGGCATCGCTGTGTCCTCACTCGGGGTCCGCGCCCCGGGTCGACGGAGACGACGGCGAGAGTCTCCTGGCTCCCGGATCGGCGCCGCCCCCGGTCTTCCAGCCGCGTGACGGCCGTGACGTGCGGTGCGGGGGAGCGCTCCCCGGTGACAGTGGCGGGACCGCGCCGGATTCGCACCGGCTTCCTCTCTGCTGCCGCCGTAATGGCCCGGGCAGTCCACCACGCCCCGAGAACACCCGTCAACCGCGCGCTGACCTGCGGCGGGGCAGTGTGTGAAGCCCCACACACGACGAAGGCCCGGTGGTCACCACTGTGGGGGCGGTGACCGACCGGACCGGAGATCGCAACCTGGGGGGTTAGGCGACGATCAGGTTTATGCCGAAGGCGACGGCCGCGACGCAGAGGGCGAAGCAGGCGACGGCGCTGGCGGTGGCGACGGCGGCCGAACCGCCCTTGGCGTGTCCGTTGCCGGCGAGTGCGGCCTCCCGCTTGGAGAGTCCGACGAGGCCGAGGGTGAACAGGCCCACCAGGACCACGGTGACCACGAGGCTGACTCCGAAGACGGAGGCGAGTGCTGCCCAGTCGATTTTCATTGGGGGTTCCTTACACCTTGGCGGTCCGCGGTGCGGACTCCGTCGAGGGGCTGTTCGGGTCCGCCGGGAGGGTCACCGAGAGGTCACCCGTGGCGGCGGTGGTGTCGCCGGCCGGCGGCGGGGTGACCGCGGCCATGGCGGTGGTGACGACGCCCGCGGGCTCGTCGTCCACGTCGTTGACGTTGGTGTGGTCGACGACCTCCTTGCGGGAGCGCAGCCAGATCGCACCCGATCCGCCGACCAGCAGTGCCGCGGTCGCGGCGACGCCCCAGGGGCCCTGCTTGGTGAGGAGTTCGGCGAGGGCGCCGACGACACCGGCGGCCGGCAGCGTCAGACCCCAGGCGACGAACATCCGGGTGGCGGTCGACCAGCGGACCACTCCGCCCTTGCGGCCCAGGCCCGCACCCATCACGGCGCCGGAGCAGGACTGCGTGGTGGAGAGGGAGAAGCCCAGGTGCGAGGAGGCGAGGATGACCGTGGCGGCGCTGGACTGGGCGGCGAAGCCCTGCTGCGGCTGCAGGTCGGTCAGGCCCTTGCCCATGGTGCGGATGATGCGCCAGCCGCCGAGGTAGGTGCCGAGCGCGATGGCGACACCGGCGGAGACGATGACCCACATGGGCGGGTTGGAGCCGGGGGCCAGTGCGCCACCGGTGACCAGGGCGAGGGTGATGATGCCCATCGTCTTCTGGGCGTCGTTGGTGCCGTGCGCCAGGGAGACCAGGGCGGCCGAGGAGATCTGGCCGGCGCGGTAGCCCTTGGAGCTGGCCTTGTCGCTGACGTTGTTGCCGAGCTTGTACGTCAGGCGGGTGGCGATCATCGCTGCGATGCCGGCCACCACGGGGGCGGCGACTGCGGGGATGAGGACCTTGGTGACGACGGTGGAGCCGTTCACCGAGTCCCAGCCGGCCGACATCACGGCGGCGCCGATCAGACCGCCGAACAGGGCGTGGGAGGAGCTGGAGGGCAGACCTACGAGCCAGGTCAGCAGGTTCCAGAGGATGGCGCCGACGAGCGCCGCGAAGATGACTTCGGGTTGGATGCCGCCTTCGTCGATCATGCCGCCAGAGATCGTCTTGGCGACTTCGACCGAGAGGAAGGCTCCGACCAAGTTCAACACGGCGGACATTGCGACCGCCGCTTTGGGCTTCATAGCGCCAGTTGAGATGGTCGTCGCCATCGCGTTGGCCGTGTCGTGGAAACCGTTCGTGAAGTCAAACACGAGAGCGGTGACGATCACGATTCCGAGGAGGAGCGTGATGTTTTCCATTTACCCAGGCTTCCGTGGGGCGTCAGTGGGGGTTGGAACGTAAGCAACCTGAGTTAACGGAAGATGAACTGGGGCAGGCATCACGGTGACTCGATCTGAGGGAGCTCTATTCCGCATGGGGAGGTCGGTCGATCGGGGGGGTAAGGGGGCTGGAGCGGTGGGCTTCGGGTGGTTCCGTGCAACGGCCCCACACGCCGCCGATGACCCGTTCAGCGTCTCATCCGACTGTACGGCCCTTCATCGGCCCGCCGCCCCACATACCCTCTTTGTCCGATCTAAGTAAGACACATCACTCGACCGGCCGTACCGGGCGTTCGGCGGGCCCCACCCGATGGGTCCGGTGGGGTGAACCACCCGGGACGCGGCGGCGCCCACTGGCCGTGTCCTACCCCCGCCCCGACACTGGACACCGTGCGCACCGCCCGAGCCGCGACAGCCGCCACCGCAGCCGCCGCCACCGCGACCGTCACCGGCCTGCTCGCCCTGGCCGCGGGACGGTTCGCCAGCGACGCCGCCCTGAAACCCCGCCCGGGTCAGCCGCTCCCCACCGACCCGCGCCTCACCGTCCACGCCGTCACCGCCGACCGCGTCACCCTGACCAGGGACCTGGCCAGCCTGCGCCCCGGCACCTACGGCCTCACCGGTCGCCGCGTCCACGCCGTCGTCGGCCCGGTCGTCCCCGACGCCCCGCACACCGCCGACACCGTCGTCCGCCGGCTGGACGGCGTCACCCACGGCACCCTCGCCCCGGGGACCACGGTCCGGCTCACCCCCCAGGTCCACACCGGCGACCCGGGCACCGCGCTGGGCCTCGACCACCAGGACGTCGAGGTCCCCGGCGAAACGGGGCTGCTGCCCGCCTGGTGGGTGCCCTCCGCCCGGGACACCTGCGTCATCGCGGTGCACGGCCTCGGCACCACCCGCGAGCACCCGATGGTGGTCATGGACTTCCTGCACCGCAGCCGGTTCCCGGTGCTCTCCCTCGCCTACCGCGGCGACCGCGGCGCCCCCCGCGCCCCGGACGGCCTCAGCCACCTCGGGGAGACCGAGTGGCGCGACCTGGACGCCGCACTGCGCCACGCCGTGCGCCGGGGCGCCGAACGCATCGTGCTGCACGGCTGGTCCACCGGCGCCACCATGGCGCTGCGCGCCGCCACCCACTCCCCGCTGCGCGACCGCATCGTGGGGCTGGTCCTGGACTCCCCGGTCCTGGACTGGGAGGCCACCGTCCGCGCCCTCGCCCTCGCCCGCGGCGTGCCCCACGCCCTGCTCCCGCTGGCCGTGCGCGCCGCCGAAGGACGCACCGGTCTGCGTCCGCACCGGGTCCGCGAACGGGCCGACGTCCGCGACCTGCGCGTCCCCACCCTGGTCGTGCACGGCCCGGACGACCAGATCGCCCCCTGGGCGCTCTCCCGTGCCTTCGCCCGCAGCCGCCCCGACCTGGTCACCCTGCACACCGTCCCCGACGCCCCGCACGGCGCCATGTGGAACGCGGACCCCGCCGGCTACGAGGAGGCCCTGCGCCGGTTCCTGACCCCGCTCGGCTGACCCGGCGCACGCACCCCCGCCGCACCGTGACCCTCGGTGAGGGTGCGGTCACCCGCCCGCCCCGGGCGGCCCTCCTCCCCGAGGGCTCCGCTTCCCCCTCTCGAACACCTCGCGCGGCACCGCACGAGGGTTCGCCCACTCCTCGCCACCCATTCCGTTTGGGTTTTCGGACCGTCAACCGGAAGACTGCCCCCGTGACGTCCCGTACCCCGCGCGACTCCAGGCTCCGACTCGTCCGTCCGCGCTCCCTGAGCGCCTCCGCCCCGGCGGTCGGCGAGCGGCGTTCCCGCCGCCCCGCCCCGAGGCCGCCCGAGGGCACCCCGTCCCCCCGGGAACTGGCCCGCACCGCCCGCGCCGGCCTCGCCGGGGCCGCCCGGATCGCCCGCTGGGCCGACACCGAACTCAGCCCCCGCCCCCGGGACGAGGGGGCCGCCACCGCGCTGGCCGCCACCCCGGACGGCGGAGGGAACCTGTCCGCGGCGACCGCGGCCCGGGCCGCCGCCGCACTCGGCCTGACCCCCGACCGGGTCCGGGCCGACTGGGACACCGCCCGACTGTCCGGACTCGTCGAGGTGCACGGCGACTGCGCCCGCCCCGGCTGGCGGCTGCGCGCCTGGGACCGGGACGACTCCGCGGTGCTGCGCGGCTGGGTCGCCCTGTTCGACGCCTGGTCGCTCGCCCACCCCGCACCCGGCGCCGCCGACGCCTCCTCCGTCGCCGAGGTGGTCGAGGCGATGCCCCAGGTGCTGTCGTTCCTCCAGCTCTCGGCCGGCCCGGTGCCCCTGCCCCAACTCCTCGACCTGCTGGAACAGCGCGTCACCGAACTGCGCACCGAGCGGTGCGAGATCCCCTACGGCCCGCACCCCGAGCCGGTCGGGGAGGCCGCCGACCCGACGGCCTCCCCGACGGTCGCCGAACTGCTCGACTGGGCCCTGCACGCCCTGACCTCGGTGGGGGCGCTGACCTGCGCCGACGGGCAGGCCACCCTGACCCCGCTCGGCAGTTGGGCGGTGTGGGTCAAGCTGGAGCAGATCTGCGTGGCGGCCCAGTCCCCCGCCGGCGGCAACATCGAGCAGTCCGCGGAGGCGATGCTCCGCGGCTGCGCCCGCTCCCGCCCCAGCGAGGCCCGCGCCGAGTACCGCGCCTGGCTCGCCGCCCGCACCGTGTCCAGCGCCGTGAGCGAGCTGATCGAGGCGGCCCGCGGCGAGGACGCGCTGCTGCGCGGGCTCGCCTTCGACGCCCTGCGGGTGGTCGGCGCCCCCGCCGAGGCGGAGGTCCGACAGGCCGGGGACGAGCCCTCGCTGAGGCCCTACGCCCTGCTCTGGCTCGCCGAGATAGAGGGCGTGGACCCCGAGGACGTGCACACCGTGCTGACCCACGCCGAAGAGGTGTGGCTCTGGGTCGACACCGCGGCGGCCGTCGCCGACCACGGCGAGGCCCAACTGCTCGTGCGCCACCTGGAGTCCGCGCCCCGGCCGACCGTCCCGGCGCTCCTGGAGGACGTCCGGGACGTGGGGCACCCCCGCACCGTCCAGGTCCTGGTGGCCCTCGCCGCCGCCCACCCCGATCCGGCGCTCGCCAAGGCGGTGCGCCGGGCCGCCTTCCAGGTGCACACCGGCGGCGGCTGACGCTCACCCCCCGATCGGGGGGACGTAGGTGCCGAAGCCCCACACGTTGCCCTCGTGGTCCCGGGCCAGGTAGTCCCGGGAGCCGTACTCCTGGTCGGTCGGCGGCACCAGCACCTCCACCCCGTGCTCCACCGCCCTGCGGTGGTGCGCGTCGACATCGGCCACCACCACGTACGTCGCGGCGGGCCCCGCACCCGCCATCGCCTCGTCGAAGCGGCCGCCGCGGCCCCGGGAGCCCAGCATCACCGCGCCGTTCCCGTACGCCAGCTCGGCGTGCGCCACCTTGCCGTCCTCCGTCTCGTGGACGGCGACCCGGGTGAAGCCGAACGCCCCGGTCAGCAGCTCGATCGCGGCGTGCGCGTCCGTGTACAGCAGCGACGGGTAGAGGGTGGGCGGTCCACCGTTCGTCCTCGTCATGGTCGGCCTCCTCGGCGACGGGCGCGTACCGGAACCGTTCGCGGAGCCGGAGCGCGTGCCCCCCGCCCAGTCTGGCACCGGCCCCGGGGGCCCGCCCGCCGCGCGACGGGGGCGGGCCCGGCGGTGCGGTCGCGCCGGGAAATCCGCTTGCGCGCGCCCGTTAGACTCCTCCCATGGCTGTTCTCCTCGTGCACTAGACGGCGTCGCCGCCCTCGTTGCCCACCTCGCCGTCCATCCCGCCCAGGAGTCCGTCCGTGATCACCGCTTCCGGCATCGAGTTGCGCGCCGGTGCCCGCGTCCTCATCGAATCCGCCACCTTCCGCATCGCCAAGGGCGACCGCGTCGGCCTGGTCGGCCGCAACGGCGCCGGCAAGACGACCCTCACCAAGGTCCTGGCGGGCGAGGGCATCCCCGCCGCCGGTACCGTCGCCCGTTCCGGGGAGGTCGGCTACCTGCCCCAGGACCCCCGCACCGGCGATCTCGACATGCTGGCCCGCGACCGGGTCCTGTCGGCCCGCGGCCTCGACACCCTGATCCGCAAGATGCGCGAGAACGAGGAGAGGATCGCGACGGGCCAGGGCGCCACCCGCGAGAAGGCGCTGCGGCAGTACGAGCGCCAGGAGACCGAGTTCCTGACCAAGGGCGGGTACGCCGCCGAGGCCGAGGCCGCCACCATCGCCGCCGCGCTGAACCTGCCCGATCGGGTGCTGGGGCAGCCGCTGCACACCCTCTCCGGCGGTCAGCGCCGCCGCATCGAGCTGGCCCGCATCCTCTTCTCGGACGCCGACACGCTCCTGCTGGACGAGCCCACCAACCACCTCGACGCCGACTCCATCGTCTGGCTCCGCGACTACCTGAAGACCTACCGCGGCGGCTTCATCGTCATCTCGCACGACGTCGACCTGGTCGAGACGGTCGTCAACAAGGTGTTCTACCTGGACGCCAACCGGTCCGTGATCGACGTCTACAACATGGGCTGGAAGCTCTACCAGCAGCAGCGCGAGGCCGACGAGAAGCGCCGCAAGCGCGAGCGCCAGAACGCCGAGAAGAAGGCCGCCGCGCTCAACGCCCAGGCCGACAAGATGCGGGCCAAGGCCACCAAGACGGTCGCCGCGCAGAACATGGCCCGCCGCGCCGAGCGGCTGCTGTCCGGCCTCGAAGACGTCCGGCAGTCCGACAAGGTGGCCAAGCTGCGCTTCCCCGACCCGGCGCCCTGCGGTCGGACCCCGCTCACCGCCGAGGGCCTGTCCAAGTCCTACGGCTCGCTGGAGATCTTCACCGACGTCGACCTGGCCATCGACAAGGGCTCCCGGGTGGTGATCCTGGGACTGAACGGCGCGGGCAAGACCACCCTGCTGCGGCTGCTCGCCGGGGTGGAGAAGCCGGACACCGGCCAGGTGGTCGAGGGCCACGGCCTGAAGCTCGGCTACTACGCCCAGGAGCACGAGACCCTGGACCCGGACCGCACGGTCCTGGAGAACATGCGCTCCGCCGCCCCCGACCTGGACCTGGTCCAGGTGCGCAAGACGCTGGGCTCGTTCCTGTTCTCCGGCGACGACGTCGACAAGCCGGCGGGCGTCCTGTCCGGCGGCGAGAAGACCCGTCTGGCCCTGGCCACCCTGGTGGTCTCCTCGGCGAACGTGCTGCTCCTGGACGAGCCGACCAACAACCTCGACCCGGCGAGCCGCGAGGAGATCCTGGGCGCGCTGCGCACCTACCAGGGCGCCGTCGTCCTGGTCACCCACGACGAGGGGGCCGTCGAGGCGCTCCAGCCCGAGCGGATCATCCTGCTGCCGGACGGCGTCGAGGACCTGTGGGGCGCGGACTACGCCGACCTGATCGCTCTCGCCTGACGCACCCGGCGCGCGGCGCCCGCCACCGGTGACCGCACGGTCACCGGTGGGCGTCCGCAGCCCCGGACAGCGGTCGATCGCCGGGGTGATCCACGGCGCGTGGATCATTCGGCCTAGCCGTGATCCACCAAAGATGTGAGATCTCCTAGTGCAGCGGTGTGTCCTACAGGGACTTTTCTCGACGGAATCAAAGGTTCCGCCTCGCTCGGGCCCGCCCGCCCTGACCTGCCGATTCGTCGAGGGCGTCACCCCCTCCCCCCGTTCGGTCGGGGGCGGAGGTAAAGATTCCCCTCGTGGCGATGGCTTCCGCTGCGCCCCCCGTTGCCGTATCGACCTTGTCGAATGGGTGGCCAGGAAGCCCGGGAGGGGTGATCATGAGAAGTCCAGAGCGCACTTCCCACGAGGAGGCACGGGTGGCCGAGACTCTGAAGAAGGGCAGCCGGGTGACCGGCGCCGCGCGCGACAAGCTCGCGGCAGACCTGAAGAAGAAGTACGACTCCGGTGCGAGCATCCGGGCGCTGGCCGAAGAGACCGGCCGCTCGTATGGCTTCGTCCATCGGATGCTCAGCGAATCCGGCGTCACGCTGCGGGGACGCGGCGGGGCGACGCGCGGCAAGAAGACCGCTTCCCTCGACTGACGTCCCGGGCGGCTCCACCGGCTCCGGTGTGGCCACCCGGTCGGCCCGTGGGTCGACCGGGTGGTTACTGTGCAGTCACTTGCGGGCGCCCGCGTACGCCGTGCACACCGAGGAGCCCTTCGGCCGATCGAGTGCACCGGTACGCCCCGGCCCCGGACCGCACCCCTCGGAGGCGCCCCCATGTCCGTACTCGACCACGACGGCGTACGGCTCGCCGTCGACGGCCCGCTCGCCACGGTCACCCTGACCGACCCGGCCAGGCGGAACGCCCAGAGCCCCGCCCTGTGGCGTGCCCTGGCCGAGGCCGGGCGCACGCTGCCCGGCAGCGTGCGGGTGGTCGTGCTCCGCGGTGAGGGGCCGTCCTTCTCCGTGGGGCTGGACCGACGGGCCTTCACCCCCGAGGGCCTCCCGGGCGAACCGTCCTTCACCGACCTCGCCCGTGGCGGCGACGCGGAGGTGGACGCCGTCATCGCCGGGTACCAGGAGGCGTTCACCTGGTGGCGCCGGCCCGACCTGGTGTCCGTCGCCGCGGTCCGGGGACACGCCATCGGTGCCGGATTCCAGCTCGCCCTCGCCTGCGACCTGCGGGTGGCCGCAGCGGACGCCCAGTTCGCCATGCGCGAGACCGGCCTCGGCCTGGTCCCCGACCTCACCGGCACCCACCCCCTGGTCGCGTTGATCGGCTACGCCCGCGCCCTGGAGGTCTGCGTCACCGGCCGTCTGGTCCGGGCGGACGAAGCCGAACGCATCGGCCTCGTCAACCTCGTCGTCCCCGACGACCAGCTCGACGAGGCCGCCACCGAACTCGCCGCCGCCCTGCTGGCCGCACCCCGGGACGCCGTCATCGAGACCAAGGCCCTGCTCCAGGGCGCCACCGGGCGGGACCTCGCGGCCCAGTGCGCCGCCGAGCGGGCCGCCCAGACCCGCCGCCTCCGGGACCTGGCCGGGCTCGACGACTGACCGGCCCGGCCGGGAAGGACGCCCGCCGCTTGCTCCAGCCGCCGCAGCTCCCAGCGCGCGCTCCGCAAACCCCGCATACCGTGGTTTTCAGGACGGACGACCCGGTGAGAGGGAACCGCGATGACCGACACCACAGAGCGCAAGAACCCGGACGCGTCGACGACCAAGCGGAGCGGCGGGGGCGACCCCGCCAGCCGGGGACGCACCACCATCGCCGACGGCGTGGTCGAGAAGATCGCCGGGCTCGCCGCCCGGGACGTCGTCGGCGTCCATGCGATGGGCAGCGGACTGTCACGGACCTTCGGCGCGGTCCGCGACCGGGTACCCGGCGGCTCCAAGTCCGTCACCCGGGGCGTCAAGGCCGAGGTCGGCGAGGTGCAGACCGCCCTCGACCTGGAGATCGTGGTCGACTACGGAGTGGCGATCGCGGACGTGGCGCGCGCGGTGCGGGAGAACGTCATCGCGGCCGTGGAGCGGATGACCGAACTGGAGGTCGTCGAGGTCAACATCGCCGTGAGCGACGTCAAGCTCCCCGACGAGGAGGACGAGGAGCCCGAGTCGCGGCTCCAGTGAGCACCGTCCCGGGCGGGCCGCACGGCGGCCCGTGGGCCCGGCGGACACCGGACCGCACCGCACTCGCGCAGAGGAGCGCACGATGAGCATGGCCGTGATCGGCATGATCGCCGGAATGGCACTGGCCTTCGCCGGGTACTTCGGCGGCTTCGGGGCCTTCCTGCTGGTGGCGGCCCTCGGCGCCGTCGGCTTCCTGGGCGGCCGGTTCCTGGACGGGGACCTGGAGCCCGGGGACTTCTTCCGCGCCCGCGACGACCGGCGGCGGTGACGGGTGCCCGCACGAGTCGCCGAGCCGGTCGAAGCCCACGGCCCCACGGGACGCGCCGAGCGCGGCGAACGGGGCGCCACCCGGATCGCGGACCGCGTCATCGCCAAGATCGCGGCCCGGGCGGCCCGCGAAGCCCTGGCCACCGACCCCGGGCCGCCCGGCGCCGCCCCGGGCGCCCCACCGCACGCGACCGTCGCCGTCCACCAGGACAGCGCCCGGATCAGGGTCGTCCTGGAACTCGGCTACCCCTGCGACATCGGCGCCCGCTGCGCGGCCGTGCGCCACCGCGTCACCGAACGGGTGCAGGGCCTCGCCGGCATGGAGGTCCCCGAGGTCACCGTCCTCGTGGAACGGCTCCACTCCCCGCGGGCGGACGACACCCGGGGGAACCTGCGATGAACGAACCCCGTCCGCCCGCCCCCGTCCTCGACCCGCCCGCCCCGGACGCCGAGGAGGACCCGGGAACCGGACACCGGGTGCCGCGCCGCTTCTGGTCCGCCCGCCGGGTGCCCGCCGGGCTCGCGGCCCTCCTGCTGGCCGCGGGCGCCGGACTGCTGCTCTACGACGTCGCCGCGGTGCGCGCCGGCCACCCGGCGATGGACTGGCGCCGACGGCTCGCCGACGGACTCGCGACCCGCCCCCTGGACGACCCGGCCGTCCTCGTCGGCGCCGGGGTCGCCGCCGCCCTCGGACTGCTGCTGCTCGTCCTCGCGCTCACCCCGGGCCGGCGCGGCCTGCTGCCGATGCGCACCCCCGACCCGGACCTCCGGGTCGCCCTGGACCGCAAGGCCGCCGCCATGATCCTGCGGGACCGGGCCGTGGAGGTCTCCGGGGTGCAGTCCGTCCGGGTGCGGGTGCGCCGCCGCCGGGTGGACGCCCGCGCCGTCTCCCACTTCCGCGACCTCGACGAGGTCCGCGGAGACCTCGACTCCGTGCTCACCGAAGGCATCGACCACCTGGGTCTGGCCCGCCCCCCGTCCCTGGGGCTGCGGGTGCGGCGACCCGGCAGGAAGGGGTGAGCCCGGTGCTCACGACCGTCAACCGGGTCCTGCTCGCCCTGCTCGGGCTGGTCCTCCTCGTCGGCGGGGGCAGCGTCCTGCTGGTGGGGCTCGGCGTGCGCCCGCCCTCCTGGTGGGTGTACGAGGACCGGCACGACGTGCTGTTGAGCGCCGCCCGGCGCACCCGGTGGCGGAACGAGGGCTGGTGGTGGCCCGTGGTGATCGCGGTGTTGGCGGTGCTGGTGCTGCTCGCCCTGTGGTGGCTGGCGTCGGTGCTGCGCCGCCGCCGGCTCGCCGAACTCCTCGTCGACAGCCGCGACGGGGAGGGGGCCCTGGTCCGGGGCCACGCCCTGGAGACCGCCCTCGCCGCCGAGGCCGGCGCCCTGGACGGGGTGGAACACGCCGAGGCGAAGCTCACCGGGCGCCGCACCGCCCCGAGCGCCCGGCTGCGCCTGGTCCTCCAGCCGCACGGCGTCCCCCGGGACGCGGTGCGGCACCTCGCCGACGAGGTGCTCGCCCCCGCCCGGTCCGCCGCGGGCCTCGCCCGACTGCCCGCGGCGGTCCGGCTCCGCGCCGTACGGCACGGAGCCCGGCGCGTGAACTGACCGGCCCTGCCGAGCCGGAGGGCCGGTGGGTCCGGTCAGAAACCGTGTCGGGCGCCGCCGTCGACCGGCAGCATGATCCCCGTCAGGTACGAGGCGGCGGGCGAGAGGGTGAACGCGGCGACCCGGCCGAACTCCTCGGGCGTGCCGTAGCGGCGCAGCGGGATCTTCGCCTCGTGCCCGGCGCGGGTGGCCTCCGGGTCGGCCGACAGCGCGTCCAACTCGCGCACCCGGTCGGTGTCGATCCGTGCCGGCAGCAGGCCCACCACCCGTACCCCCCGGGGCCCCAACTCGTCGGCCAGGGACTTCGCGAAGCCCGCGAGACCGGGGCGCAGCCCGTTGGAGATGGTCAGCCCGGGGATCGGCTCGTGCACGGAGGCCGAGAGGACGAAGCCGATCACCCCGCCCTCGCCCAGTTCGGCGGCGGCGGCACGGGCCAGCCGCGTCGCCCCGAGGAAGACCGACTCGAAGGCGGCACGCCACTGCTCGTCGGTGTTGTCGGCGACGTACCCGGGGGTCGGCCCGCCCACGCTGATCAGGACGCCGTCGAAGCGGCCGAAGCGCTCCCGGGCGGCGGTGACCAGTCGCTCGGCGGTGCCGGGGTCGGCGTTGTCCGCGGCCAGCCCCACGGCCTGCGGGCCGAGCGCGGCGGCGGCCTCCGCGACCCCGGCCTCGTCCCGTCCGGTGACCACCACCTTGGCCCCCTCGTCGACGAGGGCACGGGCGGTGGCGTGGCCGAGCCCCCGGGTGGCACCGGTGACGACGTAGACGCGGTCCTTCAATCCCAGATCCATGGCCCCATCCTGCCCCGCCGCGGCGAGGGCGAAGAGACGGCCCCCCGGGTCAGACCCCGGCGGTCGCCGGCGGTTGCTCCGCCGCCTGCTGTTCCTGGGCACGGGCCGCGGCCCGGTCCCGCAGTTCGCGGCGGACCAGGATCACCCAGCCCACCGGCACCGCGGCGGTGAACAGCCACCACTGCACGGCGTACGCCATGTGCGCGCCGATGCCGCTGTGGTCGGGGGAGGAAAGCAGCTGGGGGGTGCCGCCGGAGGGTTCCGGGGCGGAGAGCTCGATGAAGCCGCCGAGCACCGGCCGGCCGATGTCCTCGGCCAGCGCGGCGCCGTTGATCAGCATGACCATGCCCTCGGGCAGGCCCTTGAGGTCCTTGATGCCGCTCTTGGCGGTGGTCTCGTCGGGCATCAGTCGGCCGGTGACGGTGACCTCGCCGCTCGGGGGCTCCGGAATCCGCGGCAGCCGGGTCTGCGGCCCGTTCGAGGCGATCCACCCCCGGTTGACCAGCAGCGCCGTGCCGTCGTCGAGGACCAACGGGGTCAGCACGTGCACCCCGATCTGGTCGTCGGCGTTGGTGCGTCGGCGCACCACGTACTGGTGCTCGGTGTCGTAGGTGCCCTCGGCGGTGACCCGGCGGTACCGCTCCTCGTCGGACACCGTCCGCCCCGGGGAGGTCAGTTCCGCCACGGGCACCGGAGCCGCCGTGATCGCCGCCTCGATCCGCTGGTTGTGGGCGATCCGGTTCTCGTGCCGGTGGAACTGCCAGAAGCCCAACTCGATCATCGTGGGGATGAGGGCGAGGGCGAGGAGGGTGAGGATCACCCACTGCCGGGACAACAGGAAGCGGTACACCCCCCGACCGTACAACTCGGCCGGGGCCCCGCCGTCGCCAGGGGGGTGCCGGCGGGGGAGCGGGGCTCGGACGGGCGGTCACGAGCGGAGGGGCGGGCCACCTCCCCGTTCCTCCGCTCGATCCACGATCCGACCGGCGGGGGAGGCGGCGCGGGACGGTCAGCCGCTCGCCGCGCCGTCCGCCGGTTCGACGTCCCGCAGGAGCTGCCCGAAGGCCGCCTCGTCGATCACGGGCGTGCCGAACTGCTTGGCCTTCGCCGTTTTCGAGGTGCCCGAGTCCGGGTCGTTGGTGACCAGCAGGCTGGTCAACCGGGACAGGCTCGTCGCGATGTGCAGCCCCGCCTCCACCGCTCGGTCCTCCAGCAGCTCCCGTTCCACCGAGGTGTCCCCGGAGAACGCCACCCGCATCCCCTGCTTGAGCGCCCCGCCCGGCTCGTAGCGCCCCGGGTTGGGGTGCGGGCACGGGGGACGCTTGCGGGACGGGCGCCAGCTCGCCCCGTACCCCGAGGAGCCGCCCGCACGGTGGGAGGTCTGCCGCCCGATCGTCGGCGTCGAACCGCCGACCCACTCGGTCAGCGGCCGGCACTCCAGCAGCGGCAGCCGCACCCCGCCCGAGGCGGCGGCCCGCAGGCTCGGCCGAAAGGCTTCGGCGAGCACCCGCGCGTCGTCCAGCGCGTGGTGGGCCCGCTGCTGCACCACGCCGAAGTGGGCGGCCAGCGACTCCAGTTTGTGGTTGGGCAGCGGAAGCCCCAGTTCCTTCGAGAGTGCGATGGTGCACAGCCGCTGCCGCACCGGGGGAGTGCGCTGGGCGCGCGCGTACTCGCGGGCGATCATCGACCAGTCGAAGACGGCGTTGTGCGCCACCAGCACCCGCCCGTCGAGCCGGGCCGCGAACTCCTCGGCGATCTCCGCGAACAGGGGCGCGTCGGCCAGCATCGCGCTGGTGAGCCCGTGGATCCACACCGGCCCCGGGTCCCGCTGCGGGTTCACCGTCGTGTACCAGTGGTCCTGCACGTCACCCCGGGCGTCGAGCCGGTACACGGCCGCGGAGACGATCCGGTCCTCGCGGGCCAGGCCGGTCGTCTCGACGTCGACGACCGCGTACCCCTCGGGGTAGGCGGTCGGCCAGGTGGGCGGGTGCGCTGCGGTCGTTCGGTCGTCGAGCATGGTCAAAGAGGATACGGCCCGTCGCCGACACCGTGTCCGGCGCCGCCCGAACGAGTGCGCCGATCCGCCGTCCGCCTTGGAACGTGCGTCAACCGGTGCCCTGCGGAGCGGTGTTGACGCCGGGTGGGACCTCCGCCGGGAGACGGGTGACCGCCCCCGCGACCGAGCGATGCGGGTGTTCAGTGCTGCTGCACGTGGTGGACGAAGTGGTGCCATGCCGTGGTGGACGCCTGGATCTCCGGAACGGCCCGGTCCTTGGTGTCGCGGACGCGGACCACACCCGGCAGCGTGGCGTCGAGCACGGCGACCTCGACGCAGTCGTTGTTGTCTCCGCTGTGCGAGCTGATGTGCCAGGAGGATTGCGTCATGGGCGACTGCTTCCCGGTTTCGTCCTGGTCGAATCGGCATTTCCGGGCCACCGGGTGGGTGATGCGGGTATTCGCGGTGCGGGGGAATGGGCAATCGCCCCGCCGATGCGCGCGGGGCGATTGTGTCCTTCGGCGGTGCGATTGATTAGCGCTGGTGCGCGAGTCGGACGAAGTGGTGCCATGCCGTGGTGGATGCCTGGATTTCGGGGATGCTCCGGTCCTTGGTGTCGCGGACGCGGACCACACCCGGCAGCGCGGCGTCGAGCACGGCGACCTCGACGCAGTTGTTGTTGTCTCCGCTGTAGGTGCTGATGTGCCAGTTGGGCTGCGTCATCGATGCTTCCTTCGGATGTCCCTGATGGCCTGGATCGACGCCTCCGTGCTCAAGGCGTCGGCCTGGAGCCGATCGTAAATCGTCTGCTGCCGCTCCACGTCCTCGGGTTCCCGGTAGTAGGTGCCGATGCTGTATCCCTCGGTGTACGCGGAGTGCTCCCCGCCGGGGAGGGACAGAAGACTGATCGACTCGGGCACCGACGCCCTCTCCAGCGGCAGGATCTGGATGTTGACACAGCGCCGGGTGGTCATCTCCAGCAGGAAGTCGATCTGTTGGACCATCACCTCGGGGCTGCCCTGCACCTGGGTCAGCGCCCCCTCCGCGAGGACCACCCACAGCCAGGGCGGGTCGGTCCGCTCGAAGATGGACTTCCGCTCCATCCGCCGTGTGACGGCGTCCTCCAAGTCCGCGGACTGCGTGGGGTAGGAGAACCCCATGAGCGCCCGGGAGTAGTCGGCCACCTGGAGCAGCCCGGGCACGACCGGCGAGAACTCGTGGATGGTCCGGGCCACCGCCTGGTCCCGTAGGAACAGCTTGGCGTAGTCCCTGAACTTGTCCAGCTTCATCAACGGCCACAGCTCGACCAGGTCCTGTGCGCCCAGCACCTCCGCGATCTGCTTGGTCAACTCCCTGCCGGGCGGGTCGTTGGCGGTCTCGACCTGGGTGATGCGTCCCGGGGTGACGAACACCTTGGCGGCGAGTTCGTCGACGCCCCATTTCCGTTCCATCCGGAGCTTCCGGATGCGCCAACCGATCAGATCCTGCACGCTCTTGTCAGGTGTCAGCTCTTTGAGGGGCCTACCCATGACTCCGTCCCTCATGTCGGGTTCAGGGGCGAAGATATTACACCCGGTGACGGAGTCGATACGCCGTTCGCGTGGCGGTCTCGTCCTACTCCGGCGGTCGGCTGTACCGCTCCAGGGTCGCCTTGTTGGTGGACCGGTCCATCCACCGCAGCTCCCACGGCCCGGTGTTCACGTCGAAGTCCTTGCCGAAGCCGACCCACTTCCCGGCCATGCGCCGCCCCGTCGGCTCCACCAGGAGCTGCATGGCGCCGTGGTAGCGGGCCCCGTTGTAGTAGCCGTCCGCTGCCGTCTGTTCGACCCACGTACCCGTGACCACGTTGCGGTCGACGGTCAGGTCCAGCGTGAGCGGGCTGTCCGGATTGCTGCTGGCCCCAGGCAGGCTCCGAACGGTCAGCCGGTTCCCGTGCTGGACGACCACCACGTAGTGCCGGCCCTCGTACGAGTCGTCCCGACCCGAAGAGAAGAACTCGTAGCGGCTGAGCCACACCCCCGAAAAGGTCTCCACGTCCCATTCCCCTTTCCCGTCCGTGCGGACTTGCGCCGTCGGGCACCGCGGAGCGAACCCCAGGGGCCCGGCACCACGGCGGTCTTGGTCATCACGCCAAAGCTAGACCGCTTCCGCGGCGGGCGAGGGGAAACGGGCACCCCGCATGACCCCGACCCGCCCGCCCAGCGCCCCGCACGGCAGGATGGGCGCATGAGCATCGTGAAGATCAACGTCCTCACCGTCCCGGACGAGCAGCGCGAGGTGCTGGAGCAGCGGTTCGCGGCCCGGGCCGGCGCCGTGGAGAACTCCGACGGCTTCGAGTGGTTCGAGCTGCTGAGGCCGGTCGAGGGCACCGACCAGTACCTCGTCTACACCCGCTGGCGCAGCGAGGAGGACTTCCAGAAGTGGATGGACGGGCCGATGCGGTCGGCCCACCGGGGCGGCGCCACCGAGGGGGAGCGGCCCAAGCCCGCCGCTTCCGCCTCCACGGTGTGGTCCTTCGAGGTCGTCCAGCAGGCCGGGCCCCAGCAGGGCTGAGCCGGCGGGCGGGCGCGGAGTCCGGGCGGCTCGCCGGGTCGGGCTCCGCGTCCCGCGCACCCCGGGGTGGGACGCTCACTCGGTGAGCGAACCGACACCCCAGCCCGCCGGTGCGCGGCACCAGGAGGCCCACGGCGGTGCGCTCGGCGGCCGGCTCAACTGGCTGCGGGCCGCCGTGCTGGGCGCCAATGACGGAGTGGTCTCGACGGCGGGACTGGTGGTCGGCGTCGCCGGCGCCACCGATGACCGGGCCGCGCTGTTCACGGCCGGGCTCGCCGGGCTGCTCGCCGGATCGCTGTCGATGGCGGCGGGCGAGTACGTCTCGGTCTCCACCCAGCGGGACTCCGAGAAGGCGGCCCTGGCCCAGGAGCGTCGGGAGCTGGCGGAAGAGCCGGAGGCGGAACTGGCCGAGCTGACCGAGATGCTGACCGCCCGCGGGCTGAGCGTCGAGGTGGCCCGGGAGGCGGCCGAGCAGCTCACCGCCCGGGACCCGTTGCGGGCGCACGCCCGGGTGGAGCTCGGCATCGACCCCGACCAGCTGACCAACCCCTGGCACGCGGCCTGGGCGAGCTTCCTCGCCTTCACGGTCGGCGCCCTGCTGCCGCTGCTGGCCATCGTGCTGCCGCCCGCCGACTGGCGACTCGGGGTGACCGTGCTGTCGGTGCTGGCCGCCCTGGTCCTCACCGGCTGGGCCAGTGCCCGGCTGGGTGCCGCGGCCCCCGGTCGGGCGGTGCTGCGCAACGTCGGCGGGGGAGCGCTCGCGATGGGGATCACTTACGGGGTCGGCTCGCTGCTGGGCGCGGCGGGGGTGTGAGTCCGTCCGCTTTTGGTGGAGGTGCACAGGAACCGGGTCCGCCACCAGGGACATACTTGTCGGTAACTCCGTCTGGTGGTGATCGAGGGGCGCGCCGTACGGTGCACCCATGTCGTCGTTCGCCGCCGCGGTGCGGTCCGTTCCCGCGCGCGTGCCGCGCACGTCCGCCGGGGGCCCCGCGTGATCCCGCACCCCGCATCGCCCCACCGCTCCACTGCGGTCCGGGCCCTGCTCCTCGCCTACGCGGTGGCCGCCACCGCCGATGTGGCGCTCCTGCTCGCGGGCTCGTCCGCCGGGCACACCACCGTCAAACCCGTGCTGCTGCTCCTGCTCGCGGCCTGCGCCGCGCTGTGCGGCGGGCCCCGGCTGCTCACCGCGGCCCTGCTCTGCGGGTGGGGCGGTGACGTGCTGCTCCTCGTCGACGACGACCTCGCGTTCCTCGCCGGCATGGGCTCCTTCGCCGTGGGCCACCTCTGCTACCTGGCCCTCTTCGCCCGCCACGCCCGGCCCGCCGCCGTCCCGGACCCGGGCGCCCGGGCCCGGCGCACCGCCCTCGGTCTCGGGTACGCCACCGCCCTGGTGGTCGTCGTCGCCCTGCTGTGGCCGGACCTGCCCGCCGGGCTGCGGGTGCCGGTGGCGCTCTACAGCGTGCTGCTCACCGTCGTGGCGTTCCGGGCGGCCTCCCTCGGCCCGCTCGCCGGGCTCGGCGGGGCGCTGTTCCTCCTCTCCGACACGCTCATCGCCACCGGCATCGCCGACTGGCCGCAACTCCCGCGCCCGGACGCCTGGGTCATGCTCACCTACCTGGCCGCCCAGTTCCTGTTGGCCGCCGGGGTGCTCGCCGCCCACGCCCGAGGGCTGCCCGAGCCGTCGCTCACCACCACAGGGAACCCCACCGGATCGGCACCGGCACCGCGGTGAGCAGGGCCGACACCGCCACCACCAGGCCCAGCACGGCGACCTCCGCCCGGGCCGGGGCGAACGCGGCCAGCGGATCACCGGGGCGGGCCCGCCGCCGACGTCGCGCCACCCGGCGCAGCCGCTGCCGCGCCACCAGGGCCAGCACCGCCACCACCACCATCAACAGCACCTTGGCGAACAGCACCCGCCCGTAGGCCGTGGTCCGCAACTGGTCGAGCAGGGTGTCCGGCGGCATCCGACGGAGGGTGCTGACCAGACCCGTCGCCGTCACCCCGACCAGGCAGCCGGCCGCCACCCGTGCGTACTCCGCCAGCAGCGCCGCCCCCGCCGCGGGGGCGGTGGCCCGCCACTGCCATCCCACCCGCACCGCGTACACCAGACCGCCCACCCACAGCGAGGCGCACGTCAGGTGCACCAGCGTCAGGCCCGTGCCCACCAGCGGCTGCTGCTCGGTCACCGGGTGGGCGCGCAGCGCCTCGGCGACCACCACCGCGGCCAGCGGCAGCACCCGGACGGTCAGCCGGCGGGCCCGGTGCAGGAGCCCGGCGGCGATGAAGGCGTTCACCTCGACCAGGGCCAGCGCCCCGTCCCTGGTCTGGTACAGGCCGCCGATGTCCATGTCGGCGGGGCTGGTGGGCATCAGGTTCCCGGTGGCCACCACCGAGGCCAGGCCCAGGGCGGCCACCGTCCCGGCGAGCGCCGCGTACCCCGACCACGGGCGCGGCGGGCCCACCGCGGGGGGCGCGGGCACCCGGCGGGCGAGCAGTTCGCCGAAGACCTCGCCGAACTGGACGGCGAGCGCCGCGAACAGGACCGTGCGCAACAGGCCGATCCCCGCGGTGCCCGGCGCCGGGTCCTCGCCGGTGCCCTCCAACGCCCAGTCCGGTCCGAGCAGCGGGATCAGCCCGGCGAGCAGCAGCAGGACCAGGACGACGGCCGTACGGACGAGGGGGCCGCGCCACGGCGGTCGGGCGGCGGCGAGCGGCTCCGGCCCGGCGGCCACCGCGTCGTCCGCCGCCCCGGATATCGGAGGGAGGGAGTCCACACCGAATCTTCACCACCGGGTGCGGACAGGGGCAAGTCAGCCCGGTTCGCCGCGCCAGACCGCCGGGTCGGCGGAGTGCGCGTCATCGCTCATGGACCCGCATCCCAGGGGCCGTCCGTCCGTGCCCTCGGGTCGACGGGCGCGGACGGACGGGCGGTGCCCTACTTGCGGACGGCGTTCAGGGCGTCCACCACACCGGCGCCGTAGAAGCCGTTGCGGTTCTTGCCGCCCTCGCAGACGGCGTCGATCTTGCCGTCGCCGTTGATGTCGTACGGGTCGGTGCACGGCGTGGCGACCGCACCGCGGTACAGCAGCGCCTTCACCTGGGCCGGGGTGGCCCGCGGGTGGGTGGACTTGATGAGCGCGGCGACCCCGGCGGCGTGCGGGGAGGCCATGGAGGTGCCGGCCATGTAGCCCCAGCGGCCACCGGGCAGGGTGCCGAGGATCAGGCCGCTGGTGGCGGGCGCCTCGGGGCGCTGGAAGGCGGTGGAGTCGCCGCCGGGCGCGGCGATGTCGACGACGCCCTTGCCGTAGTTGGAGAAGGACGACTTGATGCCCTTGGCGCCGATCGACGCGGTGGTCACCACCCCGGGGAGCTGGGTGGGGATGTCGAGGCACTCGGAGGGGTCGACCACCCGGGTGCCCGGGGTGGTGTCGTTGGGGCTCGACGGGTCGGTCAACTCGTCGGCGGCGAGGTCGAAGTTCTCGTTGCCCGCGGCGGCGACGTTCACGGCGCCCTTGCGCTCGGCGTACCGCGCGGCCCGGGACACCGCCTCGACCAGGGCCCGCTGGTCCGGGTCGTCGTCGCAGTTGAAGTACCACGGGTCGGTGTAGTAGCTGTTGTTGGTGATGTCCACGTCGTTCTCGGCGGCCCACATGAAGCCGCAGACCACGGCCTCGGCGTAGAAGAAGCCGGCCGGGGTGGAGACCTTGATGCCGGAGACCTTCACGCCCGGTGCCACCCCGGTCATGCCGGCGCCGTCCTTGGCCGCGGCTATCTCCCCGGCGACGTGGGTGCCGTGGGCGCTCTCGCCCGGTCCGGGACGCCAGGAGCCCTCGGTGGTGTCGGCCTTGCCGGACACGCAGTTGGCGGAGGCCCGCCGGTCGAAGTTCGGGGCGAGGTCGGGGTGGGTGTCGTCGACGCCGGTGTCGAGGACGGCGACCGTCACGTCCTTGCTGCCGAGGGTGCGCTCGTGGGCCTTGTCCGCCTTGATCGCCGGCAGGCTCCACTGGAGCGGCTGGAGCGGGTCCTGGGTGGCGTTCGCCGCCCTGGTGGCCGCCGCGACCTCCTCGGCGGAGAGCGCCCGGGGCGCTCCGACGACCTCGGTGGCCTGGGCGGGCAGCGGCGCGGTGCGGGTGGCTCCCGCCGACTCCACGCCGCGCACGGTGCGGAGCACCTTCGCGAACTCCGGATCGGCGGAGTGGGCGACGATCACGCCTATCTTCCGGTAGGTGGCGACGACGGTGCCGCCGGCCCGGGTGATGGCCCGCTCGACGGAGTCGGTGGCCTTGTGGTGGCGCAGGTTGACGACGTAGCTGAGGTTGGTGCCCTCGGCCGCCGCGGTCAGGGCGGACGGCGTGATCTCCGTGTCGGCCGCGGCGGCCGGGGTGGCCTGCGGCAGGAAGGCCAGGGTGGAGGCGAGGGCCATGCCCAGCGGGACGGCCACGGCGCGACGGGTGCGCGGGAGGCGGGGGGCCATGGGAACTCCAGTTCGTTCGGTCGGCGCGCGCACGGCGCGCCGGGGTGGGGGTGTGGTCGAGGCGTGCGCACGGGCACGGGCTCGACGACGGAGGGCGGGCCTCGGGAGCGGTTCGGCCGGGGGCCGGAGGGTGCGGGGACGGGGGACCGTCCCCGCACCCTCCGGTCGGTGGTGCGCGGGTCGGGTCAGTCGACGGCGTCGAGCGCGTCGACCACCCCGTGGCCGTAGAAGCCGTTGGTGCGCCGGTCGCCCTCGCAGACCGCGTTGGCGACCCCGTCACCGTCGGGGTCGAACGGGCCGGTCGGGCAACCCGGGTTGTCCGCCTGCGCCTTGAGCAGGGTCTGGAGCACGGCGGGGGAGGCCCACGGGTGCCGGGACTTCAACAGCGCGGCGACCCCGGCGGCGTGCGGAGCGGCCATCGAGGTGCCCTGGAGCCAGGCGTACTCGCCACCGGGCATGGTGGAGAGGATGCGCCCGTTCTTCGAGGGGGTGTCCGGGATCTGGTAGAGGCGGTCGCCACCGGGGGCCGCGACGTCCACCACGTCCTTGCCGTACGAGGAGTAGTACGACTTGAAGCCCTTGGAGCCGGTCGCGCTGACCGTGACCACGCCCGGGAGCTGGGTCGGCAGGTCGAAGCACTTGCTCGGGTCGACGGTCCGCGGGACCGGGACCGTGTCGTTGGGGCTGGAGTCGTCCAGGATCTCGTCGGCGGCGAGGTCGTGGTTGGAGTTGCCCGCCGAGGCCAGGTGCAGGACGCCCTTGCGCTGGGCGTACAGCTGGGCCCGGTTGACGGCGTGGACCACGGCACGCTGGTCGGGGTCGGCCGTGCAGTTGTACAGCCACGGGTCCACGTAGTAGCTGTTGTTGGTGATCTCGACCCCGCGGTCGGCGGCGAACACGAAGGCGCACACGACGCTCTCCGGGTAGAACAGCCCGTTGGCCGGGTCGGTCACCTTGATGCCGGAGACCTTCACCCCGGGCGCCACCCCGGCGACGCCGATGCCGTTGCGGGCGGCGGCGATCTCCCCGGCCACGTGCGTGCCGTGGTAGTCCTGCGGGGTGTCGGGGCGCCAGGCGCCCGCCGAGGTGTCGGGCTTGCCGCCCGCGCAGTTCGCGGACTGCGCGGCGGAGAAGTTGGGCGCCAGGTCCGGGTGGGTGTCGTCGACGCCGGTGTCGATGACGGCGACGGTCACCTTGGAACTACCGGGGTTGATCTTCGCGGCCTTGTCCGCGCCGATGGCCCGCAGGTCCCACTGCTCGGCTTCCAGCGGCTCGCTGTCCGGCGCCGCGCCCTCCCGGCCCGCGGTCAGGGCGGACGGTCGGGTGGCGGCGTTGGTCGCGGCCTCGGACAGGTACTGCGGGGGGCCTTCCTGGGTGGTGCCGGCCGGGCTCAGCGGTGCGGTGCGGGTCGCGCCGGCGGAGGCGACGCCGCGCACCGCGCGCATCGTCCTCGCGAAGTCCGGGTCGGCCGAGTGGGCGACGATCACGCCGATCTTCTCGTACGCGATGACGACCTCGCCGCCGGCCTTCTCGACCGCCCGGCGCACGGCGGCGACCGTCTTGCGGTCGGCCCGGGTGTTGACCACGTACGCCAGCTTCGAGCCGGCCGCGGTCGTCGAGGCCGTGGGGGCCTCGGCCGAGCCGTCCGGCACGGCGGTCGCGGTGCCCGGCAGGAAGCCGAGCGAGGCGACGAGCGCCAGACCGACCGGCACCGTCAGGGCGGACCGTCGTCTGGAGCGCAGCGGAACCATGGGATCTCCACATCATCCGGAAACGGGGGGCAACCCGACCGCGGGTCATCGGATCGGGCAGGTACATGACGTAGAACTCAGGGTGAAGTTATCCCCCGCCGTCCCCGCCCTTCAATGATTTCCCGAAGAAATGCCGAACGAGCCGTTCTATGCGCGTCCAGTTGCGGGTGACCCCGGGCGCCGACCCGGCCGCCGACCCGTCAGGGACCGCCGGCCGCACACCCGTTCGGTCCCGAAGCGATCGTCCGCGCACCGCTTCCTCGGCCCCCGCCACGACGTTGGGCATGCGGCACCCGCCAGACAGCCCCCTGTCGGATCACGCCCGAGGGGCCTAGCATCCATCGGGCTCGCGTGATCCACATCACCGTGAGGTCGGACACCGACATGACTGATGCCTCCGTCCCCCACCCGGCGCCCGCGCCGGAACCCCGCACACCGTCAGCGGCACCGGTGCCGTCGTCCCCGGTCGCGGCACCCGCCGCCCCGGGCGATCCGACGGCACCCCGCACCACCGCATCGCGCACCACACCGGGTTCACACCCCCCGTCCATCGCATCCGCACCGCGAGGAGACTCTGTGGCCACCGACGCACCACCCCCACCGCACTCCGACGACGCTCCCGACCCCCGTGCCGACCTCCCCTCCACCGAGGAGTTCCTCGCGGTCCAGGAGAGTGCGGAGTTCGCCGAACTGCGCCGCTCCTACCGCTCGTTCGCCTTCCCCCTGACCGTCGCCTTCATCGCCTGGTACCTGCTGTACGTCCTGCTCTCCAACTACGCGGGCGCGTTCATGGGCACCCGGCTCTTCGGCAACGTCAACGTCGCCCTCGTCCTGGGCCTCGCGCAGTTCCTGACGACCTTCCTCATCGCCTGGTGGTACTCCCGGCACGCCGCCACCCACCTCGACCCCCGGGCCGAGGCCATCAAGGACCGGATGGAGCACCGCGCATGAGCCCCGCGACCGCACACCTCGCCCCGACCGTCCTCGCCGCCTCCTCCGAGGCCAGCGAGCACCGGCCGCTGATCATCTCCCTGTTCGCCGCGTTCGTCGTCGCCACCCTGTTCATCACCGTGTGGGCCGGACGCCAGACCAAGGACGCCGCCGACTTCTACGCGGGCGGGCGGCAGTTCACCGGCTTCCAGAACGGCCTCGCCGTCTCCGGCGACTACATGTCGGCCGCCTCCTTCCTGGGCATCGCCGGCGCCATCGCCCTCTTCGGCTACGACGGCTTCCTCTACTCCATCGGCTTCCTCGTCGCCTGGCTGGTGGCGCTGCTGCTGGTCGCCGAACCCTTGCGCAACTCGGGCCGCTACACCATGGGCGACGTCCTCGCCTATCGGATGCGCCAACGCCCGGTGCGCACCGCCGCCGGCACCTCCACCATCGTCGTGTCCATCTTCTACCTGCTCGCCCAGATGGCCGGGGCCGGCGTCCTGGTCTCCCTGCTGCTCGGCATCACCAGCGACAGCGGGAAGGTCCTGATCGTCGCCCTCGTCGGGGTGCTGATGATCCTCTACGTCACCATCGGCGGGATGAAGGGCACCACCTGGGTCCAGATGGTCAAGGCGGTCCTGCTCATCGGCGGCACCCTGCTGATCACCTTCCTGGTGCTGCTCAAGTTCCAGTTCAACGTCTCCGACCTGCTCGGCAAGGCCGCCGAGAACAGCGGCAAGGGCGCTGCCTTCCTGGAGCCCGGCCTCAAGTACGGCGCCACCGCCACCTCGAAGATCGACTTCATCTCGCTGGGCATCGCCCTGGTCCTGGGCACCGCCGGACTGCCGCACATCCTCATCCGCTTCTACACCGTGCCCACCGCCAAGGCCGCCCGGAAGTCGGTCAACTGGGCCATCGGCATCATCGGCGCGTTCTACCTGATGACCATCGCCCTCGGCTTCGGCGCCGCGGCCCTCATCGCGCCCGAGGAGATCACCGCCTCCAACAAGGCCGGCAACACCGCCGCCCCCCTGCTCGCCCTGCACATCGGCGGCGTGGACTCCACCTGGGGCGCCGTCCTGCTGGCCACCATCTCCGCCGTCGCCTTCGCCACCATCCTGGCCGTGGTCGCCGGGCTCACCCTCGCCTCCTCCTCCTCGTTCGCCCACGACATCTACGCGAACGTCATCAAGAAGGGGCGGGCCACCGAGCAACAGGAGGTGCGGGCCGCCCGGCTGGCCACCGTCGCCATCGGCGTCGTCTCCATCGGACTCGGCGCCCTCGCCCGCGACCTCAACGTCGCCGGGCTGGTGGCGCTCGCCTTCGCCGTCGCCGCCTCCGCGAACCTGCCCACCATCCTCTACAGCCTGTTCTGGAAGCGGTTCACCACCCGTGGCGCCCTGTGGTCCATCTACGGCGGTCTGACCTCGGCGGTCGTCCTGGTGCTCTTCTCCCCGGTGGTCTCCGGCAAGGCCACCTCGATGTTCCCGGACGTCGACTTCCACTGGTTCCCGCTGGAGAACCCGGGCATCGTCTCCATCCCGCTCGGCTTCCTCCTCGGCTGGCTCGGCACCGTGCTGTCCAAGGAGACCGCCGACCGCGGCAAGTACGCCGAACTGGAGGTCCGCTCGCTCACCGGCACCGGCGCCCACTGACCGGGCCCGCCCCGCCCGCCACCGGAGCCCGCCCCTCGGGGCGGGCTCCGACCGTCCTCACCGCCGGTGTCGGCGCCCTCGCGTAGGCTCGTGCCAGTGGCCCCGGTGCACCCGAGCGCACGGAACGATCCGTGGCCGACCGCCCGGGACGACGCGCCGACACACCGAGACACCACCGGGCAGGGGGCCGACATGCTCAGCGACACCCACGGCCGCACCGCCACCGACCTGCGGGTTTCCCTCACGGACCGGTGCAACCTCCGCTGCACGTACTGCATGCCGGAAGAGGGCCTGGCCTGGCTGGCGAAGTCCGAGGTCCTCACCGACGACGAGATCGTGGAGCTGGTGCGCATCGCGGTCACCCGGCTCGGGATCACCGACGTCCGCTTCACCGGGGGCGAGCCCCTGCTGCGGCCCGGCCTGGTCGGGATCGTGGCGCGGGTCGCGCAACTGGCGCCCCGGCCCCGGATCTCGCTCACCGCCAACGGCATCGGCCTGGCCCGCACCGCACCCGCGCTGCGCGCCGCCGGCCTCGACCGGGTCAACGTCTCCCTGGACACCCTGCGCCCCGAGGTCTTCAAGGCGCTCACCCGCCGCAACCGGCTCCCCGACGTCCTCGCCGGCCTCGCTGCGGCCCGCACCGCCGGACTGACCCCCGTCAAGGTCAACGCCGTCCTGATGCCCGGCCTCAACGACGACGAGGCCCCCGACCTGCTGGCCTGGGCCCTCGACCACGACTACGAGCTGCGGTTCATCGAGCAGATGCCCCTCGACGCGCAGCACGGCTGGCGCCGGGACGGGATGATCACCGCGAGCGACGTCCTGGCCTCCCTGCGCACCCGCTTCACCCTGGAACCGGCGGGGGACGGGGACCGGGGCTCGGCACCGGCCGAGCGCTGGCTGGTGAACGGCGGCCCGCAGCGGGTCGGTGTGATCGGCTCGGTCACCCGCCCGTTCTGCGCGGCCTGCGACCGCACCCGGCTGACCGCCGACGGGCAGGTCCGCACCTGTCTGTTCGCCCGCGAGGAGACGGACCTGAGGGCCGCCCTGCGGGCCGGTCACGGCCCGCAGCGCACGGAGGAGGAGATCGTCCGGCTCTGGCGCCGCGCCATGCGGGGCAAGGCGCCGGGCTCCGGTCTCGACGCCCCGTCGTTCCGCCAGCCCGACCGCCCCATGTCCGCCATCGGCGGCTGACGCGCCCCGGAAGGGACCGGGCTCAGCCCTCCGCGGACGGCTCGCTCCAGTCGGCGAGCGGCACCACGTCCTTGAGGAAGCCGCGGACCCCCAGGAACTGGGAGAGGTGCTCCCGGTGCTCCTCGCAGGCGAGCCAGGTCTTGCGCCGCTCGGGCGTGTGGAGCTTGGGGTTGTTCCAGGCGAGCACCCACACGGCGGCGGCCCGGCAGCCCTTGGCCGAGCAGACCGGAGGGCCGGGCACCGCCTCGGGAGCGGTGCCGAACAACCCCGGGAGGCCCAAGCGGCCCTCGGAGCCGGGCGGGTTCGGGGGCTCGGCGGGCAAGGGCGCATCGGGGTGCGGGGAAAGCGCGTTCACCCCACCACACTAAGCGCCGCGAGCCCCTCGTGGCGCGGCCGGGCCGCACGGGCCCGGACACCACGACGCCGGGCAGCCACGGGGGGAGCTGCCCGGCGTCGGTCAGTCGCTCCGACGGGGGATGCGGAGCGCGTACGCAGTATGTCACGCGTCACCCGGGAGCCGGCACAGGATTCGCATGATTGATTTGAGCACTTCTTGAGCTTGGCGCAATGGCTCCGCTCAGCCCGAACCGCCCCCGGTGGGGCCCGCGCCGCCCCCGCCGCCCTCCCCGGAGGTCCGCCCCGGGGATTGTGCACCGGGTTCCGCCGCAGGTCCCGACAGGACCGGCCGCACGGGCGGCGCGACGAAGATCGACGGGAGGGAAGGAGCGTTCTCCCGGCCCGCGTTGGCGATCACCACGGCGATGTACGGCAGCACCATGCCGAGGACGAGCGCCACGATGGCCACATATCGCTGCACGTCCCACAGGGCCGCGCCGAGGACGAACGACACCGTGCGGACGGACATCGAGATCACGTACCGCCGCTGTCTGCGCTGGACGTCCTCGGTGAGCCCCTGCCGGGCCCCCGTGATCCGGAAGACCTCGCCGTCGCCCTGCTTCCGCATCGGATTCCACCACCGCCCCAGTCCGTCGGGCCCACGCCGGCCCGAACCGCTTTCACCGTACGCCCCGGTCCCGTTGCGGACGAGACCGGGGAGGGGCGGTGCCCCCGGTCGGGTCGGCCGGATGCCGACCGGCCCGTCCGACGTGCGCCGTAGGGCCATCGGCCGGACACTGGGGGCACGCACGACGAACCACGCGTCGAGCCGAATCAGGAGGCACCCATGAGCTGGTTGTGGGCGATCATCGTCGGTTTCGTGTTGGGACTCATCGCCAAGGCGATCCTCCCGGGCAAGCAGCACAGCCCGCTGTGGCTGACGACGATCTTCGGCATGATCGGAGCGATCATCGGCAACTCCCTGGCCGCGGCGTTCGGCATCGCGGAGACCAAGGGCTTCGACTGGGGGAGGCACACCCTCCAGCTCATCGCGGCGATCGTCGTCGTCGGACTCGGCGACATGGCGTACCTGGCGCTGTGGGGCAACAAGAAGAAGCAACGCGCCTGAAGCCCCGCGCGGGAGAACGGGGAGGGGCCGGTGCCTCGGCACCGGCCCCTCCCCGAACCCGTTCCCGCGCTCGCAGCGAGCTCAGCCGGTGGCGGTCCCGTCGCCGGGAGCGGCCAGCTCGATCGCCGCCAGGTTCCGCTTGCCGCGCCGCAGCACCAGCCAGCGGCCGTGCAGCAGTTCGGCGGCCTCGGCCACCGCGTCCTCGCCGGTCACCTTGACGTTGTTCACGTAGGCGCCGCCCTCCTTCACGGTGCGCCGCGCGGCCGACTTGCTGGCCACCAGGCCCACCGCGGCGAACAGGTCGACCACCGGACCCAGGGCCTCGACCCGGGCGTGCGGCACCTCGGAGAGCGCCGCCGCCAGCGTGGCCGGGTCCAGGTCCGCCAGCTCGCCCTGCCCGAACAGCGCCCGGGAGGCGGCCGTCACCGCGGCGCACTGGTCCGCACCGTGCACCAGCGTCGTCAGCTCCTCGGCCAGCGCCCGCTGCGCGGCCCGGGCCTGCGGACGCTCCTCCGTGGCCCGCTCCAGCTCCTCGATCTCCTCACGGGACCGGAAGCTGAAGATCCGGAGGAACTTCGACACGTCCCGGTCGTCCGCGTTCAACCAGAACTGGTAGAAGGCGTACGGCGTGGTCATCTCCGGGTCCAGCCACACCGTGCCGGACTCGGTCTTGCCGAACTTGGTGCCGTCCGCCTTGGTGATCAGCGGGGTGCCCAGCGCGTGCACCTCGGCGCCCGGCTCGACCCGGTGGATCAGGTCGGTGCCGGAGGTCAGGTTGCCCCACTGGTCGCTGCCACCGGTCTGGAGGGTGCAGCCGTAGCGCCGGTACAGCTCCAGGTAGTCCATGCCCTGGAGGATCTGGTAGCTGAACTCGGTGTAGCTGATGCCCGCGTCGGAGTTGAGCCGCCGGGAGACGGCCTCCTTCGCGATCATCTTGTTGACCCGGAAGTGCTTGCCCACGTCGCGCAGGAACTCGATGGCCGACATGCCCTGGGTCCAGTCCAGGTTGTTGACCATGACGGCGGCGTTCGGGCCCTCGAAGTCCAGCAGCGGCTGGATCTGCCCGCGCAGCCGTTCCACCCAGGCGGCGACGACCTCCGGCGCGTTCAGGGTGCGCTCCGAGTTGGGCTTCGGGTCGCCGATCAGCCCGGTGGCCCCGCCGACCAGGCCCAGCGGACGGTTGCCCGCCTGCTGGATGCGGCGCATGGTCAGGATCTGCACGAGGTTGCCCAGGTGCAGACTGGGCGCGGTCGGGTCGAAACCGCAATAGAACGTGACGGGACCGTCCGCGAACGCTTTGCGCAAGGCGTCCTCGTCAGTGGACAGGGCCAGCAGCCCGCGCCACTTCAGTTCGTCGACGATGTCCGTCACGGTTCCGTGTCTCCTCAGTCTCGCCGGCACCGGAATCCGTCGAGGGGGCCGGTGCCCGGGGTGCGCCCACACGGCGCGGTTCCCGGCCAAGTCTAGGTCCTCCCCGTCAGACCCCCTGGCTCACCGAACTCATGTTGAAGTCGGGAACGCGCAATGCGGGCATCGCGGCACGAGTGAACCAATCGCTCCACTCGCGGGGCAAGGTCTTTTCCGTCCGCCCCGCCTCCACGGCCCGGCCCAGCAGGTCCACCGGCGACTCGTTGAACCGGAAGTTGTTCACCTCCCCGACCACCTCGCCGCCCTCCACCAGGTACACCCCGTCCCGGGTCAGCCCGGTCAGCAGCAGCGTCGCCGGGTCCACCTCGCGGATGTACCACAGGCAGGTCAGCAGCAGCCCGCGCTCCGTCGCCGCGACCATCTCGTCCAGCGAGCGGTCCTCGCCGCCGTCCAGGATCAGGTTCCCGATCGCCGGCGACACCGGCAACCCGGTCAGCTCGGCGCTGTGCCGGGTGGTGACCAGCCGGGACAGCGCCCCCTCGGCGATCCACTCGGTGGCCGTCAGCGGCAGCCCGTTGTCGAACACCGAGGACTCCCCGCCCGAGGCGTGCGCCAGCACGAACGGGGCGGTCTCCAGCCCCGGCTCGTGCGGATCGCTGCGCAGCGTCAGCGGCAGCCCGGCCAGCTTCTCGCCGACCCGGGTGCCCCCGCCCGGCGTCGAGAACACCGTGCGCCCCTCCGCCGCGTCCCGACCCGCCGCCGACCAGTACTGGTAGATCAACAGGTCCGCGACCGCGGTCGGCGGCAACAGCGTCTCGTACCGGCCCGCCGGCAGCGCGATCCGGCGCCGCGCCCAGCCCAGCCGGCGCGCCAGCTCGGCGTCCAGCTCGCCCGGGTCCACGTCGGTGAAGTCCCGGGTCGCCCGGCCCGCCCAGGCGGACCGGGTGCGGTCGGGCGACTTGGCGTTCAGCTCCAGCGTGCCCTTGGGCTGGTCGTGGCGCAGCCGCAGCCCGCCCGAGGTGCCCAGATAGCTGGACACCAGCTCGTGGTTGGCGAAACCGTACAGCTCCCGGCCGCCGGCCCGGGCCCGGGCGAACGCCTCGCCGAGCGCCGGCGCGAACTGCGCGAACACCGCCGAGGAGGTCTCGGCCGGGGCGTCGGTGAAGTCGGGGGAGTGGGGTACCCCGGTCACCAGCGGCTGGGCGTCCTCCGCCGGGCCGGCCGCCCGGGCCGCCTCCTCGGCGGCCCGCACCAGGGGCTCCAGGTCCCCGGCGGTGACCGCGGAGCGCGAGACCATCCCGGACGCGGTCCCCCGGGCGCCGTCCACCGTGGCCACCACGGTGAGGGTGCGCCCCCGGGTGACCCCGTTGGTGGTCAGCGCGTTGCCGGCCCACCGCAGGTTGGCCGTCGAGTGCTCGTCCGCGATGACGACGCAGTCGTCCGCCCGCGACAGCTCCAGCGCCCGCTCGACCAGCTCGTGCGGCGTGCTCACCCGTGGACTCATCGCCCGGCCTCCTGCGTGGTGTTGAGGATGTTGACGCCCCGGAACAGGGCGCTGGGGCAGCCGTGGGAGACCGCCGCGACCTGGCCCGGCTGGGCCTTGCCGCAGTTGAAGGCGCCACCCAGGACGTACGTCTGGGGGCCGCCGACCGCCGTCATCGAGCCCCAGAAGTCGGTGGTGGTCGCCTGGTAGGCCACGTCCCGCAGCTGACCGGTGATCCGGCCGTTCTCGATCCGGAAGAAGCGCTGCCCGGTGAACTGGAAGTTGTAGCGCTGCATGTCGATGGACCAGGACCGGTCACCGACCACGTAGATGCCCCGCTCCACCCCGCCGATCAGGTCCTCGGTCGACATGCCCGCCGGGTCCGGGCGCAGCGACACGTTCGCCATCCGCTGCACCGGCACGTGCCCGGGGGAGTCGGCGTAGGCGCAGCCGTTGGAGCGCTTGAACCCGGTCAGCCGGGCGATCCGCCGGTCCAGCTGGTAGCCGACCAGGGTGCCGTCCTTGACCAGGTCCCAGGACTGCGCGGCCACGCCCTCGTCGTCGTACCCCACGGTGGCCAGGCCGTGCTCCGCGGTGCGGTCCCCGGTGACGTTCATGACCTCCGAGCCGTAGCGCAGCTTGCCGAGCCGGTCGAAGGTGGCGAAGGAGGTGCCCGCGTAGGCGGCCTCGTAGCCCAGCGCCCGGTCCAGTTCGGTGGCGTGCCCGATCGACTCGTGGATGGTCAGCCACAGGTTCGACGGGTCGACCACCAGGTCGTACAGCCCCGCCTCCACGCTCGGCGCCAGCATCTTCTCGGCGAGCAGTTCGGGCAGCTCGGCCAGTTCGCCGGCCCAGTCCCAGTGGTTCCCCGTCAGGTACTCCCAGCCCCGGCCGACCGGCGGGGCCAGGGTGCGCATCGAGTCGAACTCGCCGGTGGACTCGTCCACCGCTACCGCCGTGAACTCCGGGTGCAGCCGGACCCGCTGCTGGGTGGTCACGGTGCCCGCGGTGTCCGCGTAGAACTTGTTCTCGTGGACGGTGGTCAGCGCCGCGTCCACGTGGGTCACGCCCTTGGCGCCCAGCAGCGCCGCGCTCCACTCGGCGAGCAGCCCCGCCTTCTCCCCGTCCGCCACGGCGAAGGGGTCGACCTCGTAGGAGGACACCCAGGTCCGGTCGGCGTGCACCGGCTCGTCCGCCAGCTCCACCCGCTCGTCGGACCCGGCGGCCCGGATGACCTGCGCCGACAGCTTCGCCATCGCCACCGCCTGGGACGCCACCCGGGCCGCCGCGTCCATGGTCAGGTCCACGCCGGAGGCGAAGCCCCAGGTGCCGCCGTGCACCACCCGCACCGCGTACCCCAGGTCGGTGGTGTCCGAGGTGCCCGCCGGCTTGGCGTCCCGCAGTCGCCAGGACGCGCTGCGCACCCGTTCCAGCCGGAAGTCCGCGTGCTCGGCGCCCAGCGCGCGGGCCCGGGCGAGCGCCGCATCGGCGAGCGCCCGCAAGGGCAACGCCGTGAAGGCTTCGTCGATCGAATGTGGCACGGAGGGTCTCCCTGCGGGCGTGGCGAGCGGTGGACGGGCGCGGTCGGCCGGCGCGGTCGACGACCGCCGGGGCCGGCGCGGGAGCGGCGGTCGCACGGGCGTCGTGCCGCCCGACCCGTACCGATCATGTCCGACCCGGGTCCCGATGGCCACATCCTGACGGGTTCCCCGGGCGCGGCGTTCTGTAGGGAATCGACAGAGCGGCCCCGGAGTCACTGTCGGTGGCCGATTCCCCCCGTGCCGGACGGTACCGATAGGTTCGGGGCAGGGCGGCACCGAACGCCCGCGCGGTGCGCGGCGGACGCCGCCGCGTCAACAGACCGCTAACGAAAGGGTGATCCGTTGAGCCGCTCGGTTCTCGTCACCGGAGGCAACCGGGGCATCGGCCTCGCCATCGCCCGCGCGTTCGCCGACGCGGGCGACAAGGTCGCGATCACGTACCGCTCGGGTGACGCCGAGGCGCTGCGGGCCCACGGCCTGCTGCCCGTCCGGTGCGACATCAACGACGCCGAGCAGGTGGAGCAGGCGTACAAGGAGATCGAGGCCGCGCACGGCACGGTCGAGGTCCTCGTCGCCAACGCCGGGATCACCAAGGACCAGCTCCTGATGCGGATGACCGAGGAGGACTTCACCTCGGTCGTCGACACCAACCTCACCGGCACCTTCCGGGTGGTCAAGCGCGCCAACCGGGGGATGCTGCGCGCCCGCAAGGGCCGGGTCGTCCTGATCTCCTCCGTCGTCGGCCTCCTCGGCTCCGCCGGCCAGGCCAACTACGCCGCCTCCAAGGCCGGCCTGGTGGGCTTCGCGCGGTCCCTCGCCCGGGAGCTCGGCTCCCGCAACATCACCTTCAACGTCGTCGCCCCCGGCTTCGTCGACACCGACATGACGGCGGCCCTCAGCGAGGAGCAGCGCGCCGGCATCGTCGCGCAGGTGCCGCTCGGCCGTTACGCGGACCCGGGGGAGGTCGCCGCGGTGGTGCGCTTCCTCGCCTCCGACGACGCCTCGTACATCACTGGAGCCGTCATCCCGGTTGACGGCGGACTGGGAATGGGTCACTGATCACCATGAGCGGAATCCTCGACGGCAAGCGCGTCCTGATCACCGGGGTGCTGCTGGAGTCCTCCATCGCGTTCCACACCGCGAAGCTCGCCCAGGAGCAGGGCGCGGAGATCATCCTCACCGCCTTCCCGCGCCCGACGCTCACCGAGCGGGTCGCCAAGAAACTGCCCAAGCCCACCAAGGTGGTGGAACTGGACGTCAGCAACGACGAGCACCTCGGACGCCTCGCCGACGTGGTCGCAGCGGAACTCGGCGGCCTCGACGGGATCGTCCACTCCATCGGCTTCGCCCCGCAGGACGCCCTGGGCGGCAACTTCCTCAACACCCCGTTCGAGTCGGTCGCCACCGCCATGCACGTGTCGGCGTTCTCGCTGAAGTCGCTGACCACGGCCTGCCTGCCGCAGATGCAGAACGGCGGCTCGGTCGTCGGCCTCACCTTCGACGCCCAGTACGCCTGGCCGCAGTACGACTGGATGGGCCCCGCCAAGGCGGCGCTGGAGTCCGTCAACCGCTACCTGGCCCGTGACCTGGGCGAGCGGAACATCCGCTGCAACCTGATCTCCGCCGGACCGATCGGCTCCATGGCCGCCAAGTCCATCCCCGGCTTCGAGGAGCTGGCCACGGTCTGGGACAGCCGTTCGCCGCTGAGCTGGGACGTCAAGGACCCGGAGCCGGCGGGCAAGGGCGTGGTGGCCCTGCTGTCCGACTGGTTCCCGAAGACCACCGGCGAGATCGTCCACGTCGACGGCGGACTGCACGCCATCGGGGCCTGAGCCCCGCCCCGCCGCCGGCCGATGCCCCGCCTCCCCCTCCCGGGAGGCGGGGCATCGCCCGTTCGGGTCAACAGATCGGGCGCCGCCCCGGCCGAACGGGGGACGCTGGACCAGGAGTTCCCCCTTGTGGTGCAGCCGTGACGGGCCCCTCGGTCCGTCACGGTACGGCCGAGGAGGTTGCCTGGTGCGGTGGTCCCACGGTTTCGTCCCGTTGCTCGCGCTGTTGGTCTTCCTGACCTCGCTGCCCGCCGTCGCCGGCCCCGAGGACGCCCGGTCCGGTCCGGACGCCGAGCGGCCCGTCCGCGCGGAGGGCGACTTCGGCCGCGACGGCCCCGAGTGCCGCACCGCGGTCGACGGCCCGCAGGCCGTCGCCCACTGCCACAACCCCTACCCGGCGCTCTACCGGGTCGCCCTGCACGTGGAGTGCGCCCACTGGTGGGACCTCGACGTCGACGGTGCGGCGGTGGAGGTGCGCCCGGCCGGGACGGTACGGCTCGCGGCGCGCTGCTGGAGCGGGATCGACGCGGTCTGGGTCACCCAGCACCGGGTCTGATCCGGCGCGGTCACGGCGCGGCGCGCCCGCCCGCCCCCGCGTCGGCGGCCTCCCGCAGGCGCTCCCGGCGGCACAGCGAGGCGTAGGCGGCCGCCTCCGAGGCGGCCGTCTCGGGGTCCCCCGCCCGGATCGCCTCGACCAGCCGGCCGTGGTCCATGTACTGCTCCGGCACCAGGGTCCCGCCCACGTCCCAGCGCAGCCAGTCCCGCAGCACCTGGCCGAGATCCGCGTACATCGCGGTGAGGACGTCGTTGTGGGACGCGGACACCACCGCGAGGTGGAAGCTCGCGTCGGCGGTGACGAACGCCTCCGCATCGCCCGAGGCCCAGGCCGTCTCGCGGCGCAGCAACAGGGCGTCGAGCTGCTGGAGGTCGCGTGTGGTGTGCCGTTCGGCGGCCATCCGGGCCGCGCTGGACTCCAGGGTGGCCCGCACCTCGGCGACGTGCCCGGGATCGGCCGCGGCGAACCTGCGCTGCATCACCCCGGCCAGTTCGCTGGTGGCCAGCACGTAGGTGCCCGACCCCTGGCGGATGTCCAGCAGTCCGTTGTGGGCGAGGGCGCGGACCGCCTCGCGCACCGTGTTGCGGGCCACCCCCAGGTGCTCGACCAGCTTGGGTTCGGTGGGGATGCGGGAGCCGACCGGCCATTCGCCGGAGGTGATCTGGGCCCGGAGCGCCGCGATCACCTGCTCGGACAGGGCCGATCGTCGGGGGTGGGCGAGCGGCATGGGCTGGGGCCCTTTCGGGTGGGGGACGGGGGAGGCGCACGGACGGGGAAGAGCCGCGGCGGGCGGTCCACCGCGGTGGTGGAGCGGGTGAGCGGGGCACCAGGTCCCGATCAATCATCCCATGATTCTATGATGGGGGGCATGCGTAGCGAGGACATGCCCACCGTCACCCCCGTCGGCCGGGGCACCCACGAGGACGGTCCATTGGCCGTCGAGGTTCCGCCCGCCCCCCGGACGCGCTCCGCGGGGCTGGTACTCGTCGGTGTCGCCCTCGTCCTCACCGCCGTCAACCTCCGCCCGGCGATCACCAGCCTCGGCGCCCTCCTCGAAGAGGTCCGCACCGGGCTCGGCATGAGCGGCACCGTCGCCGGACTCCTCACCTCCGTGCCCACCCTCTGCTTCGCCGTCTTCGGCATCACGGCGCCCCGCCTGGCCCGCCGCCACGGCCCCGCCGCCGTGGTCTGCGCCGGCATGGCCGCGGTCGCCGTCGGGCTGGCGGTCCGCCCCTTCGTCGGCGGCACGGTCGGCCTCCTGGTGGGCAGCGCCCTCGCCCTGATGGGCATCGCCGTCAGCAACGTCCTGATGCCGGTGATCGTCAAGCGCTGGTTCCCCGACCGGGTCGGCACCATGACCGGGCTGTACTCCATGGCCCTCGCCGTCGGCACGTCCACCGCGGCGGCCGTCACCGTCCCGCTGACCGACGCCCTCGGCGGGAACTGGCGCAGCGGGCTCGCGGTGTGGGCGGCGCTCGCGGCCCTCGCCGTGGTGCCGTGGCTGCTCGTCGTCGCCCGCAGCCGCACCGCGTCCTCCGCCCCGACCGCTCCCCCCGCGGCCCGGGACGCCGCGACGGGCGAGGCGCTGCGCATCACCCGCAGCCGCACCGCCTGGGCGCTCGCCGCCTTCTTCGGGCTCCAGTCCACCGCCGCCTACATCACCATGGGGTGGATGCCGCAGATCTTCCGGGACGCCGGGGTCCCCGCCGACACCGCAGGACTGCTGCTCGCCGTCACCATGGTCATGGGAGTGCCGCTCGCCTTCGTCATCCCGCGGGTCGCCACCCGGCTGCCCCGGCAGGGCCCGATCGTGCTGGTCCTGGGGCTGAGCGGACTGGCCGGGTACGCCGGCCTCTACCTCGCCCCGGCCGCCGGCGCCTGGGCCTGGGCGCTGCTGCTGGGCGTCGCCAACTGCGCGTTCCCGCTGGCCCTCACCATGGTCGGCATGCGCGCCGGCACCGCCGCCGGGGTGGTCAAGCTGTCCGCCTTCGCCCAGAGCACTGGATACCTGCTGTCCATACCGGGCCCGATCCTGGTCGGCGTGCTCTACCAGCACAGCGGCGGCTGGGGCCTGCCCATCGCCCTGATGGCCGCACTGCTCGTCCCGCAGGTGGCGGCGGGCGTCCTCGCCGGCCGCAACCGCACCGTGGAAGCCGAGTGGGCGGCGCGCGGGTGACCCCACCGCGCGCGCCGGCGGGCAGCAGTGCGAGACTGGCCCCATGCCCGTCCTGGAACCCAACCCCCCCAACGGTCAGCGCAAGCTGCTCCTCGTCTTCGGCGCGATGCTCGGCATCACCGTCGTCATCGGCGTGATCGCCACCATCGCCTCCCCCTGAACCCGGAGGGTGGGGCTGGCCCCCCGTCCCCTAGGGGGTCCGCTTCAGGGTCAAGTGGGTGGCCTTCCCGATGGGTTGGCGACTCCGCTCCCCGTAGCGTCGAACCGTGCCGCGACACCCTGCGGCCACCGGTACCGAAGCTCGTGGAGGCGTCATGTCGGCCCGCCCGCACCCCCGGCAGTCCCGTACGGCGTCCTCCGAAGGCGCCGGCCGCACCGGACTCCGGTTGCCCTGGTGGGCCGTGGCCCTGCCGGTGCTGGCCTTCGCGCTGCTGCTGACGTTGCTGCTGAACCCGGCCGAGGCCCACGCGGCCACCGCCGAGCCCTCGCTCGGCCCCCTCCTGGAGCGGGCCCGCCACCTCCTGACGCGTTGAGCGCACGGGCCCGCCCGCCCCCTCGCGCGAACAGCGCACAGCGGCCGTCAACTCCCTGCGCCACGTACCGGGTTTCATGCGAAGCTTGACGGCATGAGCGTCGCAGAACCCCGCAGGATCGTCGTATTCCGGCACGCCAAGGCCGACTGGCCCGACCTCAACGACCACGAACGCCCGCTGGCGGAGCGCGGCCGCAAGGACGCCCCCGTCGCCGGCCGCAGGCTCGCCGACTCGGGCATCGAACTGGACCTGGCCCTCTGCTCCACCGCGACCCGCACCCGGGAGACCTGGAAGCTCGCCGTCCAGGAGCTTCCGCACCGCCCGAAGACGGTGTACGAGGAGCGCGTCTACGAGGCGACCCCCGGC
Organism: Streptomyces sp. NPDC002490; assembly: GCF_040296045.1. NCBI lineage: Bacteria > Bacillati > Actinomycetota > Actinomycetes > Kitasatosporales > Streptomycetaceae > Streptomyces > Streptomyces sp. NPDC002490. The sequence continues at coordinate 12,902 of NZ_JBEOWM010000022.1, read as the reverse complement.
GAGCTGATCGCCGTCTTCAACGAGCTACCGGACGAGGCGCGCGACGTCATCGTGATCGGCCACAACCCGGGCGCCCAAGGGGTGACCGAGGTCCTGGCCGGTGCCGCCGAGGGCGACGCCGCCGAGCGCCTGGCCCGCCGGGGCTTCGTGACCGCGGCCTTCGCCGTCCTCGCCTTCACCGGCTCCTGGAAGGCCCTGGAACCCGGTGCGGCCACCCTGACCGACTACTGGGCGCCCGGCGAGAGCCCCTGACCGCATCCGTTCCGCCGGGTCCGCGCGGACCCGGCGGAACACGTGACCGGAGGGCTCAGGAGCCGGTCCCCTCGTCCGCGGCCTCCACTTCCTCGCGGGAGATCCCCAGGAGGTAGAGGACGGTGTCGAGGAAGGGCACGTTGACCGCCGTGTGCGCGGCCTCCCGCACCACGGGCTTCGCGTTGAAGGCCACCCCGAGCCCCGCCGCGTTCAACATGTCCAGGTCGTTCGCGCCGTCGCCGATCGCCACCGTCTGGGACAGCGGCACCCCCGCCTCCGCCGCGAACCGGCGCAGCAGCCGGGCCTTGCCCGCGCGGTCCACGATCTCCCCGGTGACCCGGCCGGTCAGCTTGCCGTCCACGATCTCCAGGGTGTTGGCCTGCGCGAAGTCCAGCCCGAGCCGTTCCTTCAGATCGTCGGTGACCTGGGTGAACCCGCCCGAGACCACCCCCACCTGGTAGCCCAGCCGCTTCAAGGTGCGGATCAGGGTCCGGGCACCGGGCGTCAGCCGCACCTCGGTCCGGACCTTCTCCACCACCGACGCGTCCAGCCCGGCGAGCAGCGCCACCCGGGCGTGCAGCGACTGCTCGAAGTCCAGTTCCCCGCGCATCGCGGCGGCGGTCACCTCGGCGACCCGGTCCTCGCAGCCGGCGTGCGCGGCGAACAGTTCGATGACCTCGTCCTGGATGAGCGTCGAGTCGACGTCCATCACCACGAGGCGCTGCGCCCGCCGGTGCAGGCCCGCCGCCACCACGGCGATGTCGATGTCGAGCGCCGCGGACGCCGTCGCCAACTCGGTGCGCAGCACCTCCGTCGCGACCCCGGACACCGCGAACTCCACGGCCGTCACGGGATACTTGGCGAGTCGGAAGATGCGGTCGATGTTGCCGCCGGTGGCGGTGATCCGGGCCGCTATCCCGGCGGTGGACCGGGCGGAGAGCGGATGCCCGAGAACGGTCACGTGGGAGCGGCCCAGGCCGCGCGGCCGGTTGTCGCCGCGACCGGAGATGATCTCGGCCTGCATCTTCATGGACTCCGCCCAACCGTGGACGGTGGCCCGCAGGTCGCCCCCGCGCCCGTGCGAGGGTTCGGTGACCAGCGCGCACAGGGTGATGCGGCCACGGGTGACGACCTGCTCGATGTCGACCACGTCGACGGAGTAGGCGGCGAGGGTGTCGAACAGTCCGGCGGTGAGACCGGGGCGGTCCTTGCCGAAGATCTTGACCAGAAGAGTGGGATCGTCTGAGGTCTGCGAAGCGCTCATGGTCCTTCCACGGTATCCGGCGCACAGGACGGGCGCGCGAGCGGTCCGGGTGGCGGACAAATCCGGTGTGCGCCCGTCTGCGCGCCCCGTCGGCACCTCCCCGCCGCCATCCTCGTCGACCCCCGCCGCCCGAGGCCGGGGGAGCATCCGGCAGAAGCGAGGACGAGACACCCGAACCGTCCGGTTCCGGTCGGTCAACGGCCTTGTCCGGAGGGCCTGTCGGAGCCCTTCGCGCGGCCCGACTTTCGATTCCGGGGCCCGGCCTGGAATAGTTCCCCACATTGTTCGACATCCCTAGACTCCCCAAGCCGGGGGAACCATCGGGGGACACAGCAGTGGGGCATGGAGTGCCGGAACTCGTACTGGAAGTGAACGGACGGACCTGGACGCTCGATCCGTCCAGACCGTGGACCCTCGGACGCGATCCGCAGGGGGACATCGTGCTCGACGACGCCAGGGTCTCCTGGCGCCACGCCACGATCAGCTGGAGCGGGCGGACCTGGGTGGTCGAGGACCACGGCAGCACCAACGGCACCTTCGTGCAGGGGCACCGCGTCCACCAGATGGAGCTCGGACCCGGCTCGACCGTGCACCTCGGCAACGCGACGGACGGCCCCCGGGTCGACCTGCGGGACGCCGCCGCGGCCTCCCCGCACCAGGGCTGGGCCGGCCAGCAGGCGGCCCCGCAGCCCCAGGCCCACCCGGAGCAGGGCTGGCAGCAGCCCGCGGCGGGCGGGCCGCAGCAGTCGGGGCCGGGCCGCGCCGAGTCGCCCCAGGCGTACGGGGACCGCAGCCCCACCACGTTCCACCAGTTCGCCCTGGGCCGGGTCATGCGCATCGGCCGTGCGCTGGAGAACGAACTGGTCGTCTCCGACCTCCAGGTCTCCCGCCACCACGCGGAGTTCCACGCCACGCCCGACGGCCGGTTCGAGATCCGGGACCTCGGCTCCCACAACGGCACCTACGTCAACGGCATGCCGATAGCCAAGGGCGGCAGCGCCCTCCTCGGCCCCACGGACATCATCGGTGTCGGTCACTCGACGTTCCGGCTGGTCGGCGACCGGCTGGAGGAGTTCGTCGACACCGGTGAGGTGTCCTTCTCGGCCCGCCATCTGACCGTCACCGTCGACGGCGGCAAGCAGATCCTCAAGGACGTCTCCTTCGGCGTCCCCGAGAAGTCCCTGGTCGCGGTGATCGGCCCCTCCGGCTCCGGCAAGTCGACCCTGCTCAAGGCCCTCACCGGCTACCGCCCCGCCGACCGCGGCGACGTGCTGTACGACAACCGGAACCTCTACAAGCAGTTCGCCGAGCTGCGCCAGCGCATCGGCCTGGTCCCGCAGGACGACATCCTGCACAAGGAGCTGACCGTCCGGAAGGCGCTGCGCTACGCGGCCAAGCTGCGCTTCCCCGCCGACACCAGCGAGCAGGAGCGCGAGCAGCGCATCGGCGAGGTGCTGCGCGAGCTGAAGCTCGACATCCACAAGGACAAGAAGGTCACCTCCCTCTCCGGCGGCCAGCGCAAGCGGGTCTCGGTCGCCCTGGAGCTGTTGACCAAGCCCTCGCTGATCTTCCTGGACGAGCCCACCTCGGGCCTCGACCCGGGCATGGACCGCGACGTCATGCAGTTGCTGCGCGGCCTCGCCGACGACGGTCGCACGGTCCTGGTGGTCACCCACTCGGTGGCCGAGCTGGCGCTCTGCGACAAGCTGCTGGTGATGGCCCCCGGCGGGGCCGTCGCCTACTTCGGGCCGCCCGAGGAGGCCCTGAACTTCTTCGGCTACGAGACCTGGGCCGACGTCTTCTCCGCCTTCGAGAACTACCGCGACTACGACTGGGCCGGCCGCTGGAAGGGCTCGCAGCACTACCAGATGTACGCGGCCGACATCGATGCGGTCGCCCCGCAGTCGGTGCAGGTGCCGTCCCCGCAGTCGGTGCGCCAGCCCAAGCCGCAGAGCTGGGGCTCCCAGCTGCTGACCCTGGTCCGCCGCTACCTGTCGGTGATCGCCTCCGACAAGGGCTTCATGGCCCTGATGCTGGTGCTCCCGGCGGTCCTCGGCGTCGTCAGCCTGCTGATCAACTCCGACCAGGGGCTGTTGCCCAATCCGCCGGCACCGGACGGCCGCCCGGTGCCCAACGGCACCGCGGCCACGGTCCTGCTGATCCTCGCCGTGGGCGCCTGCTTCGCGGGCGCCGCCAACTCCGTGCGCGAGCTGATCAAGGAACGGGTCATCTACGAACGGGAACGCGCCACCGGCCTCTCCCGCTCCGCGTACCTGATGTCCAAGGTCATCGTGCTGGGCATGATCACCGTCCTCCAGGGCGCGATCGTCGGCGGCATCGGCTTCACCATGCGGGACGTCCCCGAGGAGGGCGTCGTCCTCGGCGGGCTGACCCTGCTGGAGCTCTGCCTGCCGATCATGGCGCTCGGCTTCACCTCGATGATGTTCGGCCTGATCATCTCCGCGCTGGTCAAGACCGCCGAGAAGACCATGCCGCTGCTGGTGATGTTCGCGATCATCCAGGTCGTCTTCACCGGCTGTCTGTTCACCCTGAACGGCAGCGTCGGCGTCAACGAGCTGTCCTACCTGATGCCCTCGCGCTGGGCGGTCGCCGCGGCCGGCGCGACCCTCGACTTCAACCGGGTCAACCCCAGCACCGACGACCCCGGCAACGCCGACCCGCTGTGGGACCACGACGCGGGCACCTGGCTGCTCGACATGGGCGCCCTGCTCGCGCTCGGCGCCCTGTGCGGGTTCCTGGTCTCCCGCTTCCTGCGGCGCCACGAACCCGAGGTCATGCGCAGCAAGTGAACCGGAGCCCCGCACCGGGGCACGCAACGACGACGAGGGCGGCACCAGTGCGGGTGCCGCCCTCGTCGTCGCCCGGGCACGACGGCCCGCGGAGCATCGGGGGTCAGTAGGCGCCGAAGACGTTGTCGATCGAGCCGTACCGGTCGGCCGCGTAGTTGGCGGCGGCCGTGATGTTCGAGACCGGGTGGTAGATGTCGAACGGCGTGCCCGTGACGTGGTACGCGCTGAAGGTCGGCGGGATCACCTGGAGCAGGCCCTTGGAGGGGATGCCGTTGCGGGCGTTGATGTCCCACAGGTTGATCGCCCGGGGGTTGCCGCTCGATTCCCGCATGATGTTGCGGTACAGACCGTTGTAGCTGCCCGGAATGCCGTTCTCCTTCATGACGTCGAGCGACTCGCGGATCCACCCGTCCAGGTTGTTGGCGTACACCACGGTCCGGGCGGACGCACGGCTGGCGGAGCTCGGCTGCTGGCGGGAGCGCTCGGCGGCGGACTCGGCGGCCTGCTTCGCCTTCGCGGCCTCCACCGCCTTCTTGGCCTCGGCGGCGCGCTGCGCCCGCTCGGCGCTCTCCTTGGCGCCGGCTGCCTGCTTCGCCTCGGCGGCCCGCTGGGCCTCGATGCGCTCGGCGGCGGCCCGGGCCTTCTGGTCGGCCGCGGCCTTCTGGTCGGTGACGTCCGCCCGGACGTCCTCGATCTTCTTGCTCTGGAAGGCCGCGGGGGCGGCCTCGGTCACGGGGGAGTCGGAGGCGTCCGCGGGAACCAGCGACAGCGCGAGCGCCGCCGCACCGAGGGTCGCGACACCGGCGATGGAGAACTTGTGGGCCCGGGTCAACGTCGTACGACGGCTTCCGGAGGCAGAGCTGTTCTTCGACATGGCTGTGGGGACCTCTCCGTGTAGCGGGAGTCGCCCATGGCCCGGCAGGGACTGGTGTTTCCGACACGAACGCCGCGGGCAAACTCCCGCGGCGCTGAGCGACGGCAGCCATTCTTAGCTCTCGCAAAATTCGCTGGCAATCATGTGACCTACGAAGCCGGCTAGTGGATCAGGGGGGTGGGCGAATCGCTCGAATCCGTCATCCACCCCGCCCGTAAGCGGACGAAGAGCCCACTAAGGAGCGTCGTACGTGATGTGCGTCCTATGCCGGGGCTCACACCGCCCACCCGCGAATCTCACCGAATGTTGCTGAAGCAACGCTCACGGTGAGTCAAAGGGGTCCCGTGGTGCGCCCTGCGGTCGCCTCAAGCGCTCCCACCCGGCACCCGCACCGGCCCGGCCCCTCGTATACACCGACGCGCGCGCGGTGCACCGGCCGGCACGATCCCGCAACCCGGGGCCGGCCCGGTGCCCGGCGAAGCGGCACCCTCAACGGGTCAGGGGGTCCACCAAGGACGGGGCGTCGTAGCGCCCGCTGGGCGCCCGCCGGTCCAGCAACCGCAGGAACGCCGGCACCACCCGCTCCGGCAACGGACGCCCCGACTCGTCCGCCGTCGGCTCCGCCGCCCGGTACAGGTCCGTCCGCATGTCGCCCGGGTCCACCGCCCACACCCGCAGCCCCGGCTCCTCCACCGCCAGCACCGCCGCCACCTGGTCCAGCGCCGCCTTGGACGCCCCGTACCCGCCCCACGTCTCGTACGCCTCGGCCGCCGCCTCGGAACTCAGCACGATCACCGAACCCGCCGGGGCCAGCCGCAACAGCGGCAGCGCCTCCTGCACCAGGCCCAGGGCCGCCACCACGTTCACCTCCAGCGCGTGCCGCAGCCCCGCCAAGGGCTGCGCCTCCAACCGCACCAGCGGCTCCGCCCCGAGCACGCTCGCATTGCTCACCAACAGGTCCAAGCCGCCGAGCCCGCGGGCCGCCGCCACCAGCTCCCCGCGGTGCGCCGGGTCCGTCACGTCGCCGGGCAGCGCCACCACCCGGGTGCCGTGGGTGCGCACGTCCTGAGCGGTCCGCTCCAGCACCCCGGCCGTCCGGGCGTCCAGCACCAGGTCCCAGCCCCGGCGCGCCAGCGCCAGTGCCAGGGCCCGCCCCAACCCCTTAGAAGCCCCCGTGACGATCGCCACCGGCATGCGTCCGGCTCCCCTCGTTCCGGCGCCGCGTTGTCCCGCCGCGCCCTGCCGTCTCTTCCGCCCCGCCCGCGCGGCCCGACGCCCGGGCACCTGGTCACCGGGGCGCCGGTCCGCGGTTCCACGGTAGGAGCCCGCCCCCGCCCCCCGCCTCGGACGTCGGCCCGGATTCCCGCGCCCCCTTGGACCTAGGCCCCGCGCCCTACCCCCACGACGTCCGCCGTCCGATCCGAGCCGCCACCCCCGCCGGTACGGTGAACACATGAGTCAAGGCCCAGGCTCCGGCCTCTCCGCGGTCAGTTCCGCGCTGCTGGCCATGAGCAGGCACCTGGAGGTGCGCGACGTCCTCAAGACGATCGTGGTCTCCGCCCGGGAACTGCTCGACGCCCAGTACGCGGCCCTCGGCGTGCCCGACGACCACGGAGGGTTCGCCCAGTTCGTGGTCGACGGCATCAGCGACGAGCAGTGGCGCGCCATCGGCCCCCTGCCCCGCCAGCACGGCATCCTCGCGGCCATGCTCAAGGACGCCGGCACCGAGCGCCTCGCCGACGTCCGGATGGACCCCCGCTTCGAGGGCTGGCCCGCCGCCCACCCCGAGATGTCCGACTTCCTCGGCATGCCGATCCGGGACGGCGACGAGATCATCGGCGCGCTCTTCCTCGCCAACAAGAACCACCCGGCCCCGGACGGCGGCTGCGGCTTCACCGAGGAGGACGAGGACCTCCTCGCGATCCTCGCCCAGCACGCGGCGATCGCCCTGACCAACGCCCGCCTCTACGAACGCAGCCGGGAGCTGACCATCGCCGAGGAACGTTCCCGGCTCGCCCACGAGCTGCACGACGCCGTCAGCCAGAAGCTGTTCTCGCTGCGCCTGACCGCCCAGGCCGCCACCGCCCTGGTCGACCGCGACACGGCCCGGGCCAAGGACGCGCTGAACCAGGTGGCCGCACTCGCGGCGGAGGCCGCCGACGAACTGCGCGCCGCCGTGGTCGAGCTGCGCCCCGCCGCCCTCGACGAGGACGGCCTGGTGGCCACCCTGCGCACCCACGTCCAGGTCCTGGACCGGGTGCACTCCGCCCGCGTCACCTACCGGGGCTACCTCGCCTGCGCACTGCCCGCCACCCAGGAGGAGGCCGTGCTCCGGGTCGCCCAGGAGGCCCTGCACAACGCCCTGCGCCACTCGGGGGCCGAGCGGGTGGACGTCCTCCTCGAACCCCACGGCCGGGGCGCCGTCCTGCGCGTCACCGACCATGGCGCGGGCTTCGACCCCGAGGCGGTCCGGCACGCCGGGCGCCACCTGGGGCTGGTGTCCATGCGGGACCGCGCGGACGGCGTCGGCGGCACGCTGACCGTGACATCGGAGCCCGGCCAGGGCACCACGATCCAGATGGAGGTCCCCGGTGGCTGACAAGAACATCCGCGTGCTCCTCGTGGACGACCACCAGGTGGTCCGCCGCGGGCTGCGCACCTTCCTGGAGGTCCAGGGGGACATCGAGGTCGTCGGGGAGGCGGCCGACGGCGCCGAAGGGGTCGCCCGGGCCGAGGAACTGGGCCCCGACGTCGTCCTGATGGACGTCAAGATGCCGGGCATGGACGGGGTGGCGGCCCTGCGCCGGCTGCGCGAACTGGGCAATCCGGCCCGGGTGCTGATCGTCACCAGCTTCACCGAACAGCGCACGGTGGTCCCCGCCCTCAAGGCAGGGGCCGCCGGCTACGTGTACAAGGACGTCGACCCGGAAGCCCTCGCCGGGGCCATCCGCTCGGTCCACGCCGGACACGTCCTCCTCCAGCCCGAGGTCGCCGACGCGCTGCTCAGCCAGGACGGCGGCGGTCAGGGCCAGGGCCGCGCGGGCTCCCTGACCGAACGGGAGCGGGAGGTGCTCGCCCTGATCGCGGACGGTCGGTCCAACCGGGAGATCGCCCGGGCCCTCGTCCTCTCCGAGAAGACGGTCAAGACCCACGTCTCGAACATCCTCATGAAGCTCGACCTCGCCGACCGCACCCAAGCCGCCCTGTGGGCCGTGCGCCACGAGGCGACCGGCTGACCGGGCCGCCCGTGCGGCCCCGCTGACCAGCTCCCCTCCTCCTCACTCGTCCGGGGGGCGTGCTCCGGCGCGCGCCCGTCAAGGCGCTCGATGCCGGTTCCCCTCCGGGATGAGATTCATACGGTCGGGTGGACGTCACTCGAACGGCGTATCCCCGGGGTCTCCGCGCCGGTTCACCCGGATACCGCCGCGGCGCACGGCCGCGGCGGATCGAGGAGGAACGAAACGTGATGAACCTGAAGCGCGTCGCGGCCGTGACGATGGCGGCCGGCGGACTGGTGGTCGCCGGCGGCGGCCTGGCCTCCGCCACCGGCGCGCACGCCGAGGGCGCGGCGGCGTTCTCCCCGGGCGTCGCCTCCGGCAACGTCGTCCAGGTCCCGGTGGACGTTCCGGTGAACGTGGTCGGCAACACCGTGAACGTCATCGGGCTGCTGAACCCGGCCTTCGGCAACACCGGCATCAACCACTGAGCACCCGCGGGGGCCACGCCGTCCCCCGACCGGCGGGGGCGCGGCGGTTCCACGCCCCCGCCGAGCGGTCGCAGCACGTTGGGCCCGCAGCGGTCCGACGATCCGACCATGTGCCCATTGCTCCGATCGGGCCGATCGGGAGCCGCTCCCGTGTCGTCCCTCGGGGGCGCACGTTCTCAGCGTGCGACCCGCGGCCGGGTCGCCACGCTCACCCAGGAGGAACATCCCATGAAGATCGCGAAGAAGGCCGCCCTCGTCGTCGCCGCCGCCGGTGTCGCCGCCGGCGCCTCGGCCGGTGCCGCCGTCGCCAGCGCGGGCGCCGAGGGTGCCGCCATCGGCTCCCCGGGCGTGCTGTCCGGCAACGTCGTCCAGGTCCCGGTCCACGTTCCGGTGAACGTGGTCGGCAACACCATCAACGTCATCGGGCTGCTGAACCCGGCGTTCGGCAACACCGGCGTCAACGGCTGACCGACGTCCGCACGGCGGTGCCCCGGACCCCCGGTCCGGGGCACCGCCGTGCCCGCCCTCAGCGGTTCCCGTTCCCCTCCCCGGCCTCCACGTACGCGTTGTACGCCGCCACCTGCGCCCGCCGCGCCGTTCGCTCCACCGGCCGCAACGCCCCGGACCGTGCGGCCAACTCCGCGGCGCTGACCGCGCCCCCGGTCCGGTGCTCGGACGCGTACTCGTCCGCCACCGACACCAGCAGCCCCACCCGCTGCGCCAGCTCCAACACCCGCACCGCGCGCGGGGGGTAGCCGGGGGCCAACAGCTCGCGGCCCCCCTCCGCCCGCACCCGGTAGGCATCCGCCGCCGCCTGCGCCACGGGCCCCGAGCCCGCCAGGTCCAGCCGGGAGAGCAGGGCCGTCGCCTCCCGCAGGGCCTCCGCCAACTCCCGCTCGGCCTCCGACAGCGAGGGCACGTCCGCGGGCGGCGCCTCCCGGACCGGCGCGCACCGCCACACCACCTCCACGTGCACGTCTCCGCGCGGCCCCGCCTCGACGACCTCCGGCACGAGACCCAGCGCGGCCCCCCGGCAGAGCACCGCCTCGCCGGCCGCCAACGCGGCGGTGTTGAACTCCGCCGGCCCGCTGAGCCCCAACGGGTGTCCCGGCACCGGCAGGGCCACCCGCAGTCCGGTCACCCCGAGCGCCCGCAGCCGGCCGAGCGCCAGGGTCAGCCCGATCGGCCCGGGCTCCCCGGGAATCCCCTCCACCCGGTGCACGGAGTCCTCCCCGACCACCGCCTGCACCGCATCATCAGGTGCGACAAAACCAGCCAAAAGGGCGTTTCCCCAGGCTGCCAACCGTCCAGAGCGTGGTTCCGCAAGCATGCGACCACGATAAGGACCGACCACGAGCACGGCGTGCCCGACGGGTGGCGTAGGTTTTATCCGGGGCTGCGTTCACCGACGCAAGCGACAGCCGAACTACACGGGAGACAACGCGGTCATGAGCGATGTACTGGAACTGGTGGACGTATCCGTGGTCCGCGAGGGCCGGGCACTGGTTGACCAGGTCTCCTGGTCCGTCAAGGAAGGGGAGCGCTGGGTCATCCTGGGCCCCAACGGCGCCGGCAAGACCACCCTCCTGAACGTCGCCTCGAGCTACCTCTTCCCGAGCAAGGGCACCGCCACCATCCTCGGCGACCGGCTCGGCAAGGTCGACGTCTTCGACCTCCGCCCCCGCATCGGCGTCGCCGGCATCGCCATGGCGGAGAAGCTCCCCAAGCGTCAGACGGTCCTCCAGACCGTGCTCACCGCCGCCTACGGCATGACCGCCGGCTGGCACGAGGACTACGAGGACGTCGACGAGCAGCGTGCCCGCGCCTTCCTCGACCGGCTCGGCATGAGCGACTACCTCGACCGCCGGTTCGGCACCCTCTCCGAGGGCGAGCGCAAGCGGACCATGATCGCCCGCGCCCTGATGACCGACCCCGAACTCCTCCTGCTGGACGAGCCCGCGGCCGGTCTCGACCTCGGCGGCCGGGAAGACCTGGTGCGCCGGCTCGGCCGACTGGCCCGCGACCCCATCGCCCCGTCGATGATCATGGTCACCCACCACGTCGAGGAGATCGCCCCCGGCTTCACCCACGTGCTGATGATCCGCCAGGGCCGGGTGATGGCCGCCGGCCCGATCGAGCTGGAGCTCTCCTCCCGCAACCTGTCGCACTGCTTCGGCCTCCCCCTCGTCGTCGAGCAGCGGGGAGACCGCTGGACCGCCCACGGCCTTCCGCTGAGCTGACCAGTCCCACCGGCCCCGTCCGTCACCCCCGCCCCTTCCGCCACCCGGTCGGGGCGCCCGGCCCGTCGAACTCCCGCACCGTCACCGGCAATTGCCCGATCTGCCCGGTTAGGGGACCTGCCGCAACACCCGTCGCGGTCCTACCATGACGGTGTGGACATCGATGCATGGGTGTGGTGGCTGATCGGCGCGGTGGCGCTGGGGATTCCGCTCGTGATGACGGCGATGCCGGAGTTCGGCATGTTCGCCGTCGGTGCGCTCGCGGGTGCGGTGACGGCGGCGCTCGGCGGAGGCGTCGTCCTCCAGGTCCTCGTCTTCGTCGTGGTGTCGGTGGCCCTCCTCGCCGTGGTGCGGCCCATCGCGGCCCGGCACCGCGCGCAGCTCCCCTCGACGGCCACGGGCGTCGACGCGCTGAAGGGCCGTCAGGCGACCGTGACCGAGCGGGTCGACGGAGAGGGGGGCCGCATCAAGCTCGCCGGGGAGGTCTGGTCCGCCCGCGCGCTCGACCCGGGCCGCTCCTACGAGGCGGGCGAACAGGTCGACGTGGTGGAGATCGACGGCGCCACCGCCGTGGTGATCTGAGCGCCCGATGCCCGCGCGCCGACCCCGAGCCCGGTACGCCGCCGGGCCGGGCACCGCTCACGGGTGGCCGGAACACCCCCCGGACCAGCCGACGTTCTGACAGACTCAAGATCTTCACGTAGGCCGACGATCCGCCGATCGTCCGGACACCGAGGCAAGAAGGGTACGGGGAACCACGATGGGACCGATCGTCATCGTCCTGATCATTCTGGTGGTGCTGGTCTTCATCGCCCTGATCAAGACCGTCCAGGTCATTCCACAGGCCAGCGCGGCCATCGTCGAGCGCTTCGGCCGTTACACCCGCACCCTCAACGCGGGCCTCAACATCGTCGTCCCGTTCATCGACTCCATCCGCAACCGCGTCGACCTGCGCGAACAGGTCGTGCCGTTCCCGCCGCAGCCGGTGATCACCCAGGACAACCTCGTCGTCAACATCGACACCGTGATCTACTACCAGGTCACCGACGCCCGGGCCGCCACCTACGAGGTCGCCAGCTACATCCAGGCCATCGAGCAGCTCACCGTCACCACGCTGCGCAACATCATCGGCGGCATGGACCTGGAGCGCACCCTCACCTCCCGCGAGGACATCAACACCGCACTGCGCGGCGTCCTCGACGAGGCCACCGGCAAGTGGGGCATCCGCGTCAACCGCGTCGAGCTCAAGGCCATCGAGCCGCCCACCTCCATCCAGGACTCGATGGAGAAGCAGATGCGCGCCGACCGCGACAAGCGCGCCGCCATCCTCACCGCCGAGGGCATCCGCCAGTCGCAGATCCTGACCGCGGAGGGCGAGAAGCAGTCCGCGATCCTGCGCGCGGAGGGCGAAGCCAAGGCCGCGGCCCTGCGCGCGGAGGGCGAGGCCCAGGCGATCCGCACCGTCTTCGAGTCCATCCACGCGGGCGACCCGGACCAGAAGCTCCTCTCCTACCAGTACCTCCAGATGCTCCCGAAGATCGCCGAGGGCGACGCCAACAAGCTCTGGATCGTGCCCAGCGAGATCGGCGACGCGTTGAAGGGTCTCTCCGGGGCCTTCGGCAACCTGGGCGGAGCCCCCGCCCCCGCCATGCCCAAGATCCCCTCTCCCGAACGGCGCGAGAACCCGCCCCTCGACTGACCGGCGGCAAGCGCACCCGGACGTGTGTGTGGCCCGGCACCCTGGGGGTGCCGGGCC